>NZ_JAAVJD010000177.1 GCF_012033735.1 Streptomyces lonarensis | reverse complement strand
GCGCCGACCGCGGACTCCGCGGGCGCGGGCTGCGACCACGCCGTTGCGGGCGGCGGCCTCACCCCGCCGGTCGGCGGGGCCGCCGAAGCGGCGGGCGCCGGAGCGGCGGGCGCCGGAGCCGCGGTAACGCCCCGGCAGCAGGCCGAGGGCGCGACCGGTGCCGAGGCGTCGGACGGCGACGGGAGCGCGGCGGCGGGCGGGATGTCACCGGAGCAGTCGGCGGCCGCCGCGCCCCCGGACGCGGGTAGGGCCGGTGTCACGGGCACGCCCGGCACGTCCGGTGCGGCCGGGGTGTCGGGCCGGCGCTCGGAGGCGGAGGCGGACCGTCCGGCGACGGCGGCCGGCCCGCCCGTGGTCGGGCCTGCGGCAGCCGCGCCGTTCGGCGTCCCGACAGGGTTCGTGCCCGTCCCGCCGGCGGCGCTCGGCACCACTCCCACTCCCCCGCACCCGGGCGACGTCCCGGGCCGGTCCGCGCCCGCCACCGTGCCCCCGGGGGACGGTCCCGCGTCGGGGTTCCCGTCCGGCACCGGCAGCGTCGCCGCGCTCCCCGGCCTCACCGCCGCCGGCGAGCGCCGCGGGGGAGGTCGACGCCGCACACGGGTCGCCGGCGTGACGGCCGCCGCGGTCGCCGCCGTGCTCGCCCTCGTCGGGGGCGGCTACGCTCTCGCCGGCCTCGGCGGCGACAACGCCTCCGAGAGCCGCCACACAGTTGACCCGGCGCCGAAGGACCCTCCCCCGGCACCGGTCGACGAACCCGTCGAGGACGGCGAGCCGGGGCCCGAGGCTGACGAGTCGCTGTCGCCGCCCTCCCCCGAACCGGACGGGGAAGAGGAGGAGAGCGGCGACGGCGAGCCGGAGGACGGCGCCTCCGACGCGGGTGACGGCACCGAGGAGGACAGCGACGACCAGGCGCCGGACGGCAGCGGCGGCAGCGGCGGCGACGCCCCGGTGCCGCCCCCGGGCGGCGGTGACGCGGCCCCGCCCGCCCCCGAGGCGCCGGCCCCCACCTCGCCTGCGCCGCCCCGCAACGATCCCCCGCCGCCCCCCGCTCCCGGACAGCCCGGACGGGACAACTGCTCCCACAGCTCGGACCGCGCCAGGGTCTGGGCCGAGGGCATGGCCGGCCAGAGCGTGCGGCAGATCCAGTGCCTGCTGAACCACAACTACGGCAACAGCCTCGACGAGGACGGCATCTTCGGTCCGCGGACCGACACCGCGGTGCGGGCCGTGCAACGGTGCTCGGGCATCGACGTGGACGGCCACGTCGGCCCCGACACCTGGCGCTACCTGGACTCCCCGCGGCGGAGCTGCGCGGCCTGACCTGCACACGCCGCCGAGCGAAGGTCAGAGCCCGCCCCTGGCTAGGACCGGCCGCGGGGTGCCCGGGGGTGCCGCTGTTCGGGTGGCCGGTCGACCGGCATCGGTCGGCCGTCGGAATGCACAGGCCCGCCGGCTCGTTGCGCAGCCCATGAGAGCAATCACGTATCAGGAGTACGGCGGACCGGAGAACCTGCGACTGACGGACGTCCCGGACCCGAAGGTCGGGCCGGGCGAGGTACTGATCCGGGTGAAGGCGGCCGGGATCAACCCGGTCGACTGGAAGCTCGCCGGCGGGGGCCTCGACCCGCTCATGCAGACCTACTTCCCGGTCATTCCGGGGTGGGACGTGGCCGGTGTCGTCGAGGCCGTCGGGATGGACACCCCCGAGTACGCGGTCGGTGACGAGGTTCTCGGCTACGCCCGCAAGGACTACGTCCAGCACGGCACCTACGCCGAGCTGGTGTCGGCCGGCGTGCGGCACATCGCGCGCAAGCCCGCGGCGCTCAGCTGGGAGCAGGCGGCCGGGCTCCCCCTCGCGGGCCTGACGGCGCTTCAGGCACTCGACCGGGCGCGGACCTCCGAGGGCGACACCGTGCTGGTGCACGCCGCCGCCGGCGGTGTCGGCAGTCTCGCGGTCCAGATCGCCGTGGCGCGCGGCGCCCGGGTGATCGGCACCGCCAGCGAGCGCAACCACGCCTTCCTGCGGGAGCTGGGTGCCGAGCCGGTGACCTACGGAGACGGGCTGGTCGGACGCGTCAGGGACCTGGCGCCGGGCGGTGTGGACGTCGCCCTCGACTTCGTCGGCGGGGTGGCCGACGATTCGGCGGAGCTGCTGGGCGAGACGTCCCGGCTGGTGTCCGTGGTGGACGGCCGCGCCGTGGAACTCGGCGGGCACGCCATCTGGGTGCGGCCGAACCCGGTCGAGCTGACCGCCCTGGCGGACCTCGCGGACGCGGGCCGTCTCACGGTGCCGGTCGAGCGGGTCTACCCGCTCGCCGAGGCGGCCGACGCCTGGCGCGACCAGCAGAACGGCCGCACCCGCGGCAAGCTGGTGCTCTCCGTGAGCTGAGCATTTCTCCGGCGTCCACCAGTCGCCGGTGCGGCTCCCCTCCGCGTGGGAGCGCAGCCCGGGGGCGGCCATCGCGGCCGCCCCCGCGGCGGGCCCGGCCCCTTCCCTGCCCCGCGCCCCGGCATCTCCGGCGCGGGCCCCGGCCGAGGCCGGAGATACGGGCCTGCTGGTCCGGACCGGCCGCCCGCGCGCGCCCCCGCCCCGGCGCCCGCACCGGGTGGTGCGCACCGCCGCCGTGCGCCCGGCCGTCCGGGTGGGCGGCGGATACCGGACCGGTGGTCTTCGCCGCCGCCACGGGTGTCGTACCCCCGGGCGTCACCGCCCGGTCGCACCCTGGTCCCACCGGGCAGGAACAGGGCGGGCGCGGGACCGGCGCCCCGGCAGTGCGAGGAGGCACCGCGGTGCACATCTCACGGGCAACACACGTCACCGGACCGGGGCGGGCCGGCGCCGTCACGGCCGCCATCGCCCTGGCGATGGCGCTGATCGCCGCCACCGGCAGCGACGACGAGGAGACCGCCGCCGCGGCAGGCCCCCGCAACGTCATCGTCCTCATCGGCGACGGCATGGGCTACCAGCAGATCGACGCCGCCTCCCTGTACCGCGACGGCACCACCTTCGGCCAGGTCACCGTCGAACCCGGCGCCGCCGATGTCGAGCGCTCCCCGGCCCAGGCGTCCACCGTCTACCAGGAGTTCCCCGTGGCGGCCTCGGTCGCGACCTACCCGCGCGGCGGCGGCTACGACCCGCAGGCCGTCTGGGACAGCTTCCCCGCCGTCACCGAGGGGTTCACCGACTCCGCGGCCGCGGCCACCGCGCTCGCCACCGGGGAACGGACCGACAACGGCAGGCTCGGCACCGACGCCCAGGGCAACGCCCTCCCCAACCTCACCGAGCACGCCGCGGCCCAGGGCAGGGCGACCGGCGTCGTCACCTCCGTCCCCTTCAGCCACGCGACCCCCGCCGGGTTCGTCGTCCACCAGGACGGGCGCGGCGACTACCACGCCATCGCCCGCGAGATGATCAACGACAGCGAGATCGACGTCGTCATGGGCGCCGGCGACCCCGACCGGGACGTCGACGGCCGACCGCTGCCGGAGCCCGACCACACCTACCTCTCCGCCGAGGACCACCGCGCGCTGGTCGACGGGGAGACCCCCTTCACCTTCGTCAACAGCCGCGACGGCTTCCGCGACCTCGCCACCGCCGCGACGACCCCGCAGCGCGTCCTCGGCCTCGCGCCCGTCGCCGCCACCCTCCAGTACGAGCGGTCCGGCCCCGACCGCACCGACGCCGGCAAGCCGGTCGCCGGCGCACAGCCGTACGCCGCGCCCGTCAACGAGGAGGTCCCCACCCTCCGCGAGATGACCGAGGCGGCGCTGAACGTGCTGGGCAACGCCTCCGACGAGGGCATGTTCCTCATGGTGGAGGGCGGCGCCATCGACTGGGCCGGCCACGCCAACGACCTCAACCGGCTCATCGAGGAGCAGATCGCCTTCGATGACACCGTCGCCGCCGTCACGGAATGGGTGGAGCGCGAGAGCAGCTGGGAGGAGACGCTGGTCGTCGTCACCGCCGACCACGAGACGGGCTACCTCAACGGCGACGGCGCCGACCCCGGCTGGCGCCCCCTCACCGGTGAACAGGGTGAACTTCCCGCCGTCTCCTGGCACTCCACCGACCACACCAACTCGCTGGTTCCGCTCTACGCCCGCGGCGCCGGAGCGGAGCGCGTCGAGGCCGCGGCCACCGGCCGGGACCCGGTACGCGGCGCCTACCTGGAGAACATCGACATCCCGCGCGCCGTCCTCTCGCTGTGGGGCCGCGGCTGACCGCGTGGCAGCCGGCACGGCGGCGCGGCCGGAGCACCTCGCCCGACGGGGCGGTATCGCGACGGTCGGCGGCGAGGAGCGGTTGACGTCCCGCGTCGTCACTCCATGATGGGGCGTCAGTACCAGGAGTGCCCCCTGGTACCTCCCCCACCGCAGGAGGACAGCCCAGTGCACCTGACATGGACCAGCCGGCTGGCCGCAGGGACCGCGACTGCCGCTCTCGCGCTCACCCTCGCCGCGCCCGCCTCCCTCGCGGGCGGCACCGGCCCGGTCGACGCCCCGGCCCCCGAGCCGGTCGGCGACACCGCAACCGACGGGTCGCGCGACGGCGCCGCACCGGCGGACTTCGGACCGAAGAACGTCATCTTCCTCATCGGCGACGGCATGGGCTTCAACCAGGTGGACACCGCCAGCCTCTACGAGCACGGGGTGAGCTACCACCAGGTCGACGTCGAGCCCGGCGCCGGCGACGTCACCCGGCAGCCCGGCCGGGCCACCCAGATCTACCAGCACTTCCCGGTCGGCGTCGCCGCCGCCACCTACCAGCACGGCGCCGGCTACGACCCGGCGGTCGAGTGGGGCAGCTTCCGGGGCCCGATGCAGAACCGGCCCGACTCCGCCGCCACCGCCACCGCCCTGGCCACCGGGGTCCGCACCTACAACGCCGCCATCGGTGTCGACCCCGACCGCAAGCCGGTGCGCAACCTGACCGAGCGGGCACAGGAGCTCGGCAAGGCCAGCGGCGTCGTCACCAGCGTGCCGTTCACCCACGCCACCCCCGCCAGCTTCGTCGCCCACAACGAGCACCGGAACAACTACCACTCCATCGCCCGCGAGATGCTGTGGGAGCACGAGATCAACGTCGTCATGGGCGGCGGCCACCCCTGGTACGACGGCAACGCCCAGCGGCGCGACGAGCCGACCTACCAGTACCTCGCCGAGGCGGAGTGGAACGCCCTCTCCGGCGGCGAGACCCAGTTCGAGCTGGTGGAGACGCCGGAGGAGTTCGCCGCGCTCGCCACCGCCACGGACACCCCCGCGCACGTCTTCGGCATGCCGCAGGTCGCCGCGACCCTCCAGTACGACCGCAGCGGCCCGGACCGCGCCGCCGACGGCACGCCGGTCGCCGGGGCGGAACCGTTCACCGCGCCGAAGAACACCGGCGTCCCCCGGCTCGACGAGATGGCCTCCGCCGCGCTCAACATCCTCGACAACGCCTCCGAGGAGGGCATGTTCCTCATGGTGGAGGGCGGCGCCATCGACTGGGCCAGCCACGCCAACGAGCTGAACCGCCAGATCGAGGAGCAGATCTCCTTCAACCGCACCATCGAGACCGTCGTCGACTGGGTGGAGCGCGAGAGCAACTGGGCCGAGACCCTCGTCGTCGTCACCGCCGACCACGAGACCGGCTACCTCACCAGCACCGACGCCGACCCGGGGTGGAAGCCGATCCAGGGCGAGAAGGGCAAGCTGCCCCGCGCCACCTGGCACACCGGCGGTCACACCAACGCGCTCGTCCCGGTCTACGCCAAGGGCGTCGGCGCCACCCGCATCGAGCAGTACGCCCGCCACGAGGACCCGGTGCGCGGCGCCTACCTGGAGAACATCGACATCGCCGAGACAGTCTTCGACTACTGGGGCCGCCCCTGACCGGGACACCCGACCGGCGCCCCGACCGCCCCCGTCCCGCCGCGCCGGGACGGGGGCGGCCGCGCGGTCAGGACGCGGGCCGGCGGATCGCGTCGAGCGAGCGTAGCTCCTCCCGGGTCAGGCGGATCGCGCCGGCCGCGACGTTCTCCGTCACGTGCGCCGGGTCGCCCGTCCCCGGAATGGCCAGCACGTGGTCGCCCTGGTGCAGGGTCCATGCCAGCCGGATCTGGGCGACGGACGCGCCGTGGGCGCGGACCACCTCCCGCAGCCGTGCGTCCTGCGCAGCGCCGTGACCCGCCTCGCCGCCCTCACCCGCCACCGAGTAGAACGGGACGAACGCGGTCCCGTCCGCCGCGCAGGCCCGGACCATCCCGTCGTCGGCGGCCGCGTCGACGCCCCAGCGGTTCTGCACGCACACCACCGGCGCGATGCGCCGCGCTTCGGTGAGGTGCTCGGGCCGGGCGGCGGACAGACCGAGGTGCCGCACCAGCCCGGCGTCCCGCAGCTCCGCGAGGGCGCCGAAGTACTCGGCGAGATTCGCGGAACTCCGCCTCATCAGGCGGAGGTTGACCAGGTCGAGGTGATCGCGTCCGAGCTGCCGCAGGTTCTCCTCGACGTGGCCGCGCAGTTCGTCCGGTCGCGCCGGCTCCGCCCAGCCGCCGCTGGAGTCCCGGGAGGGGCCCACCTTGGTGGCGATCACCAGGCCGTCCGGATAGGGCGCGAGGGCGCTGTTGATCAGTTCGTTGGCGGAACGCAGGCGCGAGAAGTAGAACGCCGCGGTGTCGATGTGGTCGACGCCCAGCTCCACCGCGCGGCGGAGGACCGCGATCGCCTGCGAGCGGTCGCGCGGCACCCCGGCGTGGAACGGCGCGCTCCCCGTCAACCGCATCGCTCCCAGCCCGAGTCGGTTGACGGTCAGGTCGCCCAGCTGCCAGGTGCCCGCGGCATCCGCGCGGGGGTGGTTCGTGGTCATGATCGGCTCCGGCTCCCTCGCCCCGAGGTGTCGACGGGGTGTCGACGGCAGGACCCCGAGGTCGGTCAGATGTGCGGCGGACGGTGCGGTCCCGTCCGGCTCGGCGAGGGAGGCGGCGATCAGGTCGCGGCGGTCAGGAAGGTGGCGGTGATCAGGGCGACGCCGGTCGCGGCGACGGCGAGGCCGGGGCGGGGGAGTCGGAGGCCGCCCGCGACGATCACCGAGGCCAGCAGCAGCGCACCGGCCAGCGGCAGCCAGCCGTAGAGGAAGCCCGCCAGCCCGGTCCGCACCACCTGCGCGGTCTCGGGGCGCAGCGCCACCGCGACCCGGTCGCCCTCGACACGGCCGGCGCGCTGCTCCAGCTCGACCGACGGATGGGCCTCGCCGAGCGGCGACCGCGGCACGAACGGACCGGTGCACGAGCGGGGACCGCAGCGGTCCACCGTCATCGTGCCCCGGGTGACCTCCTTCGCGTACAGCGAGTACTGCACCGTCCCCCAGGACGCCCAGGCCCCGGAGACGACCAGCAGGGTGACCACCAGGGACGATCCGACGACGCGGCACGCGCCGAGGGCGCGCCGCGGACGGGCGCGGGGGCGGTGCCGCACCGCGCCGGGCGGGGCGGTGGCGATGACCGGCATGGCCGCATACTTCGGCACCGCCGGTCCCGGGTCAAGAGGCCCTGCGTGACGGCTGGTTGCGCGCCCTCACCGCCCCGGGCGATCCCCTGCCGGGGCGCCCGCGGCCGCAGGCGGCGGCCGCCGGTTCAGCTGTTGAAGGTGGACTGCGCGCGTTCCAGGCCGTCGGTGATCAGCGCCTCCACGGCGTCGGCGGCGCGGTCGACGAAGTAGTCGAGTTCCTTGCGCTCGGTGGAGGAGAAGTCCTTGAGCACGTAGTCGGAGACCTCCATGCGCCCGGGAGGACGACCGACGCCGAACCGGACGCGGTAGTAGTCGCGTCCGATGGTCGAGGTCAGCGACTTCAGCCCGTTGTGCCCGTTGTCGCCGCCGCCGCGCTTCAGACGCAACACGCCGTAGTCGATGTCCAGCTCGTCATGGATGACGACGACCCGCTCCAGCGGGATCTTCTGGTAGCCGCAGACGGCGTTGACCGGACCGCCCGAGAGGTTCATGTAGCTCATCGGCTTGGCCAGCACGATCCGCCGGCTGTCCGGACCGGGCGGGCCCAGCCGGCCCTCGGCCACCATGGCGCGGGAGCGGTGCACCGCGAACCGGGCGCCCGTCCGCTGCGCGAGCAGGTCGGCGACCATGAAGCCCACGTTGTGCCGGTTGCCGGCGTAGCCCGGCCCCGGGTTCCCCAGCCCGGCCACCAGCCACGGGCCGTTCTCCACTGTCTCGCTCACCTGGTTCCTCGCTCTCGGCGGTCACGTGCTGTGCTGCGGCGCCGCGTCGTCGTGACCCGGTGCTCCACCGCCGGCGTGGCGGCTCACGACCGGACGGCCGGGGCCCAGCCGGGCCCCGGCCGTCCGGGAAGAGGGGTGGGGCGGCGGTCAGGCCGCGCCGTTCTCCTCGCCGTCCTCGGTGCCCTCGGCGTCGGCCGCGGGCTCCTCGGCCTGCGGGGCGACGACCTGGACGACCACGGTCTCCTCCTCGGTGACGAGGGTGATGCCCTTGGCGAGCTTCACGTCCTTGGCGAGGACCTGGTCGCCGGTGGCGAGACCCTCGACGGAGACCGAGACGGACTCGGGCAGGTGGGTGGCCTCGGCCTCGACCGACAGGGTGGTGAGGTTGTGCTCCAGCAGGTGCTGGCCGGGGGCCAGGTCGCCGGAGACCTCGACCGGCACCTCGACGGTGACCTTCTCGCCCTTCTTCACGACGAGCAGGTCGATGTGGACCAGCTTGTTGCGGAGGGCCTCACGCTGGACGGCCTTGGGGATGACGAGCTGGTTCTTGCCGCCCTCGATGTCCAGGTCGATCAGGACGTTGGGGGTCTTCAGCGCCATCATCAGGTCGTAGGCCGGCAGCGTGATGTGCAGCGGGTCGGCACCGTGGCCGTAGACGACGCCCGGGATGCGGTCGGCGGCGCGGTTGCGGCGGGCGGCGCCCTTGCCGAACTCGGTGCGGGGCTGGGCGGGGATAGTCACGTCGGCCATGGTGGCGCTCCTCGTGCGAAGGGATGGGTGGGTCTGCCGGACGAACCGGGGTGCGCCCGGGC
This sequence comes from Streptomyces lonarensis, assembly GCF_012033735.1. Lineage (GTDB taxonomy): Bacteria > Actinomycetota > Actinomycetes > Streptomycetales > Streptomycetaceae > Streptomyces > Streptomyces lonarensis. The sequence goes on along the minus strand of NZ_JAAVJD010000177.1, from coordinate 1,851 downwards.
GTCCGGCGCACACCATCCGCGGTGACCGGGCCCGCTCAGGGCCTGCCGCATCAGAGGAGCGCGTCGATAACGGACGGCCGTGCGGTACCTCGCGGCACCTGCGACGGCCTCCCTCGCCGAGCATCGCCGGGCAGTCTAGCGGGGCGGCGCGCCCGGAGGGAAACCGGGCACCGGGCAGCGGCCGGCACCCGCGGGACGGACGGGTCGGTCGGGCGGGCGGACGGCGGCCCGGCCGACCCGTCCCGTCACGGGCCGGGCGGTCGGGCCGCCGGGGACGCCTGGTCCTGAGGCCCCGGGCCCCGGTGTCCTGACGCCCGGGGCCCGGTGCCCTAGTGGTCCTCGAACAGGCTGGTGACCGAGCCGTCCTCGAAGACCTCGCGGATGGCGCGGGCGATGGTCGGCGCCAGCGGCAGCACGGTGATCTTCTCCATGCCGAGCCGGCTCGGGGTGGGCAGCGAGTCGGTGAAGACGAACTCCGAGACGCGGGAGTTCTTCAGCCGGTCCGGCGCCGGGTCGGAGAGGATGCCGTGGGTCGCGGTGACGATGACGTCGGCGGCGCCGTTGGCGTACAGGGCGTCGGCCGCCGCGCAGATCGTGCCACCGGTGTCCACCATGTCGTCCACCAGCACGCACACCCGGTCGCGGACGTTGCCGACGACCTCGTGCACGGAGACCTGGTTGGCGACGTCGGGGTCGCGGCGCTTGTGGACGATGGCCAGCGGCGCGTTGAGCCGGTCGCACCAGCGGTCGGCGACCCGGACCCGGCCGGCGTCCGGCGAGACGATGGTCAGCTTGTCGCGGTCCACCCGGTCGCCGATGTAGTCCGCGAGCAGCGGCAGCGCCTGGAGGTGGTCGACGGGGCCGTTGAAGTAGCCCTGCACCTGGTCGGCGTGGAGGTCCACGGCGAGGATGCGGTCCGCGCCGGCGGCGGTGAGCAGGTCCGCCATCAGCCGCGCGGAGATGGGCTCGCGCCCGCGGTGCTTCTTGTCCTGCCGCGCGTAGCCGTAATAGGGGATGACCACGGAGATCGACCGGGCCGACGCGCGCTTCATCGCGTCGATCATGATCAGCTGCTCCATGATCCAGGTGTTGACCGGCGCGGTGTGGCTCTGGATGAGGAAGCAGTCCGCGCCGCGGACCGACTCCTTGTAGCGGACGTAGATCTCGCCGTCGGCGAAGGTCCGGGCGGTGGTCGGTACCAGCTGCACTCCGAGGGCGTCCGCGACCTCCTTCGCCAGCTCGGGGTGAGCGCGGCCGGAGAAGAGCATCATCTTCTTCTCGCCGGACGTCTTGATCCCGGTCACAGCAGGTCTCCTTGAGTGTCGCTCCGGAGTTCACCGAACCCCGACGGTCGCCTTTCGGCCATCGGCCCGAGGCATCTCTACGGTACGTGGTGGCCGCCGGGGCCGAACACCGGTGCGCCGTCCCCGGACCCGGCGGAACCCGGACGAGCCCGACCCCGGAACCCGCCCGGAACCCGGTCGCCGAAGCCGCGCCGTTGAGCAGATCATCGCAGTTCAACGTTTGTGTGGCGAGAGCGGGACAAGAACCGATCGCGGGGCGCACGACGGCGCACGCGCGGTGTCGCACCGCCGGTTCGCCGCATCGGAGCGCCCCCGGACGCGCCGGGTGTGAGATCCGCCGCGTCCGCACTGCGGACTGCCGTCCGCCGGGACCTACCGCCCCGCCGTCGTCACCGAACGTGACAGTCGGCGCTCGTCGACACCGCGCGTCGCCCGCGGCTCGCACAGCGTCGCCATCACGCCCGCCGTCCACCGGCGGGCCCCGCCGCGGTGAGCCGTGGCGGCCTCGCCCGCGCCGCAGCGCGGCCTGCCGCACACGCCGGACGCC
>NZ_JAAVJD010000176.1 GCF_012033735.1 Streptomyces lonarensis | reverse complement strand
CGCCGCCGCTGCCCGTGGGCCGGCGCGGCGCGGTGGAGCGGGACGGCGCGCGGGGAGGGTTCAGCGTCCGGCGGCGGCGACGCCGCTGCGCAGGGCGGCGAGTTCGGCGTACATGACGTCGCCCGGGCACTCGGTCGCCATCCAGTCGCGGTGGCCGCTGATGCTCTGCACCTCGCGCGTGCTGCCGTCGACCGGGTTCACGAACCGGATGCGCGCCAGCGGGTCCAGCCCGTGGAGCCGGGCCAGGGCGGTGCACAGCTCGGTCAGCGCGGTCCGGGCGGCCTCGGTGGGCGGGCGCCCTGTCAGGTTGCCCAGCAGCGCGATGCCGAGGTTGCCGGAGTTGGCGCCGCCGACGTGGGCGGCGGTGACCATGTTCCCCCGGGCGTCGTGGCCGGGCATTCCGGCAGCACCGGACCAGCGGCCCTCGTAGATCCGGCCCGCCTCGTCGACGAGGAACTGGTAGCCGATGTCGCCCCAGCCGTTGTCGACGGCGTGGACGTCGTAGATGGCGCGGACGACGGCCGCCGGATCGGGGGCGTTGTTGGCGGTGTCGGTGTGGTGGAGGGTGATCGTCTGGAGCGGGTAGAACGCCGGGGGCATGATCTCCGCGCCGTTCGGACGGAACCGCTTGGACTCGTCCGCGCCCCATTCGGCTCGGGAGAGGTAGGAGATGCCGCGCAGCCGGGGGTGCTCCTCGGGCACGCGCGCCCGGCGGCGCGGGCCTCCGGTGGTGTCGAGGGCCCGGGTCCGGAGGTTCCGTGCGCCCGCGGGCGGCTGGACCCGGTAGCCCGTGGCGCCGTCGGCGGCGATGAGGCGGGCGCCGCCGTTGGCGGAGGAGCAGGTCGCGGGGAGCGCGCTCCAGGCGCCGTCGCCCTCCGGCGTGCTGAACCGCACGCGGCCGCCCTCGGCCGAGCCGTCCCAGCGGGCGACGATCCATCCGGCGGAGAACGCCAGGGCTGCGGCGGTCGCGTCGGTGGGCTCGCCGCTGCGGGTCTCGGGGAAGGACCGTTCGACGGTTCCGTTCCGGGGCCGACCGGTGGGGGTGCCGGGGCCGACACCGCCGTGGTCCCGGCCGGCCGCCGCGACGACGGTCGGGGTGGCGGTGGTGGCCGCGGCCAGGCCGACGGCGGCCATCAGCCCGCGACGGCTGAGGAGGGGGATCGGGCGGCGGCCTCCGGTCGTGGCGTCGGGCGCCTGGGGCGGCGGGGGGTTGCCGGACGGTGCGGAGTCGGCGGATTCGTGGGGCGGCTGAGCCATGGGTGGAGTTCCCTTCGAGCCGGGGACGCGGGGGCCGGGGCCCGCTGCGCGGCGCACCCGGCCGAACGTGGACGGCAACCTAGCAGCGCTGCCACCCGGCGAGGGTTACGCGGACATCACCTCAGCAGGACTGCCCCCACGGGCGGTTCGGCCGCAGAGTGCCCACGGTGGCTGCCCTGGTGATCGCCCGAAAGGGTGACCCCGGGGCGGCGTGCCTCCGGCCCGGCAGGGGTGCGTCAGAAGAAGGTGCCGGCACTCGTCAGGCCGAGCATCAGCTGGGGCGCGACGGAGAGGGCCAGGGCCAGTAGCGCGGTGACAGCGATTGCGACGGCGACCGGCGCGGCAGGCCGCGGGCCGCGGCCCGCCGCGGCTGCGGCAGGCGCCGAGGCGGTATCCGCCTCGGGCTCGCCGGGCTCCCCCGGCTCCCCTGGTTCGACCGACCCGGCTGATCCGGCTGGTCCGACCGGCCCGGCTGCGTCGGCTGATGCGGCAGTGCCGCCGACCGTAGAGACCGCCGCAGGAAGGGCGGCGTCCGGCCCCGGCGCGGCCGGGCGGAAGAGCAGCGCCGCCCACCGCAGGTAGTAGACGAGGGCGATGACGACGTTGACCGCCGCCACCACGGCCAGCACGGCCAGTTCCTCCTGGACGGCGGAGCGGATCACCGCGATCTTCGCGAAGAGGCCGGCGATCCCCGGCGGCAGCCCGGCCAGGCACAGCAGGAAGAAGCCGAGGGCGAGCGCCGTCAGCGGGTTCCGGTCGTGCAAGCCGCGGTGGTCGGTCAGCCGGTGGCGGCCGGCACGCTCCGCCACGTGGGCGGCGACGGCGAACGTGCCGAGGTTCACCACCGCGTACATGACCGCGTAGGCGACGGTCGCGCCGATCGCCGCCGACCGGGCGTCGGCGTCCCGGGCGTAGCCGGCGGCGGCGAGCGGGACGAGCAGGTAGCCGGCCTGTGCGACCGAGGACCAGGCGAGCAAGCGGACCGTGCTGCGGTCGCGGTCGGGTCGGGTGCGGAGCGCGGCGACGTTGCCGGCGGTCATGGTGAGGGCGGCGAGCACGGCGAGGACCGGGCCCCAGACGCTGCCGAGGCCGGCGAAGGCGACGGAGGTGACGAGGACCAGCCCGGCGAGACCGGCGGTCTTGCTGACCACCGACAAATAGGCGGCGACGGGCAGCGGGGCGCCGAGGTAGGTGTCCGGTACCCAGAAGTGGAAGGGGACGGCGGCCGTCTTGAAGGCGAATCCGACGAGGGTCAGGACGACCCCGGCGCGGATCAACGCGTCGAGCGCGGGGTCGGCGGCCGCCAGCCCGTCGGCGATGCCGCCGAGGAAGAGGCTGCCGGAGCCCGCGTAGACGAAGCTGATGCCGAGCAGCGTGACGGCGGTCGCGACGACCGAGGTGAGGAAGAACTTGAGCGCCGCCTCCGGCCCGAGCCGGTCGCCGCGGCGCAGCGCGACGAGGGCGTAGGCCGGGAGGGTGGTGACCTCCATGGCGAGGACGAGGGTGGCGAGGTCCCGGGCGGCGGGGAGGAGAGCGGCGCCGGAGGCGGAGGCCAGCAGCAGGAACCAGAACTCGCCGCGCGGCAGCGCGCCGGCGGCGTCGTCGCCCCGCTGCCGCGTCAGCTCCGGGAGGGTGAGGAGTGCCGCGATCAACGCACCGCCGAGGACGATGAGTTGGATGACGACGGCGAAGGTGTCGGCGCTGTAGGAGCAGACGTCGGGCCGGTCGGCCAGGCAGAAGCTGGTGCGGTCCCCCCGGTGGAGCGGCAGCAGGGTCAGCAGCGCGAGGGCGAGCCCGGCGGCCGCGATGGTCCCCAGGTGCCGCTTGCGCGCCTCGGGGAGGAAGAGGTCGGTGAGGAGCACCGCGACGGCGGTGACGGCGACGACAGTGGGCGGGGCGAGGGCGATCCAGTCGATGGTCTGGACGAGGCTCATCGGCCGACTCCTTCCAGCAGGAGCTGCACGGCGGGGTCGGTCAGCCGCAGCAGCAGCGCGGGCCAGAGGCCGATCAGCAGGGTGAGGGCGGCGAGCGGCAGAAAGAGCGCCGACTCGTCCCGGTGGAGGTCGGGCAGTTCCGGTTGCCGGGCCGCTTCCGCCGGTGGCGCGGCGGTCGCCGTGGCGGTGACGGTGCGCTGCGCCCTGACGGCAGCGGCGCCGGCCGCGTCGACTGTGCCTGTGGCTGTGGCTGTGCCTGTGGCTGTGGCTGTGCCTGTGGCTGTGGCTGTGCCTGTGGCTGTGCCGCCCGCGTCCCCCGTGTCGGCGCCCGTTCCGTCGGCGTCGCCGGGGGCGGCCGGGGTGGCGCCGTGCGCGCCGGTGGGGACGTCCGGACGTCCTGCCCCCGCCCCGGGGGTGGGCGGCGAGCCCGCGCAGACGCGGCGGACGACCTGGAGGAGGTAGGCGGCCGTGAGGAGCGTGCCGAGGCCGGCGATCGCGAGGCAGACGACGAACACCGGGCGGTTGAGCCCTTCGGCGGGGTTGAACGCCCCGAGCATCGCGAGGAGTTCACCCCAGAAGCCCGCGAGCCCGGGGAGGCCGAGGGAGGCGACGGCGGTGAAGGCGAGGAGCGCCCCGAGCCGGGGCGTCCGTCCGTAGAGCCGGGCCCCTCCGCCGTGGGCGGCGAGGCGGTCGAGGTCGGTGGTGCCGGTGCGCTCCTTGACCGCGCCGGCCACGAGGAACAGCAGGGCGGTGATCACGCCGTGGGCGATGTTGGCGAAGAGCGCGCCGTTGACGCCGGTCGGCGTGAGGGTGGCGATGCCGAGCAGCACGAACCCCATGTGGCCCACCGACGAGTAGGCGATGAGGCGCTTGAGGTCACCGCCGGCGCCGGAGCGCACCAGGGCGAGGCAGGCGAGCGACCCGTAGATGATGCCGGTCACGGCGAACGCGGCGAGGTAGGGCGCGAAGAAGCGGATGCCCTCCGGGGCGACCGGCAGCACGATGCGGACGAGACCGTAGGTGCCGAGCTTCAGCAGGACGCCGGCGAGGAGCACGGAGCCGACGGTGGGGGCCGCGGTGTGGGCGTCGGGGAGCCAGCTGTGCAGCGGCCACATCGGGGTCTTCACCGCCAGCCCGATGCCGATGGCGAGGACGGCGAGGATCTGGGTGGTGCGGCTGAGTCCGTCGCCGTGGGCCTCGGCGAGCACCACCATGTCGAAGGTGCCGGCCTGGAGCCCGACCAGCAGGAAGCCCAGCAGCATCACCACGGACCCCAGCAGGGTGTACAGCACGAACTTCCACGCGGCGGTGGCCCGTTCGGCGCCGCCCCACCGGCTGATGACGAAGTACATCGGGATCAGCACGGTCTCGAACGCCAGGAAGAACAGGATGAGGTCGAGCGCGGCGAAGGTGGCGAGGGTGCCCGTCTCCAGCACCAGCAGCAGCGCGACGAGGCCGCGCGGGCCCGCACCGCCCTCCCCGGCGGGCGGGCGCCGCAGCACGTGCACGGCGCAGAGGAAGCACAGGAGCGCGGTGAGGACCAGCAGCGGCAGCGAGATGCCGTCCACCCCGAGGTGGAGGCGGATGCCGAGCGCCGGGACCCACGCCACGTCCGTCACCGCCTGCGGCGCACCGGCGGCGTCGCGGTCGAAGGCCGCCGCGAGCAGCAGTGTCCCGGCGAGGGCGGCGCCGGTGACGGCGGTGCCGATCCGCCCGGCGGTGCGGGTGGACCCGGGGCCGCGCGGCAGCAGGAGCACGACCACCGCCGCGAGGAGGGGCAGGGCCACGGTGGCGGCCAGCAGCGGCGCCGTCACGGAGTCGTTGAGCGGGAGCACGGGACTCTCAGCCTCCGGTGCTTGCGAGGGCGGTGGTCACGAGCAGCACGATGACGGCGGCGACCAGCACGGTGAGGTAGGTCTGGGCGTTGCCGTTCTGGGCCCGTCGGACGAGGTGGCCGAGGAGCCCGGGCAGGGCGGCCGCCCCGCGGACGTAGGTGTCGACCACGGCACGGTCGAGGAAGCGGGTGAGCCGGGCGGCGCCCTCGGTGGGGCGGGCGGCGAGGGCGGTGGTCGCGGCGTCGAGGTGGAACCCGGCGGCGGCGCCGCGGTGGAAGCGTGAGCCGAGCAGCGACAGCCCGGGGTCGGGCGGTTCGTCCATCTCGTAGCGGCGTCGCCAGGCGGCCCAGGTCGCGACGCCGCCGATGACGGCGGCGCCGGTGGCGACGGCCGAGGTGCCGAGCGTGGGGGCGAGCGAGGTGCCGTCGAGCCAGGACGGCAGCCAGCGGTAGCCGAGCCCCATGAGCAGCGCGGGGACGGCCAGCAGCCAGAGGACGAGGGTGGTGACGCCGCTGACGGCCGGGGGCTGCGGCAGGGGTTCCGGCCGTGCGGAGACCGGGTCGTGGAAGGCCATGAGCCACAGCCGGGTCGCGTAGGCGGCGGTGAGCAGCGCCGTCAGCAGGGTGGCGACGAGCACCAGCCACGCCCCGGCGGCGGGCACTCCCGCGGGGGCGCCTGCCGGGTCCAGGGCCGCGGTCTCCGCCGCGTGCAGGATCGCCTCCTTGGAGAAGAACCCGGAGAACGGGGGGATCGCGGCGAGCGCGAGCAGGCCGATGGTCATGGCCCAGAACGCGTCGGGGGCACGGCGCTTTATGTCACGGGTGCGGGCCATGACGCCGAGGGACCCGGTGCCGGCGACGGTGATCAGCACACCGGCGGCGAGGAACAGCAGCGCCTTGAACGCACCGTGCGTCAGCAGGTGGAAGACGGCGGCGTCGCGGCTGCCGACGGCCAGCGCGCCCGCCATGAGGCCGAGTTGGCCGATGGTGGAGTAGGCGAGGACCCGTTTGAGGTCGTCCTGCGCGAGGGCGGCGATCGCCGCTCCGACGGCGGTGAGCGCGGCGACGACGGCGAGGACCAGCAGCGCTGCGGTGGAGGAGGTGAAGACCGGCAGCAGCCGGGCCACGACGTAGACACCGGCGGCGACCATGGTCGCCGCGTGGATGAGGGCGGAGACCGGGGTGGGGCCGGCCATGGCGCCGGGCAGCCAGGTGTGGAGCGGCAACTGCGCGGACTTACCCGCGACGCCGACGAGCAGCAGCAGCGCGACAAGGGTGGGGCGCTCCAGCTCGAAGTCGGCGAGGGACGAGGTGAGTCCGTTGACGATGTGGCTGATCCGGAAGGTGCCGGCCTCGGAGGCGAGGACGAGGATGCCGATGAGGAACGGCACGTCGCCGAGCTTGGTGACCAGGAACGCCTTGAGCGAGGCGGCGCGGGCGGCGGGGCGCTCCCAGTAGTGGCCGACGAGGAAGTAGGAGCAGATGCCCATGACTTCCCAGCCGACGAGCAGCACGATCAGGTCGTCGGTGTAGACGACGAGCAGCATCGCGGCGGTGAAGAGCGAGACCAGCGCCGCGTAGGAGGGGTAGCGGGGGTCGTCGCGGAGGTAGCCGGTCGAGTAGAGCTGGACGGCCGTGGCGACGACGGCGACCAGCGCGGCGACGAGGACGGCGAACCCGTCGAGGTGCAGCGCCAGTTCGACGGGCAGGGCCGGGTCGCCGGTGGGGGTGAGGACGGTGGCCGCGGTGAGCGGGGCGTCACCGCCCTGGCGGACGGCGACCAGCACGGCGAGGGCGGTGGCCGCCAGCGTCGGCAGCACGGCCAGCGGCCGCACGAATCCGGGCGCGGCGCGGCCGGTCAGGAGTATCAGCGCGGCGGCGGCGAACGGCAGCAGCGGGACGAGGACGGCCGCGGTGGTGGTGGTCACGGGGTGGTGGTCTCCTGTCCGCGCGCGGCGTCGATCGCGGTGGGCCGCGCTGCCGCGTCGGTGGGCCCGGCCGCCTCGGCGGCCTCGTCGGCGCCGGGCCCGTCGCGCAGCGCGCGGAGCCGGTCGAGGGCGACGGTGCCGCGGCGGCGGTACACCAGCAGCACGATGGCGAGGCCGATGCCGATCTCGGCGGCGGCGAGCGCGATCAGGAACAGCGTGAAGACCTGGCCGGAGTGGAGTTCGTCGGCCAACCACACGTCGAAGGCGACGAGGTTGAGGCTGACGGCCGCCAGCATCAGCTCCACCGACATCAGCACCAGCACGGTGTTGCGTCGGGCCAGCACGCCGTAGAGGCCGACGCAGAACAACAGCACGGCGAGGGTGGCCGGATGGACGAGGTGCATCAGCGCCTGCCCTCCTCGGAGTCGTCGCGGCGGGCGCGCGAGATGACGATGGCACCGACGAGGGCGGCGAGCAGCAGCACCGACAGTGCCTCGAACGGCAGCACCCAGGTGCGGAACAGGCTCTCGCCGAGGGCGTCGGACCGGCCGTGCGGCGTGGAGAGGTCGATCCAGGTGGTGCGGAAGGCGTCCACGACGAGCGTCACGAGTGTCGCCGCGGCGGCCAGCGCCACCACCAGCGCGACGGGCTTGTTCCGCGAGTCGGCGTCGGGGGACGGCCCGATGGGGGCACGGGTCAGCATCAGCCCGAACAGCAGCAGGACCACCACGGAGCCGAGGTAGATGAGGACCTGCACCCAGGCGATGAACTCGGCCGTCAGCAGCAGGTACTCGACGGCGAGGCCGCCGAGGGCGACGACGAGGTACAGCGCGGCGTGGACCAGGTGGCGGCTGGTGACGCAGAGGATCGCAGCACCGAGGACGACCACGGCGACCAGCAGGAAGACGATCTCGACGCCCGAGGGCGAGAGCACGCTGCGTCCGCTCTCGCCGACGGCGGCCAGCACCGGCAGCGCGCCGGCGCTCACCGCGACTCCCCCGTCTCGTCGCCGGCGGGCCGGTCCCGGCCCTGCTCCTGGCCCTGCTCCTGCTCCTGCTCCTGCGCGGCGCGTTCGGCGGCGCGGCGGGCGGCGGTCAGCTCCTTGGCCTCGACGGCCGCCTCGGTGAGCGGTGGCGGTTCCGGGACCGTCCACATCCACTCGCGCAACTTCTCGCGCTCGTGCGTCAGTTCGCGGATGTCGGTCTCGGCGTACTCGAACTCCGGCGACCAGAAGAGCGCGTCGAAGGGGCAGACCTCCACGCAGATGCCGCAGTACATGCAGAGCGAGAAGTCGATGGCGAACCGGTCCAGCACGTTCCGGCTGCGCTCCCGCCCGCCCGGCGCGGCCGGCGGCGCCGTCTCCTTGTGGGAGTCGATGTAGATGCACCAGTCGGGGCACTCGCGGGCGCAGAGCATGCAGACGGTGCAGTTCTCCTCGAACAGCCCGATGACGCCGCGGGTGCGCGGCGGCAGGGAGGGCAGGTTCTCGGGGTACTGCTGGGTCACCGCACGCCGGGTCATCGCGCGGAACGTCACGGCCAGCCCTTTCGCCAGCCCGGAGCCGAAGCTCAAGAGATCACCACCTTGACGACGCCGGTCAGCGCGATCTGCGCCAGGGCCAGGGGAACGAGGACCGTCCAGGCGAACTTCTGGATCTGGTCGGCGCGCAGCCGGGGCCAGGCGACCCGCGCCCAGATGACGAGGAAGCACAGCGCGCCGGTCTTGAGCAGCATCCAGAGCCAGCCCAGCTGGTCGGGGAACGGCCCGTGCCAACCGCCGAAGAAGAGGACGGCGGTCAGCGCGGAGATCACGACGATCCCCGCGTACTCCGCCAGCAGGAAGAGCGCGAACCGCAGCCCGGAGTACTCCGTGAACGCACCGAACACGATCTCCTCGGGGGCGATCGGCGCATCGAACGGCGGCCGGTGCAGCTCGGCGATGCCCGCCGTGAAGAAGACGAAGGCGCCGACCAGCTGCCAGGGCACCCACCACCACTGGAACCCGTCGAGGATGCCGGTGAGGCTGAGCGTCCCGGCGGCCATCACGACGGAGGCCGCGGCGAGGATCAGCGGCAGTTCGTAGGCCATGAGCTGTGCGGCCGTGCGCATGCCGCCCAGCAGCGAGTACTTGTTGTTGCTGGCCCAACCGCCCATCAGCTGGCCGAGGATGCCGATGCCGAGGACCGCGAGCACGAAGAAGACACCGGCGTCGATGACCTGGCCGACGAGGCCACCGGGGCCGAGCGGGATCGCGACGAGCACCACGCAGTAGGGCACCAGGGCCACGGCGGGGGCGAGTTGGAAGATCCGCCGGTCGGCACCGGCCGGGACGGTGTCCTCCTTCTGCGCGAACTTCACTCCGTCGGCGACGAGTTGCGCCCATCCGTGGAAGCCGCCGGCGTGCATCGGGCCGACCCGGCCCTGCATGTGGGCCATGACCTTGTGCTCGGCCTGGCCGACCAGGAGCGGCAGGACGAGGAAGGCCACCAGTACGGCGACGACGCGCAACGTCACGTCGAGCAGGTCCATCAGCCGTCCCCCTCGCGCCGGTCGGCGGTGCCCTCGGCGGTGCCCTCGGCGGTGTCACCGTCGGTGTCGCCGTCGGTGTCACCGTCGGTGTCGCCGTCACTGTCGGCGGCGGCGGTGTCGGCGGCGGCGGTGTCGGCGGCGGCGATGCCATCGGCGGCGGTGTCGGCGGTGCTACCGGCGGTCTCGCCCGGGTCGGCCGCGCCCGATTCCGGGGTGCCGGCCGCCGGGGCCTCGCCGGGGCGGTCGGCCTCGGTCGTGGAGGCGGCTTCGGCCGCCTGATCCGCCGCGCCCGGCTTCGGGGGCTCCGCCGGCCCGGGGGCGTGCCAGGGGGCGTCGGTGCTGCGGCGGCCGGGCACCGACGGCCCGTCGACGGGGGCGACCGGACCGGTTCCGGCAGCCCGCTGGCTCGCCGAACCGTCACCGGCCGACCGCGACCGGCGCGGTCGCCGCGGCTCACCTCCCGGAGCACCCTCCGGCACACCGCCCGACGCCTCACCCGCAGCCCGCTGGCTCGCCGAACCGTCACCGGCCGACCGCGACCGGCGCGGTCGCCGCGGCTCACCTCCCGGAGCACCCTCCGGCACGCCCCCCGACGCCTCACCCGCAGCCCGCTGGCTCGCCGAACCGTCGCTCGCCGAGCGGGTGCGGCGCGGCCGGCGGGGTGCGGCGGCGTCGGGGGTTCCCCCGGCGCTCTCCGGCGCCGCGCCGGGCGGGCCCGCCTCGGTACCGGTCGGTTCGGTGGTGGTGCCGGTCGGCGCGTCGGGGCCGCCGGGGCGCCGCCGGGCGGCGCCGCGCGCGGGCGCGGCTCGTCGGACGGGGGCGTCCGGCAGGGTGCCCTTGAGCGGGCCCCACTCGTTGGGGTCGGGCACACCGGGCGGCAGCATCTGGCGGCGGCGCGGGGCGCCCGCGCCGGCCTCGCCCGGCTCCTTGGCGCCGGGCCACGCCTTCACGACGCGGGCCGCCAGCACGAAGTCCTTCCGCAGCGGGTGCCCTTCGAAGCCGTCGGGCAGCAGCAGCGGTTCCAGGCCCGGGTGGCCGGTGAACCGCACGCCGAACATCTCGTGGGTCTCCCGCTCGTGCCAGGCGGCCCCGGCGAACAGCTCGGTCAGTGTCGCCAGTTCGGGGGCCGCGTGCGGCACGGTGGTGCGCAGCAGCAGGGCGCGCGGCGGGCCCCCGGCGGCACCGCCGGCGGGGGCGCCGGGGAGTGCGACGAGGTGGAGGCAGACGAGGAAGCCGGTGCCGGGCTCGTCCACGGCGCTGAGCCAGTCGAAGAAGTCACACCCCAGCCGGTCGCGCGCCGTCGTCGCGGCGGCCGTCCACGCGGTGGCGGGGACGTCGACCGTCAGCGTCCCGTACGCCTCGGAGGCGGCGGCGCCGGGCCCGAACAGCTCCTCGGCGGGGGCGGGCAGCCAGCCGGTCACCGCTGCTCCTCCGGGGTGCTCGGGTCGCCCGGCCGCCCGCTGTCGGCACCCGCGCTGTCGGACCCCGACCCGGCGGTACCCGCTCCCGCCTCGTCGGCGCCGGCCCCGGCGGCGCTCGGCCCGGCGGCGCCC
>NZ_JAAVJD010000175.1 GCF_012033735.1 Streptomyces lonarensis | reverse complement strand
CCCCCCCCCCCCCCCCCCCCCCCCCCCCCCCCCCCCCCCCCCCCCCCCCCCCCCCCCCCCCCCCCCCCGGCCGCTGCCCGGGACGGGCCGCGGCCCGTCAGCCGCGGAAGACCATGGTGCAGACCAGCGTCTCGCCGCCGTTGACCGTCCAGTGCCAGTACGAGGTCGCGTCGTTCTCGCTGCGCGCGCACGCGCCCGAGGTGACCTCCTCCGGCGCCGGCAGCACGCCGGTGATGTGCATGACCTGGTTCCACGGCTCGGGCGCCGCGTCGGTGGTGCAGTCCACCAGGCTCATCAGGTTGCCGTCGACGATGCGGCCCTCCTCGCCGTCCTCGTCCTGCTCGGCGAGCATGCAGTGGCCGACGCGGAACTGGCGGTCCAGGCAGAGCACGATCTGCTCGCCGCCGGGCGCGGTGTGCGGCCAGTGCATCTCGCCCGGCCCGTTCGGGCAGGCCTCGATCGAGCTCTCGACGGCGGTGACGGCCATCAGCCCCTCGTCCGCCTCGCAGTCGGCCTTCCAGGGCAGGTCGGTGCTCCAGTCGACGCCGTTGTGGAAGAGCGTCAGGCAGTCGCCGGGGCGCACGTCGCGGAACGCTTCGGTGGTGGGGTCGCCGGGTCCGCTGGTCGAGACGTCGTCCGCGCCGTCGTCGACGGGGACGTCGTACCCGCCGCCCGCGCCGAGTCCGCCCGGGCCGCCGGCGCCGCCGGGCAGCCGGAACTCCTCCAGGCCGTCGAGCGCGAACTCACCCGACGCGTTCGCGGCCTCGGCCCGGGTGTCCGACCCGGCGCGCGCGTCCGCGGTGAACGCCACCGCGAGGGACGCGATCAGCAGCACGATCAGCGCGATCGCCCACGGCACCGGCGACGCGCGAGACGTGGGGGGCAGCGGCGGCGGTGTGGGTCCGCTCTGCCACCCGGGTTGCCAGGGCTGCCCGCCGCTCATGCCGACTCTCCCGTGCCCGCCAACATCCGCACTCACCTGCCGTGATCCGGTAACACCATACGACCTGTCCAGGAGTCGCCTACCCGACTGCGCTGCTCCTGCACGTATCGTCCCGGGCGCACCCCGCGCAACGCCAACCGGGTCCGCCCTGGGAGGGGTTGCGGCGCCGTCGGCGCGCCGGGTCGCCGGCGCCCGGGAGGCCGAGCCCCGCCCGGGGGCGCGTGCGGCGCCCCCGGAGCCGGAGGCGCCCCGCTCTCCGGGCACCGCCCCGGGGAGGGCGCGCCCGGCTGCTGTGCCCCCTCCGTAGCCCTGCCAGTCGTGGGCCGGTCTTCCCTTAGGACCCTCGGGCAGCCGGCGCAGCTGTGAACATGCCGCTCACCTCAGCGCCACGGGGCACCAGGTCTGGCCGGCGAGGTCAGCTCGCAGCCGGACCGCCCTTCCCGCCAAGGTCATGGGTGGTCCGCCGCTCATGGTGTTGTCAGGGCGTGCCGTCGATCACGCGGCGGCACCGTACTGGCTGGTCAGCCGCCGGACTTCGGCATCCTTGAAGGCTTGCACCTCTTCCACGATCCCGCTCTGCGAGAGCTCGGCCACGGGGACGCAGAGGTCCATCCGTTGAATGCAGACGCCGACCATGTACTCCCCCTGGTCGGTGAGGTAGAGCCGGACGCCGTAGTAGCCCTCTTCGCAGTCCGTGTCGTTGTTGAAACGGCACGACGCGCAGGTTTCCGGGAGCCGTACCGGCAGCAGCCGTTTGACGTAGACGGCCCGGCTGCCGAGTGCCCGGTAGAGGGTGCGCTCGTCGGAGGTGCCGGCGGTGAAAGTCCGAAGCACCGGTTCCGCACCGACCCGGGCCAGTACTTCGGAGATCGCCGCGATCGACTCCGCTCCGTCCTGGATGCTGGTGAGCATCCGCACGTCCGCGAACTGGCCGTACGACTCGACCAGGTTGACGACCCGGTCCACGTGCGCCATCCCGGGAACAACGATGTTCACGGAGACCTTCACTCCGTTGGACACGGCGGCCCGGATGGTCTGCTCCGCAGCCCGGATCTTCGTTTCTGCCAGGCCCGCCGACGTGAAGCGCTCGGACTGAACGGCCTGAAGCTCATCGGCGGTGGTGCCGAAGACGGAGACATTGACCCGATTGAGGCCGGCCACCGAGCACTCCGGCATCACCTGTCGGCCGCGCTCCCCGTTGCTGGTCATCCCGACGCTCAGTCCCATGCCGGTGAGCGCCGAGACCAACGAGGACACCTCCGTGTGAAGGGTGGGTTCCCCTCCCGTGAGGTGAACCTCGCCGGCGTTGAACGCCCTCGCGACGGTCCGCACCGCCCGCCGGAAGGACATGTCCGGAGCCATCTTCGCCGCGAGGAAGTTGACGCCGTTCGTCTCGCTGTAGATCGACACGCGGCCGGTCCTGCCCGGTCCCGCGACGAAGGGCAGCAGAGCGCGGCCCTTGTTGTCGGCGGTGACCGGCGTTCCCTCGTTGTGGCAGAACGTGCAGGCCAACCCGCATTCGTCGATTACCTTGACGCGGATGGTCCTGTCACGGACAACCCGGACCGCCGTGCGTTGGGTCACTGACAAGGCTTGTCTCCTGTCACTCGAACGTAAGCCGGGGGATCGCTTCGATGTCGATCCCGTACCGGCGGTAGACCTTGGTCGTGTTCTCGCTCGTCAGCTCGGCCAGGGGAAGCCCGAGCGTGAGCGCCGTCGCGTGGACGTGATCGGCGCTGTCCCCCTCGATCTCCAGGTACGGGGGGATCAGCGGCCACTCGTCGATCTCGATGGCCGCGCCCCCCAGCGTCCAGGAGGACCGACGATTCTCCTGGTACGCCTTCGGCTGGTAGCCGAGCCTGCCGAGGAGCGTGTTCGTGGCGTCGAAGTCGCCGACGCTCGTCTCCGTTTCGGTCACGCCGTCGATCGCGTCGGAGTGGATCTCCTTGACGCAGAGCGTGACGACGGTGCCGGTGTCACGCAGACGGACCCATGCCCCGGGCAGGTCGGGGATGTCGTAGACGTAGCGACGCTGGAAGCGGTCGATCACGTGCTCGGCCCCGGCCTCCACCAGGAGTGCGCGGATCTTCTCGGGCTGGACGTTGAGAAGCTTCGCTTCGAACTCAGTTGCGGTCATCGGATGTTGCCCCTTTCGATCCGAGGTTTCGTGATGTGCGAGCGCACGATAACGACGATCGCGTCACCCACCTGCCGGCGGCGCTCGGTAGGGCGGGCTCCGCCCGGCTCGGCCGGATGCATCCTGCTCCTTTGGCAGCCGTCCTCCGGGGCCGGTGCGATCCGGCGGCCGTGGCCCCGTGTGCGTGACAGTCGCGCGTCGGCCGTCGGCCCGCCGCATTGGTCAGTGAAGGACCACGCGGAGAAGCCCGTCGCGTCCAGCCACGAGCCGTGCCCGAGTCCGCGTGATGTGCACGGGCAACGCGGCGCCCAATACGTAGAGGTTGCCGTCGGCGAACTCCAGAAGTCTGCGCCCACCCGCGACGCGTCGCACGTTCGTCACCGTGTGCGGGTTCCCGCCGATCATGATCACGTCACCGGGGCGGACGTTGTCGCCCATCGTTCGGACGGTCCGACTCGTCGAACCCTTCATTGCGCCTCCAGGCGTCCTTGGTCCCGCACTGCGATGGCGACGGACGGGGTAGGGGCGATCCGCCCCTACGGGGCGGATCGGGTCAGGCGCATTCGTGGCTGGTGGGACCCGCCGCGCAGGGGCATCAGTGGAGCAACCGGCGAGGGTGCAGCAGGTGCACCGGCCGCACGCACGAGTCACAGTCCGATGCGGCTGTGCCGGTTCCGCACGGCCAGGCGTGTGCTCAGTTCCTCCCGTGTCCCGGGCGGCACCACCTGCGCGGGCAGAGCCTCCCACTCGATGCCGCCGCCGATCGGTCGCAGCTGCACGCGGCCGCCCACCTCGCCCATCACGATGCCGACGCGTCCGGTCGCACGATCCACGGCCGGTTCACCGATTTCGGGTCGCGTCTGCTGGTTGTTCGTCATGCACATCAGGCTCTCGAATCGTCGGCACCTCGTGGAAGGCCATGTTGGTTACCCAACTTGGCTAATATGGTGCGAAGTCGGTGCCCAGTGACGTTTCGTATCTCTGAGCTGTGGGAGCCAGCCCGATGATCGAGTCATCTCGCTCACCAGAGTTGCCTGCAGGGCTCCTCATGCATCCTCAGATGATCGCGGCATGCCGCGCCCGTGACTTCTCTGCAGTGTTCCGAATTGTCAAGACCCGAGCGGGCATCTATCCCTCGATGATCGCGCGGCGGTGCGACCTCACCCCGAGTCGTGTCGGCGAAGTCTTGTCAGGTCGGCGTCAGTTGCTCCACATGGATGTCATCGAGCGCATCGCCGATGGATTACGGATCCCTGGGCACATGCTCGGATTGGCGCGGCGGGAATGGGAAACCCCCGTCGGACTCCGGGATGCGGTAAAGGAGCAACCTCGACCCGCCCTGCCCGTATCATCGCCTTCTGCGTCTTTGCCGGGCCCGGAGGTCGAAGGCATCATCGCCCTCACCGCCCGGCCCGCCCCGACCCCTTCCACGCTCCTCGCGCTGCGTGCCGGTATCGAGGACTACTGGCGGCGGGACGATCAGCACGGAGGCGAGACGTTGCGGCCTGCTGTCGTCGGGCAGCTCCGCTACGTTGTCGGGTTGCTCAACGGGACAAGCCTCGGGGCCATCCGGCACGATCTGCACGGCGTGGCCGCCGAGCTCGCGCGCCTCACAGGGTGGATGTACTTCGATGCTCGGCAGTACACCCGAGCCCGTTCGTACTTCACGGAGGCTTTGCGCTTCGCCCGGGAGATCGACGACCGGGAGTTCACGGCCAATGTCCTGGCCTGCATGAGCTTGCAGGCTACGTACCAGGACCGGCCAGGGGACGCGTTGGCATTGGTCAACGCGGCTCAGGACGAGGCCCGCGCGGCGGTCGGCACCACTCCCCGCGTGCTGTCGATGTTGTCCTTGCGGGAGGCGTTCGCGCAGGCGACTCTCGCCAGCCACGCCGGTACGCACGCGGCCATTGGTGAGGCACGTCGCCAGTTCGAGCGGATCAAGGGCAGCGACCCCGACCCCCCGTGGGTCACCTACTTCGACGAGGCGAAGCTCGTCGTTGATACCGGTATCGCACTCGGTCGACTCGGTGAGGCTGCGACTGCGGAGCCCTTGATCGCCGATGCCTTGAGGCGGGCGAGCGGCACCAACCGGAGGGGGCGCGCGTTTCACACGTTCTGGCTGGCCCGTACACAACTCCAGCTGGGCAAGCTGGATCATGCGTGCCAGACGGCGACGGAAGCGCTGGAGCCCGCTGCCTCGGTCGGGTCGGAGCGGGTGGCCGGGCACCTACGCGAGTTCTACGACGAGCTGGCCCCGCATCGGCGGGAGCCCGCAGTGCTGGCTTTCGAGTCACGGCTGCGTGATCTTCTTCCAGCTCGGGTCAGCGCATCCCGGCGTCCATGAGTACATACAGCAGGCCGACGAGAGAGCCACTGCTCACGATCTCGCGGCGGTCGATCATGCCGCGGACGTCCGCCAGCGGGATCCACTCGATGCGGTCGGACTCGTTCTGCTCGGTGGGAGGGCCGACGTACGTGGCCCCGTCGGCACGGAACAGATGGTGTTGCGAGTCGGTGATCCCGTTGGCCGGCTCCGCGTAGATCAACGGTCTCATCGGACCGGGCCGCCACCCAGTCTCCTCCATCGTCTCTCGTGCGGCGGCCTCGGCGGGACTCTCCCCGTCCTCGACAAGGCCCATGGGCAGTTCCCACGCCCACGCATCCGTGACGAAGCGGTGCCTCCACATCATCAGAATCTTCTGCTCGTCGTTGATCACGGCGGCCACCGCCAAGTGACGGAGTTTGACGACGTGGTACTCCCAGCGGCGTCCGTCCGGCTGCTCCACGTCGGTCAGCCACAGATTGACCCATTGGTTCTCATAGATCGGACGTTCCCCGTGGATCTTCCACTGCATCGCTCTGCCCCTCTCGTCGACGCCCAGCATCGCAGAGGAAAGCCGCCCCGGTGGCCGAGCCGACCCCAATTAATGTCAGATTGACGAAAATTGTGCTTCCGCTGTGACCGCAGGAGCTCGAACGGGCGGGAGGACGTCCGGGCGCGCGTCCGCGGGAGGAGAGTGCCAGCGGCGGCTTCAAGCTCCCTGCTGGTTGGCCTTTACGCACTACCCGCCGCTGCACGAGGTGGCCGGCGTCGACGACCCGACAGCGCGAAGGCGGCGTGCTCGACACGACACCTACGTCGAGAGCTTCGACGCGGTCTGGTCCACGGCGACGCCCGCGCGGCAGGAGGAGTGACCATGGCACGGACCGAGTACTACGACGACCCGAACGCGCCCGAGCCGAACAGCATGGTGGCCGCGGCCTCGGCCGTCGTCACCGACGAACAGGGACGCATCCTGCTCCAGCGGCGACGCGACAACGACCTCTGGGCCCTTCCCGGTGGCGGCATGGAACTGACCGACTCGCTGCCGGGGACGGCCGTCCGCGAGGTGAAGGAGGAGACCGGTCTGGACGTCGAGGTCACGGGCCTCGTTGGCACCTACACCGACCCGCGGCACGTCATCGCCTACACGGACGGCGAAGTACGCCGACAGTTCAACGTCTGCTTCACGGCGAGAATCGTCGGCGGGCGACTGGCGATCTCCGAGGAGTCCACGGAGCTGCGCTTCGTCCCTCCGGATCAGCTGGAGCACCTGCCGATCCACCACACGCAGCGACTGCGGCTGCGCCACTTCCTGGAGCACCGCGACCGGCCGTACCTCGGGTGACCCCTGCCCGAGCCTCGCCCAGTCCGTGATCTCCCGTGTCCGCGGGGCGGAGAGGCCGCCGCACCGGGAAGAGCGTCGCGGTCGGGCCGCGTCACCGCCACCGCGTCAGCGGAGCCCCTCGTCCACCAGGAGGTACAGCAAGCCGACCAGTGAACCGCTGCTGACGACCTCCCTGCGGTCGATCATGCCGCGGACCTCCGCCAGTGGAATCCACTCGATGCGGTCGGACTCGTTCTGCTCGGTGGGAGGGCCGACGTACGTGGCCCCGTCGGCACGGAACAGATGGTGTTGCGAGTCGGTGATCCCGTTGGCCGGCTCCGCGTAGATCAGCGGCCGCATCGGACCGGGCCGCCACCCCGTCTCCTCCAGCGCCTCCCGCGCGGCGGCCTCGGCGGGTGTCTCGCCGTCCTCCACCAGGCCCATCGGCAACTCCCAGGCCCAGGAGTCGGTGACGAAGCGGTGCCGCCACATCATCAGCACCTCGCGCCGTTCGTTGACGACGGCGGCCACCGCCAGATGGCGGAGCTTGACGACGTAGTAGTCCTGGCGGGCGCCGTCCGGCTGCTCCACGTCGGCCACCCACAAGTCGACCCAGGGAGTCCGGTGGACCGGACGTTCCCCGTGGCTCTTCCACCGCATCGCCGCCCCCAGTGCTCGCCTCCGGTCAGCGTAGCGGCGGGTGCGTCCGCTCCGGGGCGCTGCGCCGCTCGCACCACGCCGGGCCGACCGGCGACGCCCGGAGCGTCACCGGCCGACCCGGGCGGTCAGTCGGCCAGCGGGAGGTAGACCCGGTTGCCGGAGGCCGCGAACTCCTGCGACTTCTCCAGCATCCCGGCCTCGATCTCCTCGGGCGTCGCGTTCACGCCGCCGCCGAACCGTTCGTTGATGTCACGGCTGATCTTCATGGAGCAGAACTTCGGTCCGCACATCGAGCAGAAGTGCGCGGTCTTGGCGGGCTCGGCCGGCAGCGTCTCGTCGTGGAAGGCGCGCGCGGTGTCCGGGTCGAGCGCCAGGTTGAACTGGTCCTCCCAGCGGAACTCGAAACGGGCGTCGGAGAGCGCGTCGTCCCACGCCTGCGCCCCGGGGTGGCCCTTGGCCAGGTCGGCGGCGTGGGCGGCGATCTTGTAGGTGATCACCCCGGTCTTCACGTCGTCCCGGTCGGGCAGGCCCAGGTGCTCCTTGGGGGTGACGTAGCAGAGCATCGCCGTGCCCCACCAGCCGATCATCGCCGCGCCGATCCCGGAGGTGATGTGGTCGTAGCCGGGGGCGATGTCCGTCGTCAGCGGCCCCAGCGTGTAGAACGGCGCCCCGTCGCAGATCTCCTGCTGGAGGTCGATGTTCTCCTTGATCTTGTGCATCGGGACGTGGCCCGGGCCCTCGACCATGGTCTGCACGTCCATCGACCGCGCGACGCCCGTCAGCTCGCCCAGGGTGCGCAACTCCGCGAACTGCGCCTCGTCGTTGGCGTCGGCGATGGAGCCCGGCCGGAGCCCGTCCCCCAGCGAGTACGTGATGTCGTACGCGCGCAGGATCTCGCAGAGCTCCTCGAAGTGGGTGTAGAGGAAGCTCTCCTGGTGGTGGGCGAGGCACCAGGCGGCCATGATCGAGCCGCCGCGCGACACGATCCCCGTCTTGCGGCGCGCGGTCAGCGGTACGTACCGCAGCAGCACCCCGGCGTGCACCGTCATGTAGTCCACGCCCTGCTCGGCCTGTTCCACCACCGTGTCCCGGTAGACCTCCCAGCTCAGCTCCTCCGCCCTGCCGCCGACCTTCTCCAGCGCCTGGTACAGCGGCACCGTTCCGATGGGGACGGGGGAGTTGCGGAGCACCCACTCGCGGGTGGTGTGGATGTTGCGGCCGGTGGAGAGGTCCATGACGGTGTCGGCGCCCCAGCGGGTCGCCCAGGTCATCTTCTCCACCTCCTCCTCGATGGAGGAGGTCACCGCGGAGTTGCCGATGTTGGCGTTGACCTTCACCAGGAAGTTCCTGCCGATCGCCATCGGCTCGGACTCGGGGTGGTTGACGTTGGCCGGCAGCACCGCCCGTCCCGTCGCGATCTCCTCGCGGACGAACGCCGGGTCGACGCTCTCCCGGACGGCGACGTACTCCATCTCCGGGGTGATCACCCCGCGCCGCGCGTAGGCGAGTTGGGTCACCGCCCCGCCGTCGCGGCCCCGGCGCGGCAGCCGCGGGCCGCCGGGGAAGACGGCGTCCAGGGTGTCCAGCCCCGCGCCGCCGGCCGCGGAGCGGCGCGCCCCGTCGTCCTCGGGACGCGGCGCGCGCCCCGGGTACTCCTCCGTGTCGCCGCGTTCGCCGATCCAGCCTGCCCGCAGGGGTTCGAGGCCGCGCCGCACGTCGGTCGCGGCCTGCGGGTCGGTGTACGGGCCGGAGGTGTCGTACAGCGTGACGTGGCGTCCGTCGGTGAGGTGGACCCGACGGACCGGGACCCGCAGGTCGGGCCGGGAGCCCGAGAGGTATCCCTTGTGCCAGCCGGGTGCCGGGGTGGGCGCGGCCGGGGCTTCGTGGTCGGTGACGGCGCTGTCCGCGGCGGCCGGGGAGCCCGGTGCGGACGGTGTCGTCGGGTCGGTGGCGGCCCGCTGGGCGCGCGCGTGTGCGTCGTGCGAGGTCATGAGACCCACTCCCTACGCCGGCATTACCCGGTACAGGTTCAGCGGTCGGCGCAGCTGTCGGCTGCCGTGGCCCCTCGGCCCGGTCGTTGCCGGTCAGCGCCCTCTCAGCCCCGTGCTCGGAGCTCCCGCGACGTCAGATGTGCGGCACCCACGGTAGCGGCACACCGCGAGCTGTGACCAGGGCACGCCAGGTTCTCTTGCGATGATCGTCCGGTGACATCTCATCGGGACGACCCCTACGACGCTCACGACCACCCCCACGGCCACACCCACCAGCACGGGCCGGCCGCGCCCGTCTCGGCCCGCCTCCGCAAGGTCATCACGGCCGTGCTGCTGCCGTTCGCCGCGGTGATGGTGGGCGGCATGGTGCTGCTGTGGCCCGGGGGTGTGCCGGACCAGCAGGAGCGCACCGGGGTCGGCTACGACCGGCAGGTGGAGAACGCCCGCGTCTCCGACGTCCGCGAGGAGCCCTGCGACGACCTCGGCGTCGCGGTGCCGCAGGGCGTGAGCGGCGCCTGCGAGGTGGCGACGGTCGAGGTCACCAGCGGCGACCACGTCGGCCGGACCTTCGAGGAGGTCGTGCCGCCGGACGCCACGCAGCGGTTCGAGACCGGCCAGGGCGTCAAGGTCGCCTACGCGCCGGACGCACCGGAGGAGCTCCAGTACTCCGTCTACGACGTGGAGCGGTCGGTGCCGATCATGGTGCTGGCGCTGATCTTCGCGGTGGTGGTCGTCGCCATCGGACGACTGCGCGGACTGCTCGCGCTGGTCGGCCTGGTGGTCACCTTCGGGGTGCTGACGCTCTTCATCCTCCCGGCGATCCTTCAGGGTTCCAACCCACTGCTGGTCGCGGTGTTCGGCGGCAGCGTGATCATGCTGGTGACGTTGTACCTGGTGCACGGGGTCACCGCGCGGACCTCGGTGGCGATCCTCGGCACGCTGATCTCGCTGGTGATGATCGGGGTGCTGGGGTCGCTCTTCACCAACTGGGCGCGGCTCAGCGGCAACACCGACGACCAGACCGGCCTGGTCCACGCGCTCTACCCCGACATCGAGATCCAGGGACTGCTGCTCGCCAGCATCCTCATCGGCTCGCTCGGCGTCCTCGACGACGTGACGGTCACCCAGACCTCGGCCATCTGGGAGCTGAAACAGGCCGATCCGCGCGCCGGGTGGGTGAAGCTCTACGCGGCCGGCATGCGCATCGGCCGCGACCACATCGCCTCCGTCGTCAACACGCTGGTGCTGGCGTACGCGGGCGCCGCCCTGCCGCTGCTGCTGCTGTTCACCATCGCCCAGCAGTCGGTGGGGACGGTCGCCTTCAGCGAACTGGTCGCGGAGGAGATCGTGCGGACGCTCATCGGCTCGATCGGGCTGGTGGCCTCGGTGCCGATCACCACGGTGCTGGCGGCGCTGGTGGTCAGCGCCGACCGCGACGGCGGGGTGCTGGCGCCGGAGAGCGGCGGGCCGGGGACCGACGGCGGCGGGCCCGGCGGTTCGGGCCCGTGGGGCCCCGGCCACCCGCCGGCCGGTGGCGGTCCCGGTGGGCACGGTCCCGGTGGGCACGGCGGCCACGGTGCGGGCGGTCAGGGTCGGGGCGGCCCGGCGGCCGGCGGGAGCGGACCATGTCGGCCGGGCTCTACGCGCTCGACGCGGGTGCACAGGACACGCAGGGTCCGCACCAGCAGGACGAGATCTACCTGGTGGTG
>NZ_JAAVJD010000174.1 GCF_012033735.1 Streptomyces lonarensis | reverse complement strand
GGCGGGCCGGCGGTGGGTGCCCGGGAGGCACCGACCGCCGGCCCGGTCGCCGGTCCGCTCAGGAACGGGCTGTCGCGCGCTCCAGCGTGAAGGCGCCGTGCAGCCGCAGCTCGTCGCCGGCCATCACGCGGAACGGACCGGCGCAGCGTTCCTCCCGGTCCTGGGGCAGCCGGTAGCCGGAGGGGGCGTCGACCACGCAGAGCGTCGAGGAGCTGGGGGCGACGTCCTCGATCGTGCAGCCCTCGCGGGTGGTCACGCACACCCCGGCCACCCGGCCCTGGGCGTCGGTGAGTTCCAGCACCACGCCCGGAACGTCCGCGCCGCGACCCGCCTCGACGGCCCGCGCATGGACGGTCGCGGTGGTCCGGGCGGGAGTGTCGGCGGCCTCGGAGCCGCTGCCGGCCTCCGTCGCCCCGTCGGCCCCGTCGTGGGCGGCCGCGTCACCGGCCGGCACGTCCTCGCCGGTTCCGGCGTGCGAGCCCGGCAGGCACCGGACGGTGCCGACGGCGAGCCGGGAGGGGTTCTGACCGGCCAGTTCGACGCGCAGCGCGGTCACGGTGAGGGAGCCGTCCGGCGCGCGCAGCTGCTCGTTGAGCACGATCCGGCCCAGCCCCGAGGGCAACTCGATCTCGGTGTTGGGCGCGGGCGCGTGGTCGAGCCGCAGCGCGGCGAGCCGACCGGGGAAGAGACGGGCGTCGACCAGGGTGGCCGCTCCGTCCGTGGTGCCGTCGGCGCGGGCGGTGCAGCGGGCGTCGACGGCGCCGTGCTCGACCGTGGCCGACCCCAGGTCCATTCGCAGCGAACCGGCACCGGCAGTGGCGTCCACGGAGCCGGAGCGGTCGACCCGCGTCTCGGCGTAGAGGACGGTCGCCCAGCCCACGCCGTCGACGGAAAGCCGCTGCGTGCTCTGCGCCGCGGGCCCCTCGGCGAGTGCGGCGCGCGCCTCGTCCAGCCGGGTCGCGGGGGTCTCGCTGACGAGGCTGAGCCCCTGGCCCACGGCGTCGGCGCCGGAGGAGGTGGCCGACAGGCTCTCGGATGCGGGCAGCGGCCGCAGCGACGGCGGCGGCGCCGGCGCCGCCGCGCCGGGAAGGGAACCGCCGCCGGCTGCGTCGGCAGCGGACGCTTCGTGGGCCGCGTCGGCTTCGGAGGCTGCGGAGGCTTCCGGGGCACCGGGGGCCGCGGGCGGCGCGGCTTCGACGGCGAAGGCCGGTTCCGCCGCGGCGGAGAGGCCGGTCGCGGAGGCGGTGGGTGCGAGCAGCGTGACCACGGCGGCGGTGGCCAGCGCGCGGGCGGTGCGACGGGGGAGGGGAGAGGGCATGCAGGTACTCCTTCGGCCGGTCCGGTGCGACGGGATCGATCCGACGGCGCAGCCGGACAGCGGACAATGAGAACAACGAGTGATCAGATGAGAACACAAGGTGATGATTCGGTGACGGACCCAAGCTCTCACCGCGCCGCCGGCCGTTCCCCTGGAGTCGGTCCGGCCGGGTGACACCCGCCGCCGGACGGCTGACCGGCCACCCCGTCCGGCCCACCGCCCCTCTCCCGCCACCTGACGTGACCGGCGGGCGGCGGGGGCGGGCGACGCGCCGGGCTGTCCGAGGCGTGCCGCACAATGGGGGACGTTCGGCGGGTGCGCCCCGGAGCGGCGGCACGAGATGTGGGAGAGCGATGGCGGTCTGGGACGACCTGGTGGGCCAGGGCCCGGTGGTGGAGCAGCTGACCGCCGCCGCCCGCGACGCCGATGCCTACGTCACCGCGGCGGCTGCGGGTGAGACGCCGCAGGTCTCCGGATCGGCGATGACCCATGCCTGGCTCTTCACCGGGCCGCCCGGCTCGGGCCGCTCGACCGCGGCGCGCGCCTTCGCCGCGGCGCTCCAGTGCGTCTCCCCGGACCGCGCCCTCGGCGGCGCGCCCGGCTGCGGGTTCTGCGACGGCTGCCACACCGCCCTGATCGGTACCCACGCCGACGTCGAGGTGGTGCGGACCGACCTGCTGACCATCGGCGTGAAGCAGACCCGTGAGCAGGTGCGGCGCGCCCAGCTCTCCCCGGCGGTCGGCCGCTGGCAGGTCATCGTCCTGGAGGACGCCGACCGGCTGACGGAGGGGGCGGCGAACGTGCTGCTCAAGGCCGTGGAGGAGCCCGCCCCGCGCACCGTCTGGCTGTTGTGCACCCCGTCGGTGGAGGACGTGCTGCCGACGATCCGTTCGCGCTGCCGCCTGCTCGCGCTCCGCACCCCCTCCGTCGCCGCCGTCGCCGACGTGCTGGTGCGGCGCGACGGCGTCCCGCCGGAGCTGGCGGCGGGTGCGGCCCAGGCGGCGCGCGGCCACATCGGCCGGGCGCGGCGCCTCGCCACCGACGAGCGGGCCAGGGCCCGCCGCGAGGCGGTCCTGCGGATGCCGCGCCGGGTCGGGGACGTGGGCGGCGGGCTGAAGGCCGCGCAGGAGCTGATCGACGCGGCCACCGAGGACGCCAAGCAGCTCTCCGAGGAGCTGGACGAGAAGGAGACCGAGGAGCTGCGCGCGGCGCTCGGCGGCGGCGACGGCAAGCGGATGCCGCGCGGCACGGCGGGCGCCATGAAGGAGCTGGAGGACCGCCACAAGCGTCGCGCCACCCGCGTGCAGCGCGACGCGCTGGACCTCGCGCTGACCGACCTCACCGGCTTCTACCGCGACGTGCTGGCCCACCAGTTCGGTACCTCGCTGGCCGCCGCCGGCGGCAGTACCGAGCAGAGTGTGGCCGAGGCGGCGGCGGCCTCCCGGCCCGAGCAGACGCTGCGCCGTATCGAGGCGATCCTCGCCTGCCGCGAGGCGCTCGACCGCAACGTGTCCCCGCTGCTGGCGGTGGAGGCGATGGCCATGACACTGCGCGCCCCCTGACACCGTGATCCCCCGCCCGCCCGGCCCGGCACCGCGGTCGGCGCGCGGCGGCGGCCTCACGCCGCCCCGACCGGGCCCGATGTACACAGACGTACAAGATGGCTGACCCGCCCGGCAGTTGGGCTGCCCGCACCGGACGCCCGGCGGGCCCGATACGCTCGTTGCTCAGCGATCGTTCACCACCGTCCGCACCGATGCACTGGGGAACCATGCCCGTCACCCGTTCCTTCCGAGCCCCCGCCGTCGCGCTCACCGCGGCGGCCGTGCTGCTTTCGGGCTGCACCACCGGCGACCCGGAGGACGAGTCGTCTCCCTCCGCGGCAGCGCCCGGCACCGAGCCGGTGGGCGAGGCGAGCCCGGTGCCCGACGACCTCGCGGAGGAGCTGCTGCCGTACTACGAGCAGGAGCTGAGCTGGCGGGACTGCGGCGTCCCCGGCTACCAGTGCGCCACCCTCACCGCACCGCTCGACTACGCGCAGGCGGGCGCGGACGACCTCCAGCTGACCGTCTCCCGGAAGCGGGCGACCGGCCCGCGCGAGGAGCGGATCGGGTCGCTGCTGGTCAACCCCGGCGGCCCCGGCGCCTCCGCCATCGACTACCTCCAGGGATACGCCGGGACGGGGTTCCCCGAGCCGGTGCGCGCGGGGTACGACATGGTGGCGCTGGACGCCCGCGGCACCGGCCGCAGCGAGCCCGTCGAGTGCTGGGACGGCAGCGCGATGGACGCCTTCACCCAGGTCGACCGGACCCCCGACGACGAGGAGGAGGAAGAGGCCCTGGTCGAGGCCCTCACCGAGTTCGGCGAGGGGTGCAGCGCCTCCTCCGGCCGCCTGCTCGAACACATCTCCACCGATGAGTCGGCCCGCGACCTCGACCTGCTGCGCGCGGTGCTCGGCGACACCCGGCTCCACTACTACGGCGTCTCCTACGGCACGCAGCTCGGCGCCGTCTACGCCGACCTCTTCCCCGAGCGCGTCGGCCGCCTCGTGCTGGACGCCGCCATCGACCCCCGCTTGGACGCGCTGGAACGCGACCGGCAGCAGGCCGCCGGCTTCGAGACGGCGCTGGAGGCGTTCCTCGCCAACTGCGACACGCAGCGAGACTGCCCGGTCGACGGTGCCGCCGCTCTCGCGGAGCTCTTCGAGGAGCTCGACGAGGAACCGCTGCCCACCGGTGAGGACCGGCGGCTCACGGAGTCGCTGGCCACCACCGGCGTCGCCCAGGCGCTCTACTCCCCGGCGCTCTGGCCCGAACTGCGGGACTCGCTGCGGGCCGCCGGGGAGGGCGACGGCGCCCCGCTGCTGCGACTGGCCGACGCCTACCACGACCGGGACGCCGCCGGGAGCTACGGCACGATCATGTACGCCTTCCCGGCGATCAGCTGCCTGGACGCCCCGCCCGCGCTCGCCGACGCGCAGGAGGTCCGCGCGGCGCTCGACTCCTTCGAGGAGGCGTCGCCGACCTTCGGCCGCGACTTCGCCTGGGCGACGCTGATGTGCGCCACCTGGCCGGTGGAGGCCAAGGGCGAGCCGGGTCCCGTCACCGGCGAGGGCGCGGACGACATCCTGGTGGTCGGCACCACCCGTGACCCGGCGACGCCCTACGCCTGGGCCGAGGGGCTCGCCGAGCAGCTGGAGTCCGCGACGCTGCTGACCTACGACGGCGACGGCCACGGCGCCTACGGGGCCGACCCGTGCGTCGACGACACGGTCGGCGCCTACCTGCTCGACGGCACCGTCCCCGGACCCGACGCCGCCTGCTGACGCACCGCCGCCCGCGCGGCCGGCCCCGGACCGTCCGGAGGGGCGGGGCGGGCGGGGCCGGGTTCAGCCCGCCGCGCCGCCCTCGGCCGGCCCCGACCCCGATCCCGGCCCCGATCCCGCCCAGCGGTACCGGTGCTCCGGGCGTCCCGCCGTGCCGTAGCGCATCCGCAGCTCGGCGCGTCCGTCTGCGCACAGGTGCTCCAGGTACCGGCGCGCGGTGACCCGGGAGACCCCGGTCCGCTCGCTGACGTCCACCGCCGACAGGTCGCCCTCCGCCTCCCGCAGCGTCCCGGCGATCAGCTCGTTGGTCGCGGTGGTCAGCCCCTTGGGCAGCGAGCGCCCGGCCGCCGCAGGGCGCAGCAGCCCGAACAGCCGGTCGACGTCGTGCTGCGTGGTGGCGGGCCCGGCGTCCACCATGCTGCGCCGCGCCACGGCGTACCGCTCCAGCTGGTCGCGGAGCGCGGTCAGCGGGAAGGGCTTCAGCAGGTAGTGCACCGCCCCGCCGTGGAGCGCAGCGCGCACGTGCTCGATGTCCCGGACCGCGGTGATCACCAGGAAGTCCACCGGGTGGATGCCGCCCTCCGGGGCGCGGACCGTCCGCAGCACGGAGGTGCCGGTGCCGTCCGGGAGGTAGAGGTCGAGCAGGACCAGATCGGGGCGGAGCCGCTCGATCTCGGTCAGGGCGTCGGCCGCGGTGTGCGCCACGCCGATGGCGGTGAACCCCGGGAGCGACTGCACCAGGTCGTGGTGGTTGCGGGCGACCCGCACGTCGTCGTCGACGACCAGCACCGTGATCATCTGCGGCCCGCCCGTCCGTGCGGCGCCGACGCTCCGGCGCTCCGGCCGTGGGGCGCCGGCGGCGTATCGGGGGCCGTGTCGGGGCTTCCACCGCCGGGTCGCGCCCCGCGCGGGGCCTCGCGCTCGACGTCGGGCAGATAGGCGGTGAACACTGCTCCCTCTTCGTTCTCCTGCGTCAGTACCTCCACCCCGACGGTGCCCCCGCGACTTTCGCAGACCTGCCGCACGAGCGCCAGCCCCAGGCCGCGGGTTCCGCCGCGGGAGACCTTGGTGGTGAAGCCGTAGTCGAAGATCTCCTCCGCCAGGCCGCCGGCGACGCCGCGCCCGGAGTCGGTGACCCGGACCTCCACCAGGTCGTGCGGCAGCTGCTCCGGGACGGCCGGGTGGGTCCGCACCAGCAGCTCGACCCAGCCGCCCGGGCCGGTTTCCGCGACCGAGTCCAGGGCGTTGTCCACCAGGTTGCCGACGACCAGCAGCACGTCGTCGCGGAGCGCGCCGTGCAGCCGCTCCGGCACCTGCGTCATCGGGGAGAGCCGCAGCTCGGAACCGCGCTCGGAGGCCTGGGCCGACTTGGCGAGGGCGAGGGCGGCGACGGCCGGGTCGGCCACGCTGCGGCTGATCTCGCCGCTGGTCAGCGCGTGGGCGGCCGACAGGTCGGTCAGGTAGTCGCGGGCCTCGGCCACCGCGCCCAGCTCCAGCATCCCGGCGACGGTGTGGATGCGGTTGGCGTACTCGTGGGACTGGGCGCGCAACCCGCGGGTCACCGTCCGGGCGCCGTCGAGCTCCCCGGTCAGGCGGTCCAGCTCCGTGCGGTCGCGGAAGGTCACGACCGCGCCCGCGGCGCGGCCGTTGACCCGCACGGGCATCCGGTTGCAGACCAGGATGCGGGCCCCCTCCAGCACGATGCGGTCCTCGCCGGGATCGGCGCCCGAGACGACGTCCAGCAGCCGGTCCGCCGGGCCCAGCTCGGCCAGCGGCCGGCCCTCGCTGTCCTCCGGGAGCCCCAGCATGCGGCGCGCCGGCGGGTTGACCAGCGTCACCCGGCCCTCGGTGTCGACGGCGAGCACCCCCTCGCGCACGGCGTAGAGCAGCGCCTCCCGGCCCTCCAGCAGCGCGGTGATCTCCCCGGGCTCCAGACCGTGGGTCTTGGCGCGGACGCGCCGCGACAGCACGAACGCGCCGGCCCCGCCGAGCAGCAGCACGGCGACGGTGGTGCCGAGGATCGACGGGAGGGCGTTGTTCACCTCGGTGTGGATCTCCGAGGTGAGGATGCCGACGGAGACGTACCCCACCAGCCGGCCCTCGGCGCTCCCGTCGTGGGTCAGCGGGACCTTGGCGCGGACCGTCGTGCCGCGGGTCCCGGTCTCCACCCCGCTCCACTCCTCGCCCGCCGCGGCCGGCCCCGGCGGCGTGGAGACCAGCTCGCCGATGAGCGCCCGGTTGACGTGCGACATCCGGATGCCGTCGGTCGTGGCGACCACGATGTACTCGGCCCGCGTCGCCTCCCGGACGGCCTCGGCACGCGGCGAGATCACCGCCGCCGGGTCGGGGGTGCCCATGGCGCCGCCCACCTCGGGCATCGCGGCGACCGAGCGCGCGATGGTGAGGACCCGCTCCGCGTACTGCCGGTCCAGCTCGCGGTCGAACTGGGCGATCCACAGGACGCCCGTCGCCGCGAGGGCGAGCGCGAGCAGCGTCGCGTAGCCGACGAACAGCGAGCCGGTGAGGGAGAGCGGGCGGGGGCGCGGGAGACGCATGGTGTTCCTGGCGGTTCCTGGGGTGCGGTGGTGGTGGCGGGGCGGCCGGGCGCTCCGTCCCGTGACGTTAGTGCGGCGGAGGGCCGACGGGGGAGAGGCGGTGGGCACGGTTCGGGATCGGTTCCGCCACCGGGAGGCCACCGGGGGGCCACCGGGTGGCGGGCGGGCGGTCTGCGGTCGGGGTGACGCGGTACAGGGGTCGGGACGGGCGCGTGCGGGGCGGCGACGGGGTCGCGGCGGTCGCGCGACCCCCGCCGGACCCGGGCCGACCGGCCCTTCGGCACGGCCCGTACCGGCCTGGTGCCGGTGGGTCAGGTCACACCCCGATCACGTCTCCGCGACCAATACGACCAGTATGACGCCAGTGTTAACAGCTCTCGTACGCGCCTGTAACCCCGCTCACACTGTGGTGCACCGCGGTGCGGCGGCCTGGACGGGCCTGCCCGCACGCGGTGGAGAGCCGGCGCCCGCCTCGCGCGGTCGGCCCCGACCGTGAAGGCAAGGCAGGAAAGGACGTGCGGCATGAGGACGCCCAAGG
Source organism: Streptomyces lonarensis (assembly GCF_012033735.1). Lineage (GTDB taxonomy): Bacteria > Actinomycetota > Actinomycetes > Streptomycetales > Streptomycetaceae > Streptomyces > Streptomyces lonarensis. Next base: position 3,369 of record NZ_JAAVJD010000174.1, on the reverse strand, counting down.
CACTGGGACAGGGGGTCGGCATAGCCGCCGCCTGCGTCCTGGTCGGCGTCGCACTGGTCGACGTGCACCAGAGCGCCGCGTCGGGCAGCGGCCCGAACGAGAAGCTGATGCTGATCGCCCCCGCCGCCCCCGGCGGCGGCTGGGACACGCTCGCCCGCGAGATGCAGAACGGCCTGCGTGAGGAGGACCTCCGCTACAACATCGAGGTCTCCAACGCGGAGGGCGCCGGCGGCACCATCGGGCTGACGCAGACGGCCAACCGCCAGGGCCAGGCCAACGTGCTGACCATGTCCGGGCTGGGCATGGTCGGCGCCGTGGAGACGCTCGGCTCGCAGCACACCATGGCCGACGCCACCCCGATCGCGCAGATCGCCTCCGAGTACCTCGCGGTCGTCGTACCGGCGGACTCGCCCTACGAGACGCTGAACGACCTCGCGGACGACTGGGAGGAGCAGGGCCGTCAGCTCCCCGTGGCGGGCGGTTCGATGGGCGGCGTCGACCAGATCTTCACCGCGCGCGTCGGTCAGGCCATGGAGGTCGACCCGAGCGTCATCAACTACCTGCCGTACTCGGGCGGCGGCGAGGTCGTCACCTCCATGCTGTCGGGCACCTCCAAGGTCGGCTTCGGCACGCTCGGCGACTTCAGCGACCAGATCGACCGCGGCGCGCTGCGGGCCCTGGCCGTCTCCTCACCGGAGCGGCTGGAGGGCGTCGACATCCCCACCGCGCTGGAGCAGGGCTTCGACGTGGAGATGTCGAACTGGCGCGGGGTCATCGCCCCGCCCGGCATCACCGACGAGGAGGCCGAGCGGCTGGAGCAGCTCGTCGCCGAGCTCCTGCAGACCGACTCCTGGGCCGACACGCTCGAACGCAACAGGTGGACCGACACGTATCAGGACCGCGCCGAGTTCACGGCGTTCCTGGAGGAGGAGATCGCGGTGACCACGGAAACCGTGAAGGCGCTGGGGCTGTGATGGCGAACCGCGACGACAACCCGGCCGGCGGCCCCGGCACCACCGGCGGAGACACGACGCCCGCCGAGGACACCGCCACCGCGGCCCCGACCGCGGCCACCACGACCGCGACCGCCGATCCGGCAGCCGAAGGGGACGCGGCGTCGGGCGCTCCGGCCGACACCACCCCGGCCGGCGAGGAGCCGACCGAGGAGGCCGCACCCGTCCACGACCCCGAGTCCGCCCCCTGGACCGGTCCCGGCGCGTGGGTCTTCCCCGGCCTCGTCGCCCTCTTCGGCGTCATAGCCGTCTGGGGCGCGCTCACCATCGAGTCCCCGCCCAACAGCGCACCCCCCGGGCCGAGCGTGGTGCCCGGCGTCATCGGCGTGCTGCTGCTGGTGGTCGCCGCCAAGATGGCGGTCGACAACCTGCGCGTGGCCCGCGCCCTCGCCGCCGGGGCCGACTTCGGCCCGCCCGCGCCGCCCACCGAGTGGTCGCCCGTGCTGCTGACCCTCGGCGCACTCGCCGTGCACGTCGCGCTGCTGGAGCCGCTGGGCTGGTTGCTGGCCGGGACCCTGCTGTTCTGGGGCGTCTCCTACGCCTTCGGCGCGCGCAACCCGCGGCGTGACGCGGTCGTTTCCCTGTCCATGTCGGCCGCCGTACAGGTCGGATTCTCGTTCGGTCTGGGCCTGAACCTGCCCGGCGGCGTTCTGGAGATGGTGCTGTAACCATGGAAGCCCTCAACCTCCTCGGCGAGGGTCTCGCGGCAGCGCTGACCCCGAACAACCTCCTGTGGGCCCTGTGCGGCGTGCTGCTGGGCACCGCCGTCGGCGTCCTGCCCGGCATGGGCTCGGCCATGGCCGTCGCCCTGCTGCTCCCGGTCACCTTCCAGATGGACGCCACCAGCGCGTTCATCCTCTTCGCCGCGGTCTACTACGGCGGCATGTTCGGCGGCGCGACCACCTCGATCCTGCTGAACACCCCAGGACAGGCGTCATCGATCGCGACGATGTACGAGGGCCACAAGATGGCGCTCGCCGGCCGGGCGCCGCAGGCGCTGGGCACCGCCGTCATCGGCTCCTTCGTCGCCTCCATCGTCGGCACCCTCGCCGTCGCCATGTTCGCGCCGACCATGGTGAACTTCGCCCTGAAGTTCGGCCCCGGCGAGTACTTCGCGCTGACGATCTTCTCGTTCGTCGCCGTTGCCGCCGTCGTCTCCGGCTCCGTCATCCGCGGCGTGGCGTCGCTGCTCATCGGCCTCGCCATCGGCCTGGTCGGCATCGACAGCCAGAGCGGCGCCCCCCGCTTCGACTTCGGCTCCGCGGTCCTGCTGGACGGCGTCAACATCATCATCGTCACCGTCGGCATGCTGGCGCTCGGTGAAGTGCTGTACGTGGCGGCACGAGGCCGCAACGCCCCCGACCTCAGCCGCATCCGCTCCGGCAAGCCGTGGCTGAAGAAGCGCGACGTGCGCCGTTCCTGGCCCGCGTGGTTGCGCGGCACCGCCCTCGGGACCGCCTTCGGCCCCATTCCGGGCAGCGGCGCCGAGATCCCCACCTTCCTCTCGCTCGGCGCCGAGCGCCGACTGGCCAAGCGGCGCGAACAGCGCGGCGGCGAGAAGAGCGAGTTCGGCAAGGGCGCCATCGAAGGTGTCGCCGGCCCCGAATCCGCCAACAACGCCAGCGCCGCCGGCACCCTCGTGCCGCTGCTCGGCCTCGGCCTGCCGACCTCCGCCACCGCGGCGATCATGCTCGCCGCGTTCCAGCAGTACGGCCTGCAGCCCGGACCGGTGCTCTTCGAGCGCAACGGCGACCTGGTCTGGACCCTGCTGGCCTCGCTGCTCATCGGCTCGGTGCTGCTGCTCGCCATCAACCTGCCGTTCGCCCCGCTGTGGGCGAAGCTGCTGAAGCTGCCCAAGCCGTACCTGTACGCCGGCATCACCCTCTTCTCGGTGCTGGCCGTGTACGCCATCAACGGCTCGGTCGTGCACCTGGTGATGCTGCTGGTCATCGCGGCGCTCGCCTTCGGGATGCGCCACTTCGGCGTCCCGGTGGCGCCCGCCCTGATCGGTGTGGTGCTGGGGCCGATCGCCGAGACCGAGCTCCGCCGCGCGCTCGCCGCCTCCGACGGCGCCCCGTCGATCCTGGTGGGCAGCGGTATCTCGATCGGGCTCTACGTGATGGTGGTCATCGCCGCTCTCCTGCCGCTCGCGGCCAAGGTCCGCCGTGCGCGCCTGGCCGAGAAGGCCGGCAAGGAGCGCGCCGGTACCGCCGCCTGACGCGGTCGCGCGCCCGGCCTTCCCGCCGGCCCCGGGCATGCGCGCCGCAGCCGCCCCCGCAGCCCCGAGCGCGGGGGCGGCGCCCCGCCCGGCCGCCCCCCTTTCGGGCCGGGCGGTGGAACGGTCGAGGCCGGGACG
>NZ_JAAVJD010000173.1 GCF_012033735.1 Streptomyces lonarensis | reverse complement strand
GCGCCGGGAGCGCGCCCGGCGCCGGAGCCGCCTCTGGGCCGGTATGCACCGTGTTGACCTGCGGTTTCGTCATCGGATTGACAATCCATGCGGAGGGCTGCATAGTTATTCCCGTCAGCGTATGCATCCCAAGGAGAATCCCGTGACCGAGCGCGTCGTACTCGCCTACTCCGGCGGTCTGGACACCTCTGTCTGCATCGGCTGGATCGCCGAGGCGACCGGGGCCGAGGTCATCGCCGTCGCCGTCGACGTCGGCCAGGGCGGAGAGGACCTCGACGTCATCCGCAAGCGCGCGCTGGAGTGCGGTGCCGTGGAGGCCGAGGTCGCCGACGCCAAGGACGAGTTCGCGGAGGAGTACTGCCTCCCCGCGATCAAGGCCAACGCCCTCTACATGGACCGCTACCCGCTGGTCTCCGCGCTCTCGCGGCCGACCATCGTCAAGCACCTCGTCGCCGCCGCGCAGAAGCACGGCGCCTCCACCGTCGCACACGGCTGCACCGGCAAGGGCAACGACCAGGTCCGCTTCGAGGCGGGCATCTCCTCCCTGGCGCCCGACCTCAAGTGCATCGCGCCGGTCCGGGACTACGCCATGACGCGGGACAAGGCCATCGCATTCTGCGAGGAGCGCGGCCTGCCGATCGCCACCAGCAAGAAGTCGCCGTACTCCATCGACCAGAACGTCTTCGGGCGCGCGGTGGAGACCGGCTTCCTGGAGGACATCTGGAACGCCCCGATCGAGGACGTCTACGAGTACACCGAGAACCCCGCCACCCCGCGGGACGCCGACGAGGTCGTCGTCACCTTCGACAAGGGTGTCCCGGTCGCCATCGACGGCCGCCCCGTCACGGTGCTGCAGGCGATCCAGCAGCTCAACGAGCGTGCCGGTGCCCAGGGTGTCGGCCGGATCGACATGGTCGAGGACCGGCTGGTCGGGATCAAGTCCCGCGAGGTCTACGAGTCCCCGGGCGGCATCGCGCTGATCACCGCCCACCAGGAGCTGGAGAACGTCACCGTCGAGCGCGAGCTGGCCCGCTACAAGCGGCAGGTCGAGCAGCGGTGGGCCGAGCTGGTCTACGACGGCATGTGGTTCTCGCCCCTGAAGCGGGCGCTGGACGGCTTCATCGACGAGGCCAACGAGCACGTCACCGGCGACATCCGGATGACGCTGCACGGCGGCCGTGCCGTGGTCACCGGCCGGAAGTCCGAGAAGTCGCTCTACGACTTCGAGCTCGCCACCTACGACACCGGCGACACCTTCGACCAGTCGATGTCCAAGGGCTTCATCGAGATCTTCGGCATGTCGAGCAAGATCGCCGCCAAGCGGGATCTGGCACAGTAGGGCAGCGGCCGGACGGCTCCGCCGGGCCCCGGCCCCCGCAAGCGCAGTACCCACCGTGTCCCCGGCGCCGCCCGGGGACACGGTCGTTTCCACCACAGCCCCTTCCCGGGCGGGCCGCGCCGCGCCCCGCCCGCCGCCCCGAGGAGTTCACCGCCATGACCAACGGAGCAGGCCCCGGCACGCCGCCGCAGTCCGAGGACGGCATGCGGCTGTGGGGCGGCCGATTCGCCGACGGGCCCTCGGCGGCCCTGGAACGGCTGAGCGCCTCCGTTCACTTCGACTGGCGACTGGCTCCCTACGACATCGCCGGATCGCGCGCCCACGCCGCGGCGCTGCACCGCGCGGGGCTGCTCACCGACGAGGAGCTCTCCGGGATGCTCGCCGGGCTGGCGCAACTCCTCACCGACGTGGAGGCCGGGACGTTCACCGGCACCGTCGCGGACGAGGACGTCCACACCGCGCTGGAGCGCGGGCTGCTGGAGCGCGTCGGCCCCGACCTCGGCGGCAAGCTGCGGGCCGGCCGCTCCCGCAACGACCAGGTCGCCACGCTCTTCCGGATGTACCTGCGCGACCACGCCCGCGTCATCGGCGGTCTCCTCACCGACCTGGGGGAGGCGCTCACCGAACTCGCCGCGGCCCACCCCGACGCCGTGATGCCCGGCCGCACCCACCTCCAGCACGCCCAGCCCGTGCTGTTCTCCCACCACCTCCTCGCCCACGTCCACGCGCTGGGGCGGAACGCGGAGCGGCTGCGGCAGTGGGACGCGCGCACCGCCGTCTCCCCCTACGGCTCCGGCGCGCTGGCGGGCTCCACCCTCGGACTCGACCCGCGGGCGGTCGCCGCCGAACTCGGCTTCGAGCACGGCTCCTCCGCCAACTCCATCGACGGGACCGCCTCCCGCGACTTCGCCGCCGAGTTCGCCTTCATCACCGCGATGATCGGCGTCGACCTTTCCCGTATCGCGGAGGAGATCATCATCTGGAACACGAAGGAGTTCTCCTTCGTCACCCTCCACGACGCCTTCTCCACCGGCTCGTCGATCATGCCGCAGAAGAAGAACCCCGACATTGCCGAGCTGGCCCGGGGCAAGTCCGGCCGGCTCATCGGGAACCTCACCGGGCTCCTCGCCACGCTCAAGGCGCTGCCCCTGGCCTACAACCGCGACCTCCAGGAGGACAAGGAGCCGGTCTTCGACTCCTGCGACCAGCTGGAGGTCCTGCTGCCGGCCTTCACCGGGATGATCGCCACGCTGACCGTCCACACCGACCGCATGGCCGAACTGGCCCCGGCCGGCTTCTCGCTCGCCACCGACATCGCCGAGTGGCTGGTCCGCCAGGGCGTGCCGTTCCGCGTCGCGCACGAGGTCGCCGGCGCCTGCGTCCAGCTGTGCGAGAAGGAGGGCATCGAGCTCGACCAGCTGACGGACGAGCAGTTCGCCGCCATCTCGCCCCACCTGACCCCCGAGGTCCGCGAGGTGCTCACCGTCGCCGGTTCGCTCGCCTCGCGCAGCGGGCGCGGCGGTACCGCACCGGCCGCGGTGGCGGAGCAGCTGACCGAGGTCCGCGCCGACCTCGCGGCGCAGCGTGCCTGGGCGGCCGCCGCCGGCTGACCGCCGGCACCCGGACGTCACGGAGGGAGGGGCGGCGTCCCGGTCTCAGGCGGCGCGCGCCTTGGTGGCGTACATGTCCACGTACTCCTGGCCGGAGAGCCGCATCACCTCGGTCATCACCTCGTCGGTGACGGCCCGCAGCACGTAGCGGTCGCGGTCCATCCCCTCGTAGCGGCCGAACTCCAGCGGGGTGCCGAAACGCACCGTGATCCGCTCGCCGCGCCGCACCCGCGGCAGCCCCCGGCCGCCGGGCTGCACCCGGTCCGTGCCGATCATGGCGAACGGCACCACCGGGGCGCCGGTCATCAGCGTCAGCCGTGCGATGCCGGTGCGGCCGCGGTAGAGCCGGCCGTCGGGGGAGCGGGTGCCCTCCGGGTAGATCCCGAAGACGTCCCCGCGCTCCAGCACCCGGCGGCCCGTCATCAGGGCCGCGACCCCGCCGCGCCCGCCGTCCCGGTCGACCGGGATCATGCCGACGCCGGTGAAGAACCACGCCATCAGCCGGCCCTTCGGGCTGCGGCCGGTCACGTACGAGTCCTTGCCGATGAAGAAGACCTGGCGACCCGTCACCAGCGGCAGGATCAGCGAGTCGATGAAGGTCAGGTGATTGCCCGCCAGGATGACCGGACCCGTCCCCGGGATGTGCTCGGCCCCCTCGACGCGGGGGCGGAAGAACAGCCGGAGGAGCGGCCCCAGGACCGCCTTGATCAGTCGGAAACGGGACAACGGGTCCTCCGGTCGGGAAACGCGCCGCACGGGGTCGGGCGACAGGTGAGGATATCCCGCGGCCGCCTCCCGGCCCCGGCCCCGCCACCGTACGGACACCGGGAGTCGGCAATGTCACAGCCGAGTTCCGTCCGGCGGCGTTTCGCGGCCCGGCCCGCGCGGACACAATGCATGCGGCGCAGCACACCGGCGCCGTCAGGGCACTTGGACGGCCGGACCGCGTGCAACCCTCGAACCGCCGCGGCCGGCCCAGCTCGCTAGGAGGATGCGCGCATGGGCATGAGCGTCATGATCGGCACCGCGACGGAGTCGGACACCGAACACGTCCTCAAACTCCAGTACCTCTGCTACCAGTCCGAGGCCGAGCTGTACAACGACTACAGCCTCGAACCGCTCACCCAGACGCTGGAGGAGCTCCGCGGCGAGATGGCCGCCGGCCCCGTCCTCGTCGCCCGGCTCGGCACCGAGGTCGTCGGAGCGGTACGCGGCCGGATCGAGGCGGACGGTGCCGCCACCATCGGCACCCTGATGGTCCACCCCCGGATGCGCAGGCACGGCCTCGGGCGGCGGCTGCTGTCCGCGATGGAGGAACTGCTCGCCGGCCGGAGCGCCACGGCGGACCGGTTCCGGCTGCGGACCGGCCACCGCAGCGAGGGCAACCTGCGGCTCTACCGCCGCCTCGGCTACGCCCCCGTCGGCACCGAGGTCGTCACCCGCAGGCTGAGCGTGGTGACCCTGGAGAAGCGCCGGGCCGCCCCGGCCGCCGTGCCGGAGCTGGCCGTCGCCGGCTGACGCGCCGGTGCCGCGCGGGAGCGCTCACGCCTCCCCGCGCGGCACCGGTCAGTCGCGCGGTACCGCCGGGCGGGCGCCGCCCGCGCGCAGCCAGAACAGCCCCACCACCGGCAGCACCAGCGGCAGGAACAGGTACCCCATGCCGTAGGTCGACCAGACGGTCGAGTCCGGGAACGCCGATGGGTCGAGCACCGTCCAGGTGCCCACCACCAGCACGCCGGCGAGTTCCACGGCGCACGCGGCCAACCCGAGCCGCCGCGCCCGTTCGCCGCCGCGTACCAGCACGACGGTGATCAGGGCGTAGACCAGCGCTGCACCGGCCGAGAGCAGGTAGGCGAGCGGGGCCTCGTCGAACCGGGTCGACAGCTGGTAGAGCGAGCGCGAGGCGGCGCCCACCGTGAAGATCGCGTACAGGGTGACCAGCAGCCGCCCCGGGCCGGACCGCAGTCCGTGCCGGTCCGCGGGCCGGCCTCCGGCCCCTCCGTCGGTCGCGGACACCTCAGCCAACGCCCCCACCCCACACGTCGTGCAGTCGCAGTTCCAGGATCGCCAGCAGGAAGGCCCCCGCCGCGACCGTCGCCGGGCCCCACCGGGACCGTTCGCCCAGCGCCACCATTCCGACCACCGGCACGCAGGCCGTGACCGAGACCAGGTACGAGACGAAGACCGCCGTGGAGTCCCCGGCGGGCCGGTCGCCGCCCGCCAGCATCACGATGCCGACGACGAGCTGCACGACGGTGAGCAGGGTCACCACCGCCATGGCCGCGTAGTGCCAGTCCTTCGCCGACTGGTCGCGCAGCGCCGCCACGGCGCACCAGACGCCCAGCAGCACGGCGGCCGCCGCGACCGCGATGGTGAGGGGGGTGAGCATGCGCCCGACTCTACTGCGGGGCCCGGCCCCGCCCCGCCCGGGCCCCGCCCCGCCCGGGCCCCGCCCAGCAGGTGGACGGCACAACGTCCGGCATGCGGACGGTTTCCGGTCGGGCGACCATGTGTGCGTGTCGTGATGATTAACTGTCCGGCATGACCGGAGCGAGCAGCCACCACCAGGCACCCGAGACAGGAACCCTGTCCGGCGCTCGCTGTCCGCGTCGAATGTGTGCGCGCTGAGGGCCGACACCGAGCAGCCTCGCGCCCCGAAGCGAGAACGCGCCGCGCGCCGAGCCGCGCCGACGCCCGCTCACCCCTGATCCGCCAGGCACCCCCCGGCAGTCCCCGGACGCCTCCGGCACGCCGCCGCGAGGTCCGTCCCGGCGCGCACCCCCGCGCCGCGACCCGACAGTGACGGAAACCCTGTGATCACCACCACGGACCTGACCAAGGTCTACCGCACGCGCGACCGCGAGGTCACCGCCATCGACGGCGTGAGCCTCCACGTCGACCCGGGCGAGGTCTACGGCGTCATCGGCCGCAGCGGCGCCGGGAAGTCCTCCCTCATCCGCTGCGTCAACCTGCTGGAACGCCCCAGCAGCGGCACCGTGACCGTCGACGGCACCGACCTCACCGCCCTCGCCGGCCGCGGACCGCGCGCCGGCAAGGAACTGCGCCGGGCCCGCACCCGCATCGGTATGGTCTTCCAGCACTTCAACCTCCTCTCCTCCCGCACCGTCCAGGGCAACGTCGAGCTCCCCCTGGAGATCCTCGGCCTCACCCGGCGGGCCCGCGCCGCGAAGGCCCTCGAACTGCTCGACCTCGTCGGCCTCGCCGAGAAGTCCCGCGCCTACCCCGCCCAGCTCTCCGGCGGCCAGAAGCAGCGGGTCGGTATCGCCCGTGCCCTCGCGGGAGACCCCAAGGTGCTGCTCTCCGACGAGGCGACCTCCGCCCTCGACCCCGAGACCACCCGCTCCGTGCTGCGGCTGCTGCGCGACCTCAACCAGCAGCTCGGCCTCACCGTCCTCCTCATCACGCACGAGATGGACGTCGTGAAGTCGGTCTGCGACTCGGCCGCGCTGATGCGCGAGGGCCGACTGGTCGAGTCCGGCAAGGTCTCCGACCTGCTGGCCACCCCCGGCTCGGAGCTGGCCGCCGAACTGTTCCCCCTGGCCGGGGCCGCCTCCGGCGCCGGGCGCACCGTCGTCGACGTCACCTTCCACGGCGAGAGCGCCGGCCGACCGGTGATCTCCGGGCTGGCCCGCACCCACGACACGGACGTCTCCATCCTCGCCGCCGCCATGGACACCGTCGGCGGCCGGCAGGTCGGCCGGATGCGCGTCGAGCTCTCCGGCACGGGCGCCGACGCCGACCGCGCCATCGGCTACCTGCGGGACCAGGGCCTCACCGTCGAGGTCCACGACCCCCGCACCGCGCCGAGCGCCGACCTGGCCGACGCCGCCCCGGGCGCCGCCGACCTGGTGAAGGAGTAGACGATGACCTGGGAACAGATGCACCCCCTGCTGTGGCAGGGCACGATCGACACCCTCTACATGGTGGGGTGGTCCAGCCTGTTCGCCGTCATCGGCGGCCTGCCACTGGGCGTCCTGCTGGTCCTCACCGACAACGGCGGGCTCCTCCGCAACGTGCCCGTCAACCGGGTACTCGGCTTCGTGGTGAACGTCGGGCGCTCCCTGCCGTTCATCATCCTGCTGGTGGCGTTGATCCCGTTCACCCGGTTCGTCGTCGGCACCGCCATCGGCCCCACCGCCGCCGTCGTCCCGCTGGCCGTGGGCGCCATCCCGTTCTTCGCCCGGCTCGTCGAGACCGCCGTCCGCGAGGTCGACCACGGGCTGCTGGAAGCCGCGCTGTCCATGGGCGGCGGCGTCTGGGCGGTGGTGCGGAAGGTCCTGCTGCCGCAGGCGCTGCCCTCGCTGGTCGCCGGCCTCACCACCACCGTCATCGCCCTCATCGGCTACTCCGCGATGGCCGGCGCGGTCGGCGGCGGCGGGCTCGGCACCATCGCCCTCAACTACGGCTACCGCCGCTCCGAGACCGACTTCATGCTCGTCATCATCCTGGCGCTCATCGTCATCGTCACCGTCGCCCAGCTCGTCGGCGACGGCGTGGTCCGGCTGCTCGCCCGCCGCGAGCGCGCCGGCACCTGACGCCCCACTGCCGCGCCCGCCTCGCGCGGGCCCACCCCAGGCTTCCCGGCGCCGTCCCGGCCCCGGGCGTCACCACCACAGAGAGGCACTTTTCGTGCGTACCACTGCTCGCAAGCCCCGCAACGGCACCGTCCGTACCGCCGTCGCCCTCGCCGGCGCGCTGACCCTGGCCCTCACCGCCTGCGGCACCGCCAGCGACCCGGACACCGACGACAGCGGCGCCTCCGGCGACACCGAGGAGACCCTGAGCCTGCGCGTCGCGGCCAGCCCCGTCCCGCACGCCGACATCCTCAACTTCGTCAAGGACAACCTGGCCGAGGACGCCGGACTCGACCTCACCGTCGAGGAGTTCGACGACTACATCCTGCCGAACACCGCGCTGGAGGACGGCGAGGTCGACGCCAACTTCTTCCAGCACCAGCCCTACCTGGACGACTTCAACGCCAAGCAGGGCACCAGCATCGTCGGCCTGACCGACGTCCACCTGGAGCCGCTCGGCGTCTACTCCAACTCGATCGACAGCCTGGACGACCTCCCCGAGGGCGCCACCGTCGCCATCCCGGACGACGCGACCAACGCCGGCCGCGCGCTCCAGCTGCTGGCGGGCGAGGGGCTCATCACCCTGGCCGACGGCGTCGGCGCCGAGGCCACTCTCGGCGACGTCACCGAGGACAACGGACTGGTCTTCAACGAGCTGGAGGCCGCGACCCTGCCCCGCGTCCTCGACGACGTGGACGCCGCCGTGATCAACGGCAACTACGCGCTGGAGGCCGACCTCAGCCCGGCCGAGGACTCGCTGCTGCTGGAGGAGGCCGAGGGCAACCCCTACGCCAACTTCCTGGCCGTGCGTGAGGGCGACGAGGAGAACGAGGCCGCCGCGCTGCTGAGCGAGCTGCTCACCTCCGACGAGGTGCGCCAGTTCATCGAGGAGACCTACGAGGGCTCGGTCCTGCCCGCCTTCTGAGCGGAGCGCCCCGCGTCCCGCACCCTCCTCCCGCACCCCGATCCGGGCCCCGGCCGTCAGGCCGGGCCCCGGGTCCGTCACGCGCCGTGCCCATGCTGCATGCTGTGACTACCACCCAGGCCACGGAGCGGCGTATGACACCCACCTTCCCCGACGTCACCCTCGCCACCGAGCGGCTCGTCCTGCGGCGCTACGAGGAGGCCGACCAGCCGGCGCTCACCGCCATGATGGACGACGAGCTGACGGCCGCGTGGACCTCGGTCCCCGCCCCCTACTCGGCGGTCGACGCCCGGGAGTGGATCGCCCGCTTCGCCCCCGCCGAGCGCGACGAGGGACGCGGCATAGTCTTCGCCGTCACCGACCATCTCACCCAGCGCCTCGTCGGCTCCGTGCACCTGATGAAGACCAACTGGCGCGTGAGGTCGGCGGAGATCGGCTACGTCGTCGCCCCCTGGGCGCGGGGCGAGGGGTACGCCGTGGAGTCGGTCCTCGCCGTCGCGCGATGGCTCTTCGGCGAGCAGGGCTTCGAGCGGATGGAACTCCGCACCGCGGCCGGCAACACCGCCTCCCAGCAGGTCGCGCTGAAGATCGGCTGCCTGAGCGAGGGCGTGCTCCGCAGCGCCGGCATGGTGCGCACCCGCACGGAGGACGGGCGCTGGGCGGAGGTCCGCACCGACGTGATCGTCTGGGGGCTCATCCCGGAGGACCTGGAGGATCTGGACGACCTCGGCCCCGTCGGCGAAGCCGCCGTCTGAGAGCGGATCACACCGGCCCCGACACGGGTAGTCTCTTTCCGTCCCGCACCCCCCCGCGTCGCCACACCCCCGGAGTCCGCAGGCCATGGCCGACCGCGTCACCGTGATCGGATGGGACGGCTCGCCGCTCGAACCGGCGGCCCGTTCCGCACTGCGCGCGGCGACCCTGGTCGCCGCCGCCCCCCGCCACCTGGAACAGCCGGAGATCCCGCCCGGCGCCGAGCGTGTCACCCTCGGCAGCGTTCCGCTCGCCGCCGAGCGCATCGCGCGCCACCGCGGCAGCGCCGTCGTCGTCGCCGACGGCGACCCCGGCTTCTTCGGCCTCGTCCGGGCGCTGCGCGACCCGGCCCACGGGCTGGAGGTGGAGGTCGTCCCCGCCGTCTCCTCCGTGGCGGCTGCGTTCGCCCGCGCCGGCATGCCCTGGGACGACGCGCGGATCGTCGTCGCCGGCCAGGGCACCCTCCGGCGGGCCGTCAACGTCTGCCGCGCCCACCCGAAGGTCGCCGTCCTCACGGCGCCGGGGGCCGGCCCCACCGAGATCGCTCTCATGCTGCGCGGGGTCCACCGCACCTTCGTCGTCTGCGAGCGCCTCGGGACCCCCGACGAGAACGTCACGATGGTCACGCCCGACACCGCGGTCAACCACCGCTGGCACGACCCCAACGTCGTCATCGTCCTCGGCGGCGGACAGGCGCCGACCCGGGACGGCTGGCTGGCCGGCGGCGCGCCCGCCGGCCCCGCCGGCTGGGCGCTGGAGGCCGCCGACTACGGCCTGCCCGCGGCGACCCCGACCGAGGGGCAGGCACCGCTGCTGCGCGCCGCCCAACTGGCCTTCCTCGGCCCGCGCCCCGGCGACCTGGTGTGGGACGTGGGCACCGCGGGCGGTCTCGCCGCGGTGGAGGCCGCCCGGCTCGGCGCCGCGGTGATCGCGGTGGACCGCGACGCCGAGGCGTGCGCCCGCGCCACCGCGGGGGCGCGGGCGGCCGGCGTGGAACTCCAGGTGGTGCACGGGGGTGCGCCCCAGGCGCTCGGGGACCTCCCCGAGCCCGACGCGATCCGGGTCGGCGGGGGCGGGCCCCGGACGCTGCGCGCCTGCGCCGACCGCCGACCGCCCCGCATCGTCACCCACGCGCTCACCCGGGACGAGGCCGAGAGCGCGGGGGGAGTCCTCGCCGCGGCCGGCTACCGGGTGCGGTGCACACTGCTGCAAGCAGTGGCGCTGGACACCGAGACCTGGTCGGAAGAGAACAGAAACGTAGCGTTCCTGCTGTCCGGAAGTCGGACGTAAACCGGACAACGACAAACCTGGACCATACGGTTCGGGACGGACGGCGGTGGGCAAGCGTGTCCGCGGTGCCCGGTAGGGTGCTGTGTCGTTGTGTCACCGCAGGCGGGCGGGTTCGTCCGCAGATGTCCGGCCGGACCGGGGCAGGGCCGTGCCGACGCGCGCCCCACCGCGCCCCGGCGGGTCGGGGAGCGGCCGACGTGAGAGCACTACCTGATGGGCAGGGGTACGCATGACCGAGACCGGCGGCTTCCCGGAACGGGGACAGCTGGACCCCGCGGGCGTCTCCCCGGGGCACGCGGCACCGCCGCAGGGCCCCGTCACCACCGGCTACCCGTTCCCGGGGGCCGGTGAGCCCGAGGACCGCGAGGAGGAGGAACTGCTGATGCCCGGCGCCGCCGGCGCCTGGGGCGACGGCAGCGCCACCCCGCCCCGCGGCGTCGCCGCGGGGACGGCCACGCATCTCGCAGGCCGCCACCACGCGCGCGTGGCGACCGCCCCGCCCCGCCCTGCTCACCTCGGCCCGCCGATGCCGGAGCAGAACGGCGCCGTCATGCCCCTGGCGGACCGTCAGGCCGCCGCGGAGGCGGCCGCACCGGCCGCCCCGGTCGAGGCCCCTCCGACTGAGGTGGCCGAGGCGTCCCCCGCCGAGGCGCTCGGGACCGAGACGCCCGCCGACGGAGCGGCCGACCCCGCCG
>NZ_JAAVJD010000172.1 GCF_012033735.1 Streptomyces lonarensis | reverse complement strand
GCGCCGAGGAGCGGCGGGCGGCCCTCGCGGGCGTGCCGCTCCGCGAGCAGCCGCTCCAGCCGGTCGCGGGCGGCCGCGAAGGGCCCGGCCGTCGTCGGGACGGCGGCCGGCGCCGGCGCGGTGTCGCTGGTGACTGCTGTCATGAGTGGTTGCTCCAGCGGAAGGTCTTGAGGGCGATGGCGCCGAACACGACGGTGAAGGCGAGGAGTCCGGCGCAGCCGACCGCGATGTCGCCCATGTCGCCGGAGCCGACGAGGGCGGCGGAGATGGCGTCGTTGAAGTACCGCAGCGGCAGCGCCCAGGAGACGGCCTGAATCCACCCCGGCATCATGTCCATCGGCAGGAAGGAGCCGGAGAGGAACGCCATGGGGACCATCACGCAGTTGGCGATGGCGGCGACGGCCTCCGGGGTGGTGGCGATGGAGCCGACGATGACGCCCATGGTGAGGAAGGTGGTGATGCCGAGGAAGAGCACCGGCAGCGCCAGCGGCCACCCGGAGTCGAGCGTCAGCCGGAACGGCGGCAGCATGGCGACGGCCACGAACAGCACGGCCTGCACGACGCCGATCCCCAGCGCGAGGGTGTAGCGGGAGGCGAGCACCGACGGCAGCGAGGTGGGGGTCATGCGGATCAGCCGGAGGAGGTCGTCGCGGCGCCACTGCATGAGGACGAAACCGATGCCGAACAGGGCGGCGTTGCCGACGCCCCAGGAGAGGACCCCGGGCGCGGTGTAGCTGATGTAGGTGCGGCCGCTGTCCTCCAGCGCCTGTCCGGCGAAGATCAGGCCGAAGACGACGAGGAAGATCAAGGGGAAGGCGAAGGTGAAGAAGAGGGTGGTCTTGTCGCGGACCGAGGCCCGGTAGCCGGCCTGGCTCAGGGCCGTGTAGGCGCTCATGCGGTGCTCCGTGTGGTTCGTTCGGTCGTCGGCGGGCCGGTGGTGCCGGCCCCGGGGTGCCCGGCCGGGTCGGTGGCGCGTAGGGCCCGTCGGGCGCCGGCGCGCGGGCGGGGCGGGGGCTTGCGGCGGTCAGGCGGTGCCGGTGAGCTGGAGGTAGACGTCCTCCAGGCTGACGGTGCGGGTCTGCACGCCTTCCAGCCCGGCGACCTTGGCGACCTCGGCGAGGGTGGTGCCGGAGTCGGTGGTGACGAGTACGACCATGTCGCCGTCCACGGTGGCGGTCTCGACGCCGGGCAGGGTGCGGGCGGTGTCCAGCGGGAGGCGCGCGGCGGGCACCAGGAGCCGGGTGTTGCCGGTGCCGGCGGCGATGAGGCGGCCGGGGGTGTCGAGGGCGGTGATGCTGCCGTTGACCATGATCCCGACGCGGTCGCAGAGTTCCTGCGCCTCGTCCAGGTGGTGCGTGGTGTAGACGATGGTGCGGCCGGCGCCCTTGAGGTCGCGCAGCACCTGCCAGAGGTCGCGGCGGGCCTGCGGGTCGAGGGCGGCGGTCGGCTCGTCGAGGAAGATCAGCTCCGGCTCGTGGACCAGGGCGGAGGCGATGGCGAGGCGCTGCCGCTGCCCGCCGGAGAGGTCGTCGACGCGGACCTCGGCGTGGGCGGTGAGGCCGACGGTCTCCAGCGTGGTGCCGACGGCGTCCGGCGCGACGCCGTAGAGTGCGGCGACGGTCTCCAGGTGCTCGCGCGCGGTCAGGCGCACGAAGAACGCGGAGGACTGGGTCTGGACACCGAGCCGGGGCAGCAGGCTCTTCTCCCGCCGCGCCGGCTGGTGACCGAGGACCGAGACGGTGCCGGCGTCGGGCTTGCGCAGCCCCTCCATGATCTCGACGAGGGTGGTCTTCCCCGCGCCGTTGGGCCCGAGCAGGCCGAAGAACTCGCCGCGCGGGACGGTGAGGGTGACGCCGTCCACGGCGTGCTTGGCGCCGTAGCTCTTGCGGACGTCGGTGAGTTCGACGGCGGTGGCGCCGGCGGGGTCGGCGGTGGGTGACACGGGGTTCTCCTTGGGTTCTGCCGTCGCGGGGGCGGGGCTGCGGTGGGGGTCGGTGCGGGGCGGGCGGCCCCGCGCGGCGGACGGTGGACGGTGGGCGGTCAGGTGGCCGTCAGCAGGGCGTGGACCAGCAGGCCGCCACCGGTCGCCAGCACGGCGAGCGAGGCGAACACGAGCGCGACGTAGCCCCCGTAGACGCGCCGGGCCCGTGCGGGGTAGGCGGTGGCCGCCGGGTCCCGGCGGACCCTCAGCATCATCCAGGTCCGCGCCGATGCCGCCAACTGTGCCGTGTGTGTCCACTGTTCGACGATCTTGTAGCCGTCGAGCGGCGGGATCGGCAGCAGCATCATCAGGGCCTGCACGACGCCGATGAGCAGCAGCGCGGCCAGCAGGTCCGCGGTGAGTCCGTCCAGCGGGGCGAGCAGCCAGAGCGCGAGGAACGGCAGCAGGAACAGCAGGTTGACCACGGCGCCGGCCACCGCCACCGCCACGCGGCGGCCGGTGGAGGGCAGATGGGCGAAGTCCTCGACGGTGCAGTACATGATGACCACCGGCAGCCGCCAGCGGAGGCCGATCTCCCCGACCCGGCCGCCGGCGTGGTGGGCGGTGACGCCGTGCGCCAGTTCGTGCAGCGCGGTGGAGAGCCACACCAGGGCGACCAGCGCGAACAGCATCGCGGGCTCGGTGAAGGTGCGGGCGGTGCCGGCGGCCACGTCCGCGAAGCGTGCCGCGACCGCGGCAACCGGCGCGAGCGAGGCGAGGAGCAGCACGACGACCGCGGGCCGGCTGAGCAGCGGCCGGACGGCGGCGTGCAGCCGGGCGGCGGTGCGCGGCGCGTCGGCGACCATCCGGACCGAGCCGGAGAGCAGGCCGTTGGTGCGCTCGGGCTGCTCCTCGGCCGGGGCGGGGGCCGGGGAGCCGTCGAGCAGGCCGCGGCTGCCCAGGGTGGAGAGCAGGCTGCCCCAGTGGCCGTCGCCCAGCCGCTTGCCGTAGGCGGCGGCGTAGTCGGCGCCCAGCTCCTGCAGGGTGCGGGTGCCGTCCATGCGGGAGACGAGGAAGTGCTCCTTGACGCCCAGCTCGAAGGAGCGCCCGCTGTCGGGGTCCTTCACCAGGTGGACGGTGCGGGCGCCGTGGAGGACCGGGTCGCCGACGAGCAGCGACTCCCGCAGCCGGGGCCGGTACTCGGCCGCGGCCCCGGCTCCGCCGGCCGTCGTGGCGGGGCCGCTCACGCCGTCCCCGCCTCCGTGCCGTCCGCCCCGGCTGCCGCCGCCCGCAGCGCGGGGTACTCGGTGAGGGTGCGGGCCAACATGTGGGAGAGGTACGCCTCGTCCTGGATGGTGACGTGCAGCCGGTTGTTGGTCATGTGGAGGTAGGGGGAGAGCAGGCGGACGAGGGCGTCGCGGGGGTCGGTCACCACCTGCTCGCTCTCCTCGTGCGGCGCGCGGAAGACGAGCTTCCCCTCGCGGGCGAGTCCGACGACGCGGTCGCGGAGTTCGCGGCAGTGGTCGGCCCAGCCCGCGAGGAAGGCGGGCAGGCCGGCGGTGGGGGTGCCGGGGCCGGCGGCGTCCGCCTCGGTGACGGCGGCGCGCACCCGGGTGTACCAGGCGTCGAGCTGCGGGGCGACGTCGGTGAACCGGCGGTCGTACTCGGTGGAGCCGATGAACCCGGTGTCGGGGAAGGCCCGGTGCCAGAAGTGGTAGTAGTCCTCCATGTAGTCGGCCACGGCTTCCCGGTCGGGGAGGAAGGTCGCGGCCATGACCGTCATCAGCTGGGAGGAGGTCCCCAGCAGCACGGTGCGCAGGTGGAGGTTCTTGGTGGCGAGCGCGTCGATCACCAGGTCGCTGGAGCGGCGGAAGTGCCATTCGGCGAGGTCGATCCCGGCCGGGCCGCCGTACTTGCCGTACTCGGGGGCGTAGGGCACCGCGCGGTAGGAGTTGTTGGGCTGGAGGTTCATCCGGCCCTCGTCGTCGGTGTACTGCTCCCGGGCGACGGTGGAGAACTCGATCTCGAAGAGCTTGTTGTAGAACTCGTTGAGGAAGCCGGAGTCCACCTGGTAGAGCGCGGGGCGCTCGGCGAGGAAGCGGGCCACCGCGGCCTCCGTCCGCTCCCGGACCTCGTCCGCGGCCCCGGGGCGGGCGGGCCGTATCCGCAGCCGCAGGTGCGGGCCCTCCAGCCAGTAGTTGATGAAGAAGTAGTCGGCGAGCAGCCCGTCGGCCTCCAGGGAGGCGACGAGCGGGCGGACGCAGTCCAGCAGCAGCGGCCGGGGGTTGGCGGCGTAGTAGATGTGGGTGGCCTGCCACTCCCCCGGGCCGTCGGCCGCTCCGGCGGCGGGTACGGCGGTGGCGGTGGCGCCGGTCGCGGCGGTGGCGGTGGCGGTGGTGGGCTCGGTCATCGGTCTCCCCCTGCGGTGTCGGTGGCGGCGGCTGCCGCGGGCGCGGTGGCGGCGGGCGCCGGCCGGCCGCGGCCGACGGTCTCCACCGCCAGTTCGGCGACGTGGCGGCCCCGGCCGGAGACGGCGTGGAGGTCGTCCTCGTCCGGGAGCATCTCCCGGAAGGTCACCGTGGCGTCCGCGTTCTTCAGCAGCGCCTCGAAGGCGGTCAGCGACAGCGCGCTGTCCAGGTCCAGGTACTGGGGCTTGGCGGCGGTCCCGCCGCGGGCGCCGCCGCCGGAGACGGTCGCGAAGACGCGGGCCGGCAGCCGGTGCCGTTCGCGCCAGCGCTGCCAGCCGAGGAACCACGCCGCGTCGGTGGCGTCCGCGCTCCGCAGCGGCAGCGCGGCGGCGGGCGCGTTCCAGGACCGGCGGGAGAGGATCACCGCGCCGTGGCGCACCCGCGGGCGGCGCGTCACGCCGTCCGCCGCGGCGGAGGCCGGGACGCCGCCCCAGGGGTCCACCCGCGCCATCGAGGTGGGCGAGAGCAGCAGCAGCGTGCGCGGGATCTCCGGGAGCGCCAGCGGCACGAGGTAGCCGAGGTAGACGGGCACCACCTCGCGGCCCAGTCGCTGCGACCGCAGCACCAGCCGGTCCTGCGCCGGGTCGTGCTCCAGCGCGAGGTCCTCCAGCGGGATGCGGTACTCCTCGGGCACCGAGGAGGTCTCGCCGGGGCAGACGATCTCGTAGTCGGTCAGCCGGCCGTGGAGGTTGAGGTTGCTGGTGACGCTGCCGCCGGTGACCTCGGCGAAGACCGAGCCGTCCGGCTGGAGTTCGCGTGCCTGGTCGCGCAGCCGGTCGGCGAGCGGTGCCTCGCTCCCCTCGTAGCAGTGGGCGAACCGGCTGAAGGGGAAGGAGAGTCCGCCGTAGGAGCGGTTCAGCACCAGCGAGGGCGCCGCGCCGCCGGCCGGCTCGACCAGCTGGAGGTGGTGGCTGTAGAGGGAGAACGGCGGGGCGGCGTCACCGAGCCGGTCCGCCACCTCCGCGAGCAGCCCCGCGTCCAGCGCGATCTCCTCCGCCTCACCGTCGCGGGCCCACAGCTCCTTCATCCGGTCCGCGAACAGCGAGCGTGCGTCGTCCAGTTGGCGCAGCCGCCGCTGTCCGAGCCAGTTCTCCTCCGGCACGTACCGCCCGTGGTCGTCGAAGGGCACGCGGCGGGAGGTCATGGAGATGTACTGGTCGAAGAGGTCCTCGTGGAAGTCGTGCACCAGCTTCAGCAGGTCGGTGCAGCGCCCGCCCCGCCCGAACCGGGCGAGGAAGAAGCCGAGCAGGGTGAACCGCTGCGGCAGGGTGACGTCGAAGGCGGGCAGCACGCTCTCGACGGCGCGCAGCGGCCCGCCCAGCAGCGGGGACCAGGCGGGGTAGGGGGTGCGGACGTCCGGGCCGACGGCGTCCTCGTACATCGTGGTCTGCGGGACGCGCGGCTCCGCCACGCCGAGCCCCTCCTGGACGGCGCGCAGCCCGTCGCGCAGCTCCGCGAGGAGTTCGCGGCGCCGGGCGGGGCCCGCGTC
Organism: Streptomyces lonarensis; assembly: GCF_012033735.1. GTDB lineage: Bacteria > Actinomycetota > Actinomycetes > Streptomycetales > Streptomycetaceae > Streptomyces > Streptomyces lonarensis. Next base: position 5,400 of record NZ_JAAVJD010000172.1, on the reverse strand, counting down.
GGGGAACTCGGCGAGGCAGCGGATCGGGCCGCGCAGCGCCTCGGCGGTCTCCAGCGCCCAGTCGCTGCCCAGCTCGGTCAGCGCGTCGGCGAACGCCCGCAGCGGGTCGGTGTCGTGGACCCCGGTGCGCAGCGTCGGGGTCTGCACCATGCCCAGGCCCAGCAGGGCGGAGAGGTACTGCTCGACCTCCTCGGGGCCGGCGCCCTCCTCGGCTGCCAGCCAGACCGCCAACTCGCCGTAGCGCAGCGCGGGGCGCTCCTCGAAGAGCCGCAGCATCTTCTCCAGGGTGCCGCTGCGCCGCAGGAAGAACAGCCGGTCGGTGACGGTGTCGAAGGTGACGGCGGTGTCGTCGTCGCCGGCGGTGACCCACCGGCGGACGTACCGCACGCGGTCGGCGTCGCGGCCCCAGCCGGAGGCCAGGGCGACGGGCAGGTCGGCGCGGCGGGCGGGGTCGGCCAGCACGGCCTCGGCGACCCGGTCCAGGGCGAGGACGTTGAGCCGGGGGTGGCTGGTCCACTCGCCGCCGTCGGCGCCGTCGAGGTCCAGGCTCCGCGGGTGCGGTCCGGGGGTGGCGGGGTCGGTGAACTCGCCGAGGCTGACGCCGGTGAAGGTCGAGAAGGGGCTGGTCTTGCAGGCGGTCCGGTACAGGTAGGAGAGCAGCGAGCGCTCCGCCTTCCGGGCGCGCTTGTCGGGGCGTGCGGGGTCGGAGCGCACGAAGGAGTCGAGTTGGGCGTCGAGGGTGGGCGACGCCAGCAGCACGCCCTTGCGCAGCCGGTCCTCCCGGGCGATGCCGCGCAACTCGGCCCGTGTCCTGGCCAGTTCCTCGGCCATCAGCACGGTGCCCTCCGCCTCGCGGGCGGTCAGCCGCGCCCGTTCGGCGAGCCACTCGGCCAGCAGCGACCCGATGTGGGGGCTGCGGGCGGTGACCAGCGCCAGGTCGGCGTCGGGGTCGCGCGGCAGGCGGTTGTTGAACACCTCGCGCCGCAGGCGCAGCAGGCGGCGGCGTTCGGTGGTGGCGGTGATGTCGGCTGCGCCGCCGTCACCGGCGGGCTCGGACTCCTCACCGACGAGGTCGTGCAGCAGGTCGCCGAGGTCGGCGCCGGCCGCCGCCGACCGGGCGGTCTCCGCCAGCACCTCCTGTGCCCAGCGGCGGGTGGCGGGGCAGCGCAGCCGGCCCACCGTCTCCACCGGCAGCCCGGCGACGCGGGCCATGAACGGCCGGCCGACCTCCCACGGGCGGGCCGCGTCGGCCGGCGCACCCGCGGGGGAGGCGGCGGTGGACGGGGGCGCGGCGGGCGGCGCGAGGGGCGCGGGTGGCGCCGGGGTCGTGGGCTGGGCCGGGGGCTGCGCGGGCGGCGGCGTCACGGCGGAACTCCTTCCGGTACGGGCGGTGCGGTGGGTCAGGCCAGGTCGTAGCGGAAGTCGGCGGGCCGTGGGCGCTCCCGGCCGACCATCATGATCAGCAGCGCGGACTCGCCGCGTGCGTCGAGTCCCAGCTCCTCGGCGTACGAGATGTTGTCGAAGCCCAGCGCGACGCCGCACCCGAGGCCGAGCGCCGATCCGGCGGTGTAGGTGGCCTGGGCGGTGGCGCCGATGAGGGCGTTGGTGAGGCGGTAGCCGCGGTCGCCGACGGCGTCCAGCACGGCGTGGGTGCGGGCGACCGGTACCAGGACGGCGCCCGCCTGCTCCAGGTTGTAGTTGGCGAGGAAGTAGTTGCGCTGGAGGAACGGCCCGCCGGCGCGGTCGACGACGCCGCGCAGCGCGGGCCCCTCCGGGTCGTACGGGTCGTAGCGGTAGGCGCCGGGCGCGATCCCGGTGACGTGGTTGACGAAGACGTACAGCCCGGTGAGGCCGGGGCCGCCCGGCTCGGTGGCGGTGTCGCCGCCCAGCTCCGCGCCGAGGTGGGCGGCGCGGAGCGTCGCCGCCAACTCGGCCGCGGTCATCGGCTGCTGGGCGTCGAACCGGCCGAAGCTGCTGCGGCGGGAGCGCAGCGCGCTGCGGACGTCGGCGGTGAGCGGCGCCGGCTCGGGCAGCGCCACGCGCGGCCCGGCGGCGTCGGGGGGCAGCGGCAGCGCGGCGGTGAGGTCCTGGGGCGCGGGGCGGTCCGCGGCCCGGCCGGCGGTGACGCGCTGCATGGTGGTGACGTCCTCGAACCGGTGCACCGTGCGGGAGCGTTCGCTGTCGGAGGCGGTCACCGCGACCGTGCCGCCGGTGGCTGTGGGGGCGGACGGGCGGTGGGCGTCGCGGCGCCACCGCAGCGGGACGACCGCGAAGACGCCCTCCTCCTCGGCGCCGACGCCCAGCAGGTCGGTCAGCCGGTGCTCGTCGAACCACAGCGCGGGCTCGATCTCCATGCCGCGGGCGCGCGCCCACAGCCGCCAGGTCGCCAGCAGGGCGCCGACGTCCATGCTCACCACGTGGAAGGTGAAGCTGTTGTACTTGAAGGCGTTCTGCCAGTACTTGACGCCCAGCACCAGGTACTGGTCGGTCTCCGGGCCGGGCGCGCGCTCGCCCAGTGCCTCGCGCACACGGCCGCTGACGTCGCCGGTGAGCAGCCGCTGCAGGCTGTGGCGGCTGGTCGCGTAGTGGTGGACCCCGGGGGTGAGCGGGCCGGAGGCGCCGCTCACCCAGTAGACGCTGACGGGGTACAGCCCGCCGCCGGCGGCGCTCCCCCGCGACCAGGTGGCCATGCGGTAGTGCGGCAGCGCGGGCAGGTCGGTGTTGGCCTGCACGCCCAGGCGGCGGCCGGTGACGCCGTAGGAGTCGCGCAGCATGCCGCCGAGGGCGTCCAGGTCGAACGGGTCCGCGGCGTCCGGCGGGGTGTCGGCGGGGTCCAGCGCGCGCTGGAGCGAGGCGTGGGCCGGGTAGTCCCCGTCGGGCAGCGGGGTGGTGTCCGTCCCCCGGTAGAGCTTGCTCTTGCGGGGGCCGTCGGCCCAGTTCGGGACGAAGTCCACCGGTTCCATCGGCGTCCGCCCGCGGTTCATGATCGCGGTGGCGTAGGCGTGGGCCTCACCCATCGGGTGCTCCTTCTCGTGCGTGGCGCGGGCGGCTGCGGCGGGGGCGGTGGCCGCCCCGCCGCGGGACGGCTGCCGGGCAGGCGCCCGGGCGGGTGTCGGGGTCACGGGAACGGGTGGGGAGCGGGGTTGAGGTCCTCGGGCGTCAGGTCGGTGTCCCGCAGTCCCGCCTCGCGCAGCGCGGTGCGCATCCGCGGCATGCGCAGCGCGCGTTGCCGGGACCAGCCGAAGTCGATGGGGACCAGGCCGGGCACCAGCACGCTCACGGTGTGCAGCCCGAGCCGCCGCTGCTCGGGCATGGTCTGGTCGACGACGACCGTGTCGAACCCGGCGGCGGTGACGGCGTCGAGGCAGAACCGGAGGTCGGTGCGGACGTCGCCGCTGAGCGGTGGCACGGAGCCGTCGCCGTAGGTGTCGGCGAGCGACCGCGCCGCGGGCCGGGGGTCGCCGGGGGCGCCGATGAGGAACTCCGCGAACCGGCCCATCTCCGGGACGCCGTAGACCAGCGGGTGGTCGTGGAGCGCGGCGACCCGGTCGAAGTCGATCGCCATGGCGTGCAGTCGGTCGTGGTCGCGCTCCAGCCGCTCGGCGAGGTTGACGGCGTCGGTGGCGATCTCGCACAGCGCGCCGGCCATCGCCGCCTCGGGGTCCAGCCCCGCGCCGGCGCCGAAGCACATGCGGCCCGGCCCGCCGTCGAAGCGGACCGCGACGCCGGTGACCACCGGGACGGGGAAGGTCAGCCGGGTGTCGAAGAACCGGGCCTCGTAGCCGTACATGGCGAGCCGGTCGACCATCTCCCGGGTGGCGCGCCGCCGGGAGGTCCGCGGGTCGATCTCGGGGAGCGCGGCCCGCCCGTACCAGCTGAGCAGGAAGGCGTCGCGCTCGACGACCTCCATCAGGCCGAAGTAGACGGCCTCCTCCAGCGATCCGCCGGAGGCGCAGCCGTTGGAGCTCTCCTGCACGAACCGGTTCGCCAGCCCCGGCGTGTGGTAGTAGGTGAGGATCTGCGGCACGAGGACGGGCCGTTCGTCCCGGAGCGACCACCCCCACACCCAGGGGATCTCGCGGTCCACGGCGAACGGCGGCACCTCGGGGTTGGCCGCGTGGAACTCGGGCGCGTACAGGCCGACGTCGCGGGGGTCGACCAGCGCCCGGCCCTGCTCTGCGAGGTCGTTCAGCGAGCCCCGCACCGCGGCGAAGGCGCCGCGCGGCCGCATCCCGGCGTACCGCTCCAGCCCCTCCAGCACGCCGACGCGGACGCTTTCGCCGTAGGTGTCGGCGTGGCCGCCCCAGAACGTCTCCCGCAGGTAGTCGCCGGAGCGCATGCTGAAGCAGCCGATGGTGGCGGAGGTCGTCGTCGAGGAGACGTCGTAGACGACGGACGGGCCCAGCGGGCCGCAGAGCGGGTTGGTCCACGGCGCCGTCGGCAGGTCGTACGAGTCGATGTCGCGCACCCGCGAACTGCCCGGCCGGTGGACCGGTGCCGGGCGCAGCTCCAGGGTGGCGCGCTCGGCGGAGTCGGCCTCGGGCTCCCCGCAGCGCGGGCACTCCGGGTCGGCGACCAGCTGGTGGCGGCGCACCGCCAGCGTCGCCAGGTCCAGCAGCCATACGTCGTCGTAGGGGCTGCCGTCGCCCGCCGCGCCGTCGGCGGCCGCCGGGAGCTCGGCGGCGAGCGCGCCCGCGATCAGCCCGGCCAGCGCGTCCGCCGCGAACGGCGTGACGTACGGCGAGGCGCCGACCGACCGGGTGCCGGAGCCCAGCTCCAGCGCCTCGCGCAGCGAGAGGGAGCGGACCCCCTGCCACCGCCGGGCGAGGCAGTGCGGGCAGGCGCGGGCGCCGGGCAGCGGCCCGACGACGGCGTGCCGGCCGTAGAGCGCGACCGGCACCCCGGCGTCGGCGCCGTCGCCGCCGTCGCCGGGCTCGCCGCCGTAACCGCCCCACCGGTGGGCACCGGGGGCGAAGGCGTCGCGGACGCCCAACTCCCGCACGGCGACAGCGGTCTGCTCGCAGCCCAGCGCGGCCAGCGCGCGACGCAGCATCCCGGCGAAGCGACGGCAGGTCAGCGCCGGGGAACCGGCTGCGGCCGTGTCGGCGGAGGGTCCCGGCGAGGCCGGACGGGTCTCAGTGGTCACCGTTGCCGCCCTCGGTCAGCAGCACCCGGGCGGTGTGGACGTCGGCCACGGCCAGGTCCGCGGGGGTGGTCGGCACGTACAGCGCGTCGCGGCCCGCCGCCCGCAGCCGCTCCAGCACCTCGGGGAAGGTGGTGGCCCCGGCCGGCTCGGCCGGCGCCTCGCCGACCGCGAGGACCCGCGGGTCGAGGTCGCGCGGCGGCGCCACCGCGTCGGCGTCGGCCGCGCCCTCCACCGCGAGCTGGACGGCGCCGAGG
>NZ_JAAVJD010000171.1 GCF_012033735.1 Streptomyces lonarensis | reverse complement strand
CCCCCGTCGTACCGCGGTCCCAGCTGCTAGGAGCCAGAGACCATGAAGGACGCGTTCATGACACTGCCATGGTGGGTGCGCTGGATCGCCATCCCCGTGGTCGCGCTCCGGTCGGACCGGGAGCGATCAGCGCAGGCCGGCGCTGCGGTTGAGCGCCGTGGTGATCAGGTGGTCGACGAGCTGCTCGTAGCTCATGCCGCTCTGCTCCCACATACGGGGGAACATCGAGATCGGCGTGAACCCCGGCAGGGTGTTCACCTCGTTGATCACCAGGCTGCCGTCGTCCTGCAGGAAGAAGTCGGCCCGCGCGAGGCCCTCGCACGAGAGCGCCTCGAAGGCACGGACGGCGAGTTCACGTACCCGCGCGGTCTCCTCCTCGGAAAGGGCGGCGGGCACGATGCCCTGGGCCGAGTCGATGTACTTCGCCTCGAAGTCGTAGAAGTCGTAGCCGGAGACCGGGGGGATCTCGGCGGGCACGCTGGCGCGCGGCCCGTCCTCGAACTCCAGGACCCCGCACTCGATCTCGCGGCCGCGCAGCAGCGTCTCGACGATCACCTTGGGGTCGTGGCGCTGGGCCTCCTCGATCGCCGCGTCGAGCGCCTCGGGCCCTTCCACCTTGCTGATCCCCATGGAGGAACCGGCACGGGCGGGCTTCACGAACAGCGGCCAGCCGTAACGTTCCGCCAGGCCGAGCACACGTCCGCGGGCCGCCGCGGGGTCCCGGCGGAGCTCAGCCGGACGCAGCACCTCGTAGGGGCCGACCGGCAGGCCGAAGGAGACGAAGACGCGCTTCATGTACTCCTTGTCCATGCCGACCGCCGAGGCCAGCACGCCGCAGCCGACGTAGGGCACGCCCGACAGCTCGAGCAGGCCCTGGAGGGTGCCGTCCTCACCGTAGGGACCGTGCAGGACCGGGAAGACGACGTCGACCTCGCCGAGGGCCTTGGGGACGGCTCCGGGCTCGGTGTAGATCACCTCACGGCCGCCTGCGTCCATCGGCAGCAGGACGGACCCGGACTCCTCGTCGGTGAGATCCGTGACGGCGGGCAGCCGGCGGTCAGCGATGGCCATCCGGTCCGGCTCATCGGCGGCCAGGGCCCAACGGCCTTCGGCGGTGATCCCGACGGGCAACACTTCGTAGCGCTCGCGGTCGATCGACCGCAGCACTGCGCCGGCCGTGACCACCGAGATGGCGTGCTCGGAGCTGCGACCGCCGAAGACGACGGCGACACGCGGCTTGGGGCTCTGGGAGGAGTGCTGGCTGCTCATATCGGTTCGAGATTACCTAACGGGGCGATGGCCGGTAAGACGCCTCACCGTACTCGGCCTTGGGCGCGCCGCTCATGACCTGTCCGGGGTAAGCGCCCCGCTCCGCACGGGTGACGGCGCCCCGAGCGCCGGGGCCCGGCCTGCTCCGGGACGCGCCGCGAGGGCGCCTCGACGGTCCGAGGGCGTCGCGTCTCCTCAGGCGCCCTCCGCCTTCGCGGATCGCGCCATGAGCTCCTGCAGCGCCACCTTGGGCGAGGTGCCCTGGTGAACGATGTTGACCACGGTCTCGGTGATCGGCATCTCCACGCCGTTGCGGCGGGCGAGGTCCAGCACGGACCGACAGGACTTGACCCCCTCGGCGGTCTGGCGGGTCGCGGCCCGGGCCTCGTCGAGCGTCATGCCCCGCCCCAGGCTCGTGCCGAAGGTGTTGTTGCGGGAGAGCGGCGAGGAACAGGTAGCGACCAGGTCGCCCATGCCCGCGAGCCCGGCGAAGGTGGTGGGGTCCGCTCCCATCGCCAGGCCGAGGCGGCTGGTCTCCGCAAGGCCGCGGGTGATCAGCGACGCCTTCGTGTTGTCTCCCAGCCCCATGCCGTTGGCGATGCCGACGGCGAGACCGATGACGTTCTTGACGGCACCGCCCAGTTCGCAACCGATGACGTCGGTGTTGGTGTACGGGCGGAAGTACGGCGTGTGGCACGCGCGTTGGAGGCGACGCGCGACATCCGGGTCGGCGCACGCCGCGACGGCGGCCGCGGGCTGCCTCGCGGCCACCTCCCTCGCCAGGTTGGGGCCGGTCAGCACAGCGACGCGGGCGGCGGGCACCTCGGCCACCTCCTGGATGACCTCGCTCATCCGCTTGGCGGTGCCGAGCTCGACCCCCTTCATCAGGGAGACCAGCACGGCGTCGTCGGCGAGGAGGGGGCGCCACGCGGCCAGGTTCTCCCGCAGTGTCTGCGAGGGGACCGAGAGCACGGCGAACTCAGCACCGGCGAGTGCCTCCGCTGCATCGGTCGTGGCGCGGACGCCCTCGGGGAGAACCACCCCGGGCAGGTATTCGGCGTTGATCCGCGTGGCGTTGACCTGTTCGGCGATCTCCGGGCGACGGGCGCAGAGGGTGACCGAGCACCCGGCGTCGGCCAGGACCATGGCGAAGGCGGTACCCCAGGAGCCGGTACCCAGTACGGCGACGCGGCGGCTCACTCGCCGGTCTCCCGCTGCTGCGCCACCGGCAGCGTGGATCCGGCGACCGCTTCGGCCGGGAGGGTGCGCCCGGAGACAGGCGCCCCGTGCGGCGGCACAGGCCGGGCACCGGCGGTACCGTCGGCGTCGCGGCGGCGTTCGTACCGCGTCGCGGGCGGGGTCTCCGACCGCACCTCGGCGAGGAGTTCGGTGATGGCGGCCATGATGCGCTCGGTGGCCTCCACCAGCACGTCGGTGGTCGGCTCCCTGTCGTAGAGGTCGCTCAGCTCCACGGGGGCCCCCGCCACGACGGTGAGCGTCTTGCGCGGGAAGAGCCGCACCTTCTTCTCTCGCGCGTAGGGCGGGACGGCGGCGTGCGCGCCCCACTGGGCCACGGGGATCACCGGGGCGTGGGTGAGAAGCGCGACACGCGCGGCGCCGGTCTTCCCCTCCATCGGCCAGAGGTCGGGGTCACGTGTCAGGGTGCCCTCGGGGTAGAAGGCCACGCACTCGCCGGCGTGGACGGCGTCGACGGCGGCCTTGAAAGCGCCGGCCGCGTCGGCCGTCTCCCGGTAAACGGGGATCTGGCCGGTGCGCCGCATCATCATGCCCACGAACCCGGAGCGGAACAGGCCCACCTTCGCCAGGAAGCGGGGGACGCGCCCGGTGTTGTACTGGTAGTGGGCGTAGGAAAGCGGGTCCAGATAGGAGTTGTGGTTGACCGCGGTGAGAAATCCCCCCGCCTCGGGGATATTCTCCATTCCGCGCCAGTCCCGCTTGAACAGGACCAGCATCGGCGGTTTCACCAGACAGGCGGCAAATCGATAGCTGAAGCCGATTCTGCGGCGGGACACTCCGGCACCATCTCCTCTGGCACTGCTGCGGCGATCTGCGGCGTACAGCCGCACAAGTGTCGCCCTCGGCTCCTGGGCTGTCCAGCAGATCGTCTCATCACCGCCCCGGCGCGTCGGACGCCAGGGGGACGGTGCCCACCGCGGGGTCGGCGGGGCGTTCGTTACCGGAGGGTAGACAATGGCGTGATCGTCGACACGAAGGGGAGCCGATGACCGGCGGCTGGGCCGTGGTGATGCCAGTGAAGCGGCTGGGCGGCGCCAAGACGAGACTCGCCGATGCCGCGGGCGAGGAGTTGCGCCCGGCGCTCGCCCTCGCGTTCGCGGAGGACACGCTGGCGGCGGTGATGGAGTGCGCCGCGGTGTCGTCGGTGACGGTCGTCACCGACGACGAGCAGGCGCGCGCGACGCTCTCCCGACTGGGTGCGGCGGTCGTACCCGACAGCCCGCGCGGCGGACTCAACGCGGCGGTCGAACACGGGGTCATCGCCGTTCGTGCGGCCCGGCCCGGGGCGGCGGTGGCGGTGGCGGCGCTCAACGCTGATCTGCCGGCGCTGCGTGCGGAGGAACTGGCGCGGGTGCTCGACGAGGCCGCGGCGGCACCGCGCAGCTTTCTGGCCGACGCGGCGGGGACCGGCACGACGCTGCTGGCCGTGCTTCCCGGCGTCGACCCCGCACCGGGGTTCGGGCCGGCGTCACGGATGCGTCATCGCGCGTCGGGCGCGGTGGAACTCATGCCCAGCGGCGTGGAGAGCGTCCGGCAGGACGTGGACACCGGCGAGGACCTGCTGGCCGCGATCGCCCTGGGCGTCGGACCGCGCACGGCGCGGAGCACCCACCGACTGGGCGCCGGCTTCAGAAGGTCTGCAGCGTCACACGGCTGAGGCGCCCGGCAGCGTCCTGCTCGACGCGGACCCGCTGGCCGGGGCGGAGCAGCAGCAGTCCTCCGGCGTCGAAGGCGGCTCGGTCGAACTCCATGGGCGTCCCGTCGTCGAACAGGACGCTGCCGGTCCGGGTCGCGGCGTCAAAGGTGTGCGCGGTGGCCTGCATGAGCCGAGCCTAGCGGCTCGGGCCATGCAGGTCACCGCCTGCTCCGGCGCCTCACTTGCGTCGCGCCGGGGCCTTCTTGGCTGTGGTCTTGCGACCGGCCGTCTTCTTGGCCGGCGCCTTGGTGGCGGTCGCGCGGCGTGCGGGCGCCTTCTTCGCGGTGGTCTTCTTCGCCGCGGTCTTGGCCGTGCTCTTCTTGGCCGTCGCCTTCTGGGCGGTCGTCGCCTTCTTGGCGGCGGTGGTCTTCTTCGCCGCCGCCTTCTTGGTGGTGGCCTTGGCGACGGTCTTCTTCGCGGCGGCCTTCTTGGTGGTCGCCTTCTTGGTGGAAGTACCGCCGGAGAGGCTGCCCTTGGGCGCCTTCTTCACCGCCACGTCGTTCTTCGGCAGCTTCTTGGTGCCGGCGACGAGGTCCTTGAAGCCCTGGCCGGCGCGGAAGCGCGGCACCGAGGTCTTCTTGACGCGCACGCGTTCACCGGTCTGGGGGTTGCGCGCGTACCGCGCCGGACGCTCGACCTTCTCGAACGAACCGAACCCGGTCACCGAAACCCGCTCGCCGGACACCACCGCACGGATGATCGCATCGAGGACGATGTCGACGGCGTCCGCGGCCTGCTGGCGGCCGCCGAGCTTGTCGGCAATCGCTTCAACGAGCTGTGCCTTGTTCACGTCTTCCCCTTCGGAGGCGGTGCTGGAACGAATGTGCTCAAGCTTTTTCGCACGTTAGGCAGATATATACAGCAAATCAAACCTGAAACGGGCGAATCACCCTCGTGTCGCAACGAACTCGACCGTCACGGACTCGCGTCACCCTCACCCCGCGACCACCCCTCGACAGGCCGACCGGAGTCGAGTTCTGCGATGAAGCGGTCGAGGCGGCGAACAGCCCCGCGCAGGTCCTTCTTGGCCGCTGTCGTGATGACGAGAAGGCGCCGGACCAACGCCCGCCGTTCGTCGTCGGTGACGTCCAGCGAGCGCACCGCGGCGTGCGCGTATTTCAGCCGTGCGGCGACGAGGTCGTACAGCTCGAGTTGACCGTCGCGTTCCATGCACCAATTGTGCCACCAGGGGCGAGTTGTCGCGTCTCCGGCCCCCAAGTGGGTGTCGGGACGACCGTGTCACGCTCGTGAGGTCGGTGGCAACTGACCGCGCCGAGGCACTTTTCTGACGGTTCGTCAGTTCGTCGCACTGGCCGAAAATGCTACGTGGGGGTCGCCGTTGGTCCCGAGACGCCCGGCCGGGCTCGCGGAGCGCACGCCCCGGCGGTCCCGCCCGCCAGGCCACGGGGCCGGCCGCAGCGGGAGGCCGCTCGAGCGCCGTGACGCCTGCCGAGCTGCCCCGGTACCGGCCGGCCGAGCCGTCTGCGGCGACGCCGCGTGCGGGTACGCGACCTGGCGACCGGGGCGAACCTCGCGGCAAGGGGCCGGCCGCCCCGTGCCGACGACGACGGGTCGACAGGGGCCTCCGGAGCGAGCGGTGACGGGCCCCTCGCACATCACCCGGTCGGCCGGGCGCCGGCCCCGCCTCGGAACGAGCCGAGCAAGGGCTGCCGGGAGGAACGGAGCGGGCGCGGCGGTGGGGCTCCTCGGTACTGCCGGCGCGGCCGCCGAGGCGCTCTCCCCGGTCACGTCGGCGGTCGACCGAAGGCCACGGGGCCCCACCACGGGGCGAAGGCTGCCACGTGGTGGGGCCGGACCGGTCAGCAAAGCGCCCCGTGCGGGCACCGGGTTCGACTCGGTACCCGCACGGGGCGGGGCCTGGCGGGTGTCAGCGCGCTGCGGCGGTCCCGCCTCAGGCAGTGAGGGTGCGCGGCTTGAAGGCCGGCCGGGCGGCTTCATACGCCGCGATGTCGTCCTCCTGGCGCAGGGTGAGGCTGATGTCGTCCAGCCCCTCCAGCAGGCGCCAGCGAGCGTTGTCGTCCAGTTCGAAGGACTCGCGGAAGGAGCCGCAGCGCACCTCGCGCGCCACCAGGTCCACCGTGATCTCGGTGGCCGGGTCGGCCTCGACCGCCTGCCAGAGGGTGTCGACGGCGGACTGCGGCAGGACGACAGTGAGCAGGCCGTTCTTGAGCGAGTTGCCCCGGAAGATGTCCGCGAACCGCGAGGAGATCACTGCGGCGAAGCCGTAGTTCTGCAGCGCCCACACCGCGTGCTCGCGGGAGGAGCCCGTCCCGAAGTCGGGGCCTGCGACCAGCACCGTGGCGCCCGCCCGCTCCGGCTTGTTGAGCACGAACTCCGGGTCACGGCGCCACGCCTCGAAGAGGCCGTCCTCGAAGCCGTCCCGGGTCACCTTCTTCAACCAGTGGGCCGGGATGATCTGGTCGGTGTCGACGTTGCTGCGACGCAGCGGAACCGCACGTCCGGTGTGCGTGGTGAAGGCTTCCATCGGTGATCAGACTCCCATGGGCTGTGCTGCGTCGGCGGTCTCGAGGTCGGCGGGCGAGGACAGCCGCCCGGTGACGGCGGTCGCCGCGGCGACCTGCGGCGAGACCAGGTGGGTGCGGCCGCCCTTGCCCTGGCGGCCCTCGAAGTTGCGGTTGGAGGTGGAGGCGGACCGCTCCCCCGGCGCGAGCTGGTCGGGGTTCATCCCCAGGCACATCGAACAGCCGGCGTGGCGCCACTCCGCACCGGCGGCGGTGAAGACCTTGTCGAGTCCCTCCGCGACCGCCTGGAGCGACACCCGCACGGAACCGGGCACCACCAGCATGCGGACGCCCTCGGCCACGGAGCGGCCCTCGATGACGGCTGCGGCCGCCCGCAGGTCCTCGATGCGGCCGTTGGTGCAGGAGCCGACGAACACGGTGTCGACGGCGATCTCCCGCAGCGGCTGCCCGGCGGTGAGGCCCATGTACTCCAGCGCCTTCTCCGCGGCGTACCGCTCGCTGGGGTCCTCGTAGGAGGCCGGGTCCGGCACGGAGTCCGAGAGCGGGGCACCCTGGCCCGGGTTGGTGCCCCAGGTGACGAAGGGGGCCAGCCCCGTGGCGTCGATGACCACCTCGTGGTCGAAGACGGCGTCGTCATCGGTGCGGAGCGTCCGCCAGTAGTCGACGGCCGCTTCGCGGTCGGCTCCCTCGGGCGCGTGGTCGCGACCCTCCAGGTAGGCGAAGGTGGTCTCGTCCGGCGCGATCATGCCCGCGCGGGCGCCGGCCTCGATCGACATGTTGCAGATGGTCATCCGGGCCTCCATCGAGAGCTTCTCGATGGCTTCACCGCGGTACTCGATCACATATCCCTGGCCGCCGCCGGTGCCGATCCTCGCAATGATGGCGAGGATCAGGTCCTTGGCCGTGACGCCGTCGGGCAGCTCCCCGGTGACGGTCACCGCCATGGTGCGGAACGGCGCCATGGGGAGCGTCTGCGTCGCCAGTACATGCTCGACCTGGCTGGTGCCGATGCCGAAGGCAAGCGCTCCGAAGGCGCCGTGCGTCGAGGTGTGGCTGTCACCACAGACCACCGTCATGCCGGGCTGCGTCAGTCCCAGCTGGGGGCCGACCACGTGCACCACGCCCTGCTCGTCGTCGCCGAGCGGGTGCAGTCGCACGCCGAAGTCCGCGCAGTTCTTGCGCAGGGTCTCCAGCTGTGTGCGCGACACCGGGTCCGCGATGGGCTTGTCGATGTCGAGGGTGGGGGTGTTGTGGTCCTCGGTGGCGATCGTCAGATCGGTCCGCCGCACGGTACGGCCGTTCTTGCGCAGGCCGTCGAAAGCCTGCGGGCTGGTGACCTCGTGAAGCAGGTGGAGGTCGATGTAGAGCAGGTCCGGCTCACCCTCCGCACGTCGGACGACGTGGTCGTCCCAGACCTTCTCTGCCAGTGTCCGTCCCATCGCCAATCCCTCCGGCCCGGTTGTGCTCGGGCCCGCTTCGAGTCGGTGACCGTACCTGTGGCGCCCGTACGGGACCGCCGCCCGCTCCCCCGCGCACCGGACGGTGGTCGGCGTGCCGCATCGGTGCGGTGCGCCCGGTGTCCAGGGTGCCGGGGTTTGCGCCGGGACGAGCTTGCGTTTCACAGAGTGAGACGCGAGTATCGTTGCATGGACACATCTCGTGGCGACTCCAGCGGGGTCGGAGTGCTCGACAAGGCAGCCCTCGTGCTGGGCGCCCTCGAGTCCGGCCCCGCGACCCTGGCGGGGCTGGTAGCGGCGACCGGGCTGGCGCGGCCCACGGCGCACCGTATGGCGGTGGCCCTGGAGTACCACCGGCTGCTCTCCCGCGACATGCAGGGCCGCTTCGTACTCGGCCCCCGGCTGTCGGAACTGGCGGCGGCCGCCGGCGAGGACCGGCTGCTCGCCGCAGCCGGGCCGGTCCTCACCCACCTCCGGGACATCACGGGCGAGAGCGCGCAGCTGTACCGGCGCCAGGGCGACATGCGGATCTGCGTGGCCGCCGCCGAGCGGCTCTCCGGCCTGCGGGACACGGTGCCCGTCGGCTCGACGCTGCCGATGAAAGCCGGATCGGCGGCCCAGATCCTCATGGCATGGGAGGAGCCGGAGCGGCTCCACCACGGTCTGCAGGGCGCCCGCTTCACCGCGACGGCCCTGTCCGGGGTCCGTAGGCGGGGCTGGGCCCAGTCCATCGGTGAACGCGAACCAGGTGTGGCGTCGGTCTCGGCGCCGGTCCGGGGGCCGTCCAACCGGGTCGTGGCGGCCGTGTCGGTGTCAGGCCCGATCGAGCGGCTCACCCGCCACCCGGGGCGCATGCACGCCAAGGCCCTGATCGACGCGGCGGGACGGTTGACCGACGCGCTGCGGCGCAACGGGGGTTGACCACCCCGCGCCATGTGCACGAGACAGCTGCAGGGTCCGCCGCCGGCGGTGACGTGAGCCGGTCCGCGGCGGTTGCGCCGGCAGCACCTCGGCGTCGCGCGGCACAGGCCCCGCTATGGCGAGAGCAGGGCCGTGCTGCCGACGCGCGCTCCCCCTTCGCGGGGCGGGGTGAACCGGCGGAACCCGCAGCACCGGTCACCGATCGCGCCCTGGGGAGGCTCTCGCTGCGACTGCCAGAGTGATCGCGATCACGGAACGGATCGCGTTTGTGGGCGCCGAGAAGCGCCGTGCGCAGGGAAACCCGTCCTCACGCACACAACGAGTTGAGCCCCGCACCGAAGCGCGGGGCTCAACTCCACCAAGTACCCCCGACCGGATTCGAACCGGCGCTACCGCCTTGAGAGGGCGGCGTGCTAGGCCGCTACACAACGGGGGCATCCAGCGCGTGACCATCGAGATGGTCACCGTACCCCCGACCGGATTCGAACCGGCGCTACCGCCTTGAGAGGGCGGCGTGCTAGGCCGCTACACAACGGGGGCCTTGATCTTGCTGGAAGATCGCTGGGCTACCAGGACTCGAACCTAGACTAACTGAACCAGAATCAGTCGTGCTGCCAATTACACCATAGCCCACCAGAACTTGACTCCTTGCGGAGCCTTCGCTCGGGTCTTCGCCTTGCGCTTCCGGCCCCTTTCGGTTCCGGTTCGCTTGGCGACGAGAAGAACATTACCCGATCGAGGTCCGACCGCCAAAACGGGTTCCCCGAGCGGGGATCGGAGCCCGACCGGGTCACCCCACGCGGGCGCCCCACACGACACGGCGCAGACCGCCGCGGGCGTCGGCTCGCCAGTACACGACGGAGGTTCGGCCGGGGACGGGGCCGGCAAGGCGCCGGCTCGGGAACCCCGTGGCGACGGCCGCCGACACAGCGGGAGCCAAGGCGGTCGATGTCGGGTGAATGCACCCGCTGGCGGCGGCCGGGAAGACGGCGGGCAGGGGGTCCGCCTGCACGGCAGGACCCCTGCAGGGAGCAGCGCGCCACGAGCAGCAGCGGGCACGCCGGTCCGGCCCGCCGCGCGCACGGGGCGCATGGCTCCGCCACGCGCACGGGGCGGGGCCATGGCCAGGGCACCGTCGCGACGCGGTGGCAGCGCCACGTCCGGCAACGGTCTGCGCTGCGCGCCGGGAGCCGCCGGGCTCAGGGGGCAGCGCGTCACAGCGCGGACAGGTCGCCGAAGCCGGCACAGGGGGCACAGAGCGGGCAGGCCGGCGCGGCCGCAGCAGAGCACAGGCCCCGGGGCGGGGGCGCTGGGCGGCCGACGGGGCACCGCGGCGGCCGGCGCTCCAGGCCGCCGTACTCCGCTGCGCGGCCGCACGGGGCGGGCGGACGGAGCATTGCAGCCACGCATGGGGCGGGCCCCGTCGTCCCGGTGCCACCGCCCGCGACCACGCCGACCGGCACGGCACGGCGCCGCGAGTGACTGCGCGGAGAGCATGGGGCCGAGCGTTGCGGCTACGCATGGGGCGTGCCCCGTCGCCCCACAGCCACTCAGCGCGACCACGCCCACCAGGACGGCGTGGCGCCATGAGTGGCCGTACGGAGGCACGGGGCAGGCGGAGCACCGGAGCACGCGGCACGCGGCACGCGGCACGCCGCGAGGCTCCGCGCGGAGCGCATGGGGCGGGCACGGAGCCCCGACACCGCGAGGCTGCGAGCGGAGCCGCATGGAGCGCGCCCGCTGCCGGCCTGTCGGCCGTCCTGGGCTGCGCGCCGGCGGCTGTCGCCCCGTGCGGACGGCAGCTTCACAGCGCGTTCGGCGCCGGGCGGGGGGGCGGTCTCGCGCCTCGGCGGAGCGGCGCCGGGAGCCGCCCGGGCGCTGCCTGTCGAGCGGCCGGCCCCTGGAGAGGTCTGGGCGGGGCTCCCGCGGGGCGACAAGCCGAGGAGCAGGCGGCATACGTGCCGGCGCCGGCGGCGCACGCTCGGAGCGGTACGCCGAGGAAGGCGCCGCACGGGGCGGAGCGCACCGTGAGAGCCGCACCGCGCGCGGCGCCCCGTGCGGGACCCGGCGCGCCCCGTCGAGCGGCGAGGAGCAGCCGCGGCCCGCCTGCGCACCGCGCCCGGGAGCGGCCCCAGCCGCCGCGGGTCCGCCGGCGGCGCCGTGCGTAGCGGCGGGGGGGGGGGGGGGGGGGGGGGGGG
>NZ_JAAVJD010000170.1 GCF_012033735.1 Streptomyces lonarensis | reverse complement strand
CCCCCGGTCGGCGGGCGCGGGCTCCGCCCGCTGCTGCCGCTGCCCGCGCGTGCTGTTGGCGGTGCGGCCGCGGACGATGCCGATGAAGTCGTCCACGTCGTCCGTCGTGGTGTCCTCCCGCCAGGCGAGCCCGACCCCGGACTGCGGGGCGTCGGTCACCGGCCGGTAGGTGAGGTCGCGGCGGTGGTGCAGCCGCGCGAGCGACTGCGGCACCACCAGCAGTCCGATACCGGCGGCCACCAGCTCCACCGCGTCCTCGGTCGTCTCCGGCCGCTGGAACGCGGGCCGCCCGGGCGGTGCCTCCCACGGCAGGGTGTCGTCCAGGGGGTGCAGCACGACGTCGTCCGCGAGGTCGGCCGTCGTCACCTCGTCGGCCGCCGCCACGAGGTGGTCCTTGGGGACGACCACCACCGTGGTCTCGGTGTAGAGCGGGATGACGCTCAGCTCGTCGCGGTCCGCGGGGAGCCGCAGCAGTCCCGCGTCCGCCCGCAGCTCCCGCAACGCCTGCGCCGCGCCCGCGGGCGGCGACTGCTCCAGCACCAGTCGGACCGCGGGCATCCGCTCGTTCCAGGTCCGCACCCATTTCCCCGGCGTCACGCCGGGGACGTAGAGGAGTCGGAACGTCTGCGGATCCCCGGTACCAGTCACCGTCCCAGGCTACCGGCGGCGGTCGGCCCGGCCGCGATCGCTACCCTGGACCCATGACGTCGCAGCAGACCGGGTCCCAGCAGAGCAGCCAGTCGATGAAGCCGTCGACGGCGGCGAAGAAGCTGGGCGTGTACCTGGCCGCCACCCCCGAGGAATTCCAGGAGGGCACCGTCTCCCGCGCGCAGTACGACGCGCTGCAGGCGGACCCGCCGCAATGGCTCGTCGACCTGCGGCGGGACGGACCCCACCCCCGCCCGGTGGTCGCCGCCAGACTCGGTGTCTCCATCTCCGGGCTGGCACGCGCCGGGGTCACCGAGGCGCTGACCACCGAGCAGATCCAGGCGCTCCGGGACGAGAGCCCCGAGTGGCTGGAGCGCGAGCGCACCACCCAGGCCGATGTGCGCCGTGAGACGGTCCGCCTCAAGCAGAAGCGGGCCGAGCAGGCCGACGGCACCGGCGGCCCGAAGCGCGGCTGAGCGCCCGCCGACCCACGGACGACGGAGCGGCGGCCGGCCCCGGTGCGGGCCCGCCGCCGCTCCGCTGCGTCCCCGACCGCCGCGGCACCGGCGCCGGTGCGATGCTCGAGGGGTGAACCTGGACGACCTCAGACGCCTGCGGCAGGCCCGCGACACGATGGACCGCGACTACGCCCGGCCGCTGGACGTTCCCGCGCTGGCCGCGGTGGCGCTCATGTCCGCCGGGCACTTCTCCCGCAGCTTCCGCGCCGCCTACGGCGAGACCCCGTACGCCTACCTCATGACCCGGCGGGTCGAACGTGCCAAGGCCCTGCTGCGGCGCGGCGACCTCAGCGTCACCGAGGTGTGCCTGGCGGTGGGCTGCACCTCCCTCGGCTCCTTCAGCAGCCGCTTCACCGAGTTGGTGGGGGAGAGCCCCAGCGCCTACCGCGCCCGTCGCCACGACGCGGGCGCGGCCGTCCCCGCCTGCGTCGCCAAGGTCGGCACCCGCCCGCGCCGCACCGCTGCCGCCGACCGCCCGGCCGTGCCGGCCCGACCGGTCAGCATCGAAGAAGCGGATTCCGCCGGGCCCTCGTAGCGTCGGACCCATGGACATCAAGCTTGCGCAGTGCTTCATCGCCGTCGACGACCACGACCGCGCCCTCGCCTTCTACCGCGACGCCCTCGGACTGGAGGTGCGCAACGACGTCGGCTTCGAGGGCATGCGCTGGGTGACCGTGGGGTCCCCCTCCCAGCCCGACGTCGAGATCGTGCTGGAACCGCCGCTCGCCGACCCCAACGCCGCGCCGGAGGACCGCCGTGCCATGGCGGAACTGCTCGCCAAGGGCATGCTGCGCGGGGTCATCTTCGCCACCGACGACTGCGACGCCACCTTCGAACGCGTCCGGGCCGCCGGCGGCGAGGTGCTCCAGGAGCCGGTGGACCAGCCCTACGGCGTGCGCGACTGCGCCTTCCGCGACCCCGCCGGCAACATGCTGCGCTTCACCCAGCCGCGCCGCGGCTAGCGAGGGCGCACCACCGACCGCAGGGCCGCGCCGAACGGGGCGCGGCCCGCACCGACCCCGTGGGGGCGACAACGCTGAGCAGGGCCGACAGCGCCGCCGACGCGACCGCCGGGAGAGGCGGCCGCGGCGGCCGACAGCCACGACGTGATCCGGGTCCACGGCGCCCGCGTCAACAACCTCCGCGACGTCAGCGTGGAGCTGCCCAAGCGGCGGCTGACGGTCTTCACCGGCGTCTCGGGATCGGGCAAGAGCTCCCTGGCCTTCGGGACGGTCGCCGCGGAGTCGCAGCGGCTGATCAACGAGACCTACAGCGCCTTCGTGCAGGGGTTCATGCCGACGCCGGCCCGGCCCGAGGTCGACGTGCTGTAGGGGCTGACGACGGCGATCGTCGTGGACCAGCAGCGGCTGGGCGCCGACCCTCACCGGCGAGCACCTGGCCGCCTGGCTCGGAGGATGAGGCCCCGACCGGGGCAGTGACCGAGATCTTTACCTGGCGGACCGTGTTCTGATTAGCGCTGCAATTTGGCCCCCGTGGCAACCCGAACGCTCAGCGGCGGGACCGAGGGCTCGGCGTTCGGGGATCAGTTGCCGGCCAGGCCCCATGCATCGAGTCCGCCGTAGATATGCGCCTTCAGGCAGTGGGGGGCGCCGAAGCCGGAGGGTTCGCCGCGGTAGATGGCGATAAGCGAGTCCTTGCCCCGCCACCAGGTGTCAGCGAGTCCCTGGACTTCGGGTACCGGCTCGAATCCGTCGAGGTTCAGGTCCTCGACGGCGCTGCCTTTGATCTTCGTGATGGTCTTGGCCCAGCGGCCCGCGTGGCCGGCCAGTGCCAGGGCTTCCACCCATCCCTCTGTGCTGGCGTGCAGCGGCGTCCAGTGGTCAGCGTCGATCCCGAACTCACCTCCTGGCCCGATCATGAACCCGTGGGCCATGGAGACACGACAGTCGCCAGCCGGGAACCGCCATCCGTTCGCGGCTGAGCCCTCCGGGGCATCGGCTTCCAGAACGCGCGGGCCGCCCTCGTATTCGGGGGCCGGGGGCAGGGCGAGACCGCCCCAGCGCTCTTGGAAGGCGACAGCCCGGTCGATCTCGGCATCCGGAATCCCTTGCTTGAGCCACGCCTCCCGGAAGAGCTTGAGGTCGCGGTGTGGAACACGCAGCCCGTGTCCCTCAACGAAGTAACGAGCTCGCCGGCTCAAGCCCTCAGGCGCCTGAGGAATCACCGGCACTCGGGGGTCCGCCGTCACGGTTGCTGCCCCCCGCATGGAGAGGTCGGTGCGGCCGGGTGCGGCGGTGCCGACGGCTGCTGAGCGCTGGACCAACGGACAGGGGCGCCGCCGGGGCCGCCGGTGAGCCAGGAACCGTCGCCCAGGGGCACCAGCTCGTACGGGTTGCTCGCCTCAACGGTGAACTTGCCGCTGAGGGTGCCCGTGCGTACGTCGACCAGGTGGTGACGGAACCACTCCTCCTCGTCCTGACTCTCACCGCCGAGGGTGACGATGGCCGTGTACTCGCTCAGGTAGCCGCCGCTCCATTCCACGAAGGCCTCCTCCGGGTCGTACCCGAAGGCTTCGACAGGGAAGGTGAAGAGCACGTCCCCGTTGGCGTGGTCATGGAAGGCGACGTCCGCCTGCCCGTGGTCCACGGTCATGAACTGACGCCCGGAGGGAGCCAGGTCGATCAGGCAGCGGTCCTGCCACGGGTACGTCACGAACTCCGGCTCGCTGCCCACCCCAACCGTGCCCCGGAGAATGACAGAGCCGTCCTGGCCCTCACCGATGTTGAGGTAGATGCTGCCGTCCACGGGGTGCACGTGGTGGGAGGCGCCGTGCCCGACCGTCTCCAGCTCGCAGCGGGCGAGAACCGCACCGTTGTCGGCATCGTGCACGACCCACTGGTCCCCGCCCCCGCGGCCCGCCATCGCGTCCGGCCGGTAGACCCATACCGTCCGACCGTCCCGCGACGGCACACAGTTAGGCCGGTGGCCATGGCGTACGTCAGAGCGCGGTTCGAAGTCCGAGGCCCACATGAGGTCGTCGGCGCGCGTAAGGCAGACGACCTCGTTCAGCGTCGTGTACACGACCCGCTCCAAATCCTGCCGGACGACCGACGCTACGACCTCCTCGCCATTCCGCGGTTGGAAAATCGCTGTGGGCTCCAGCGTCCCGTAGACGCCGGAGCCCACAACGTAGGCGTGGATCCGCCCGTCGCGGAGACGCGTGATGACCTTCGGTGGCGGCTCAGGAACCATCCGCTGAGGCTAACGCCCAGCTCAGGAACCCCAGGAGCCGGGGCGGTGGGCGCCCAAGTCGGGTAGTCGGGCCGAGTACGGTAGTTGGCCGACCGGTTGCTCAGAACAAGGAGTCCCAGAGGACCTCTTCCGGGTCAGGTTCTTCTGGGTGGAGCATGCAGCGTCTGCAGCGCAGGAGTCCTGGTTCGTTGGCGCCCGAGGCGGCGCTCATCCACGGCAGGGCCTCCATGGCGTGTGCGCGCTCGTTGTCGGCGAGGGTGTCGACGGCCCGGCGGAGTTCCTCCGGTGCGGATTGGTCGGTGATGCAGAGCCAGCCGACCGCCGCCGACAGACGGACTTCGGGGGCCTCCGCTCGGTCGTGCCACCGTTCGCGCAGCCACCTGACAGCCGGCGGGTACGGGTGGGCCCGGGTGATCTCGGCGGCGGCCAGGAGCAGGGCGGCGCGGACCATGGCGTCGCCTTCGGTGGCGAATCCGTTGGCCAAGGCAGTCCGGATGGTGTGGGCGGGGTCGGCGGCGGTCGCCAGGACGTCGGCGGCGTCGACGCGGACGGTGGGGTCGGAGTCTCCAAGAAGGGGAAGGAGCGCGGTGGTGGCGGTGGTGATCGCGGCTCGGGCGGCGGCCACCGACCAGCCGGCCGGATGCCGGTCACCTCCTAGCCGTAGTCGTCGTGGGTATCGGGGGCGTGGCGCCGGGGATCGTTGCGGTGGAGGAGGAACTCCTCGCGAGAGGCGACGCCGTGATGCCTGGCACGGGCGGGGCCGGAGAGGACTGCGAGGGCGGCAGTGCGGTGTGGGTGGGGGGCGTTGATGGCGAGGGGAATGAGGAACGGCACGGCAAGGGCAGCGGCGGCCCGGCTGTCGTCGGCGCACAGGCCCCACAGCACACCCGTCGCATCCACGACCGGTTCGCCGCCGGCGCGCAGGAGATAAACCGCCTCCCGGACGTCGTACCCATGGGGGAAGTTACCCCACGGGACGGCATCCAAGTCCAAGGCCAGTCGAGGCTCGGGCAGGATGCTGGCCACCGCCGCCCGTACGTCGAACGGACCTCCCGAGAACGAGGCCAAGTCCGCCCCGTCCGTCACTTGCCGACACATCTCGAACGTCGGATCGGTCCGCCAGTCCACGTCACACCCCAACTGTCGAATCCCCGGAACTTGATCATGGCTGGCCCGGCGGCCCACCGGAAGCCTCTCCGCGGTGATCCAGCGGCTCGTACGGGGCCACCCATCATGCACAGGGGCCAACCGGAATGCTCAAAGGCCACCTGCCGAGCTCAGTCGCAGGCAGGCACGGGCTAGCTGCAACGCTCTAGGGCCAACGAGAGCGCCAAGTCCCATCAACGCAGCGTTACCGAAGCAAGATCCGCCAACTACTGCGCTCGTCCGCCAAGTAAAAATCTCGGTCGCAACGGGCCAGGGACGGGTGCGTGCAGCGTATTGCATATATCTGCGGCTGTCCGTATAGTCATGCCTTCTGGTTCCGTCGGAGGAGGACATGGCTGTGCGCGCTGCGGTGGCGGGAGCGAGCGGGTACGCCGGGGGCGAGATCCTCCGGCTGCTGCTCGCACACCCCGAGGTCGAGATCGGTGCCCTCACGGGCAACTCCAACGCGGGGGAGCGCCTCGGCGCACTCCAGCCGCACCTCCCGCCGCTCGCCGACCGCGTGCTCGAACCCACCACCACCGAGGTCCTCGCCGGACACGACGTGGTCTTCCTCGCCCTCCCGCACGGCCACTCGGCCGCCGTCGCCGAGGCGCTCGGCGACGGCGTGCTCGTCGTCGACTGCGGCGCCGACTTCCGGCTCCGGGACGCCGCCCAGTGGACCCGCTGGTACGGCACCCCGCACGCCGGTACCTGGCCCTACGGCCTGCCCGAACTCCCCGGCGCCCGCGAGGCGCTGCGCACCACCCGGCGCATCGCCGTCCCCGGCTGCTACCCGACCGCCGTCACCCTGGCGCTGTTCCCCGCCTTCGCCGCCGGGCTCGCGGAGCCCGAGGCCGTCGTCGTCGCCGCCTCCGGCACCTCGGGCGCCGGCAAGGCGGCCAAGCCCCACCTGCTGGGCAGCGAGGTCATGGGATCGATGAGCCCCTACGGCGTCGGCGGCGCCCACCGCCACACCCCCGAGATCGCCCAGAACCTCGCCGCGGTGGCGGGGGAGAAGGTCACCGTCTCCTTCACCCCCACCCTCGCCCCGATGCCGCGCGGCATCCTCGCGACCTGCACCGCCCGCGCCCGCGCCGGCGTCACCGCCGACACCCTCCGCGAGAGCTACGCCAAGGCGCTGGCGGACGAGCCGTTCGTCCACCTGCTGCCCGAGGGGCAGTGGCCGGCCACCGGCGCCGTCGCCGGCTCCAACAACGCCCTGCTCCAGGTCGCCCTCGACGAGGACGCCGGCCGGATCGTCGTGGTGAGCGCGGTCGACAACCTCACCAAGGGCACCGCCGGCGGCGCCCTGCAGAGCATGAACATCGCCCTCGGCCTCCCCGAGGAGCTCGGACTTCCCACCACCGGAGTGGCCCCATGAGTGTGACCGTGGCGAAGGGATTCCACGCGGCCGGTGTCGCCGCGGGGATCAAGGACAGCGGCGGGCTCGACCTCGCCCTCGTCGTCAACCGCGGCCCCCGCCGGGCCGCCGCCGGCGTCTTCACCGCCAACCGCGTCAAGGCCGCCCCCGTGCACTGGTCCGAACAGGTCCTCAAGGGCGGCACGGTCGCCGCCGTCGTCCTCAACTCCGGCGGCGCCAACGCCTGCACCGGCCCGCTCGGCTTCCAGGACACCCACGCCACCGCCGAGCGTGTCGGGGAGGTGCTGGAGGTCAGTGCGGCCGAGGTCGCCGTCGCCTCGACCGGCCTCATCGGTGTCCGCCTGCCGATGGACAAACTGCTGCCCGGCGTCACCACCGCCGCCGACGCGCTGAGCGAGCACGGCGGCGAGAAGGCCGCCATCGCGATCAAGACCACCGACACCGTCCACAAGACCGCCGTCGCCGGCCGCGACGGCTGGAGCGTCGGCGGCATGGCCAAGGGCGCCGGCATGCTCGCCCCGGGCCTGGCCACCATGCTGGCGGTGCTCACCACCGACGCCGACGTGGACTCCGCGGCCCTGGACCGGGCGCTGCGCGCCGCCACCCGCACCACCTTCGACCGGGTCGACTCCGACGGCTGCATGTCCACCAACGACACGGTGCTGCTGCTGGGTTCGGGCGCCTCCGGGGTCGTGCCGGGCCCCGACGAGTTCGCCGAGGCGGTCCGCGAGGTCTGCGCCGACCTCGCCCTGCAGCTGGTCAAGGACGCCGAGGGCGCCTCCAAGGACATCCGCGTCGAGGTGGTGGGCGCGGCGACCGAGGACGACGCCGTCGAGGTGGCGCGCTCCATCGCCCGCAACAACCTCCTCAAGTGCGCCGTGCACGGCGAGGACCCCAACTGGGGGCGCGTCCTCTCCGCGATCGGCACCACCTCCGCCGTCTTCGACCCCGACCGGCTCAACGTCGCCATCAACGACGTCCTGGTCTGCGAGGACGGCGCGGCCGGCGCCGACCGCTCCCTGGTCGACATGCGCTACCGCGAGGTCCGCATCACCGCCGACCTGCGCGCCGGCGAGCAGGCCGCCACCGTCTGGACCAACGACCTCACCGCCGACTACGTCCACGAGAACAGCGCGTACTCCTCATGAGCGAGCCCCTGCCGACCGGCCCCACCGATCCCGCCCCCACCGAGACCGCTCCCGCCGGCCGCCCCGGTGCCCGGCGCCACACGGCGCTGCCCAAGGCCCAGACCCTCATCGAGGCGCTGCCCTGGCTCACCCGCCACCACGGGAAGACGGTCGTCATCAAGTTCGGCGGCAACGCCATGGTGGACGACGACCTCAAGGCGGCCTTCGCACAGGACGTCGTCTTCCTGCGCCACGCGGGCCTGCGCCCCGTGGTCGTCCACGGCGGCGGCCCCCAGATCAGCGCGCAGCTCGACCGCCACGGGCTGGTCAGCGAGTTCCGCGCCGGGCTGCGGGTCACCACGCCCGAGGCGATGGACGTGGTCCGCATGGTCCTCGCCGGCCAGGTGCAGCGCGAGCTCGTCGGCCTGCTCAACCAGCACGGACCGCTCGCCGTCGGCCTCACCGGTGAGGACGCCCACACCCTCAGCGCCACCCGCCACCGCCCCCGCATCGAGGGGGAGCTGGTCGACATCGGCCGTGTCGGGGAGATCACCGCCACCGACACCGGGGCCATCGAGGCGCTGCTGGCCGACGGCCGCATCCCCGTCGTGTCCTCCATCGCGCGGTCGGCGGACGACGCGCACGTCTACAACGTCAACGCCGACACCGCCGCCGCGGCGCTGGCCGCGGCGCTCGGCGCGGAGACGCTGATGGTCCTCACCGACGTCGAGGGGCTCTACGAGGACTGGCCGCACAGCGACGACGTGATCAGCCGGCTGACCGCCTCCGAGCTGGAGGAACTCCTGCCGTCACTGGCGAGCGGCATGGTGCCGAAGATGGAGGGCTGCCTGCACGCCGTCCGCAACGGCGTCCGCACCGCCCGTGTCATCGACGGCCGTGTGCAGCACTCCATCCTCCTGGAGATCTTCACCGACGAGGGGATCGGGACCATGGTCGTTCCCGACGACGACAGCCGCACGACCCCCGCCCCGCCCCACGCGCAGGAGGTTCCCGCATGACCGCCCCACCGGCCGGCACCGCACCCGCCGCCACCGCCGCGCCCGGCGGGAACACCGCGCTCACCGCCCGCTGGCAGGGCGCGCTGATGGACACCTACGGCACCCCCCGCATCCCCCTGGTCCGGGGGGAGGGCACCCGGCTGTGGGACGCCGACGGCAAGGCCTACCTCGACTTCCTCGGGGGCATCGCCGTCAACGCGCTGGGCACCGCCCACCCGGCCGTGGTCGCGGCGGTCTCCGAGCAGATCGCGACCCTGGGGCACGTCTCCAACTTCTTCACCGCCGAGCCGACCGTCGCGCTCGCCGAGCGGCTCCTGGCGATCGCCGGCCGTCCCGGCGCGGTCTACTTCTCCAACTCCGGCGCGGAGGCCAACGAGGCGGCGCTCAAGATCGGGCGCCGCACCGGCCGCACCCGCATGGTCGCCACCCAGGGCGGGTTCCACGGCCGGACGATGGGCGCGCTGGCGCTCACCGGCCAGCCCGCCAAGCAGGCGCCCTTCCTCCCGCTGCCCGGCGAGGTCACCCACGTCCCCTACGGCGACGTCGACGCGCTGCGCGCCGCGGTGACCGAGGAGACCGCGCTGTTCGTGGTCGAACCGGTGCAGGGCGAGAACGGCGTCGTCCCCGCCCCCGACGGCTACCTCGCGGCGGCCCGGGAGATCACCCGCGCCACCGGCACGCTCCTGGTGGCCGACGAGATCCAGACCGGCATCGGCCGCACCGGCCACTGGCTCGCCACCGCGGCGGCCGGCGTCGAACCCGACGTGATCACCCTCGCCAAGGGGCTGGGCGGCGGCATGCCGATCGGTGCGACGCTCGCCTTCGGCCCCGCCGCCGCCCTGCTGGGCGCCGGTCAGCACGGCTCCACCTTCGGCGGCAACCCCGTCAGCTGCGCCGCCGCGCTCGCGGTGCTCGACACCATCGAGAACGAGGGGCTGCTCGCCCACGTCCGGGAGACCGGCGAGCGGCTGCGGTCGGCGGTCGGGAAACTGGCGCACCCACTCGTCCACCACGTGCGCGGCGCGGGGCTGCTGCTGGGTATCGTGCTCACCGAGCCGGTGGCACCGCGGGTGCAACAGGCGGCTCAGGACGCCGGGTTCCTGGTGAACGCCGTGGCGCCGGACGTCATCCGGCTGGCGCCGCCGCTGATCGTCGGGGAGTCCGAGGTGGACGCCCTCGTCGGTGCTCTGCCGCGCGTCCTCGACGCGGCGGCAGCGACGACCGCGGCGTCGTGAGCGAGGGCCGAGCGAGCCGACGAGCCGGAGAGGCAGCATGACCGACGAGCACAGCGGGCCGGCGGTGCCGCAGACGCGGGCCGCCCGCCACCGGCGGATCGTGGACATCCTGGGCAGACAGGCGGTGCGCTCCCAGAGCCGCCTCGCCCGGCTGCTGGCCGACGACGGCCTCGCCGTCACCCAGGCCACCCTCAGCCGGGACCTCGACGAGCTTGGTGCGGTGAAGATCCGCAACGACGCCGGCGAGCTGATCTACGCCGTGCCGAGCGAAGGGGGGTACCGCACCCCCCGGGCGCCGCTGGGGGAGTCGGTGAAGGAGGAGCGGATGGCCCGCCTCGCCGGTGAACTCCTCATCTCGGCCGAGGCATCCGCCAACCTGGTGGTCCTGCGCACCCCGCCCGGGGCCGCCCAGTTCCTCGCCTCCGCCATCGATCAGGCCGAGCTCCACGTGGTGCTGGGCACCATCGCCGGCGACGACACCCTGCTGCTGATCAGCCGGGAGCCGGACGGCGGCCGGGCGCTGGCGGACCACCTGCTGCGGCTGGCGCAGAAAGAGCGCTGAGGCGCCCACCCGGGAGGTCAGCGATGTCCGGTGAGATCACGTTCTTCGAACTCGGCGTGGAGGACCCGGAGCGGGCCCGCGCCTTCTACGGCGGGTTGTTCGGGTGGACGATGGCGCCGGGTCCGGACGGCGGCGGGCTGACCGTGGAGGGCTCCTCGGTCCCCGGCGGGGTACACGGCGGCGACCCGGGCAGTGCGCCGTACCTCTTCTTCCGGGTGGACGACATGGACCGGGCCCTGGTGTCCGTCCGTGAACTGGGCGGCGTGGTCGAGGAGATGGACATCGACGGCGACGCCGAGCAGCAGGCGAGGTACGGCCGCTTCCGGCTCTGCCGCGACGACCAGGGCTCGCCGTTCGGTCTGCACCAGCCGCCCGCGGGCTGAGCCGGCGGCCGCGGGGGCCGGTGCGACGCGGGACCGCGGACCGGCGCGGCGCCCGGTGTCGGGAACGCGCCGGTCCGC
>NZ_JAAVJD010000016.1 GCF_012033735.1 Streptomyces lonarensis | reverse complement strand
GGCAGCGGGGAGCCCCAGTGGGTCGAGCCCCGGGCCCGCCCCCGTTCGGCCGACCGGCCCGTTCCCGCCCGGGGCCGCTTCTCCGTCGGCCGGCTCGCCGGCGACCGAGGTCGCGGCGGGTGCCGCGCCGCCCGGGAGCTCGGCGGCGTCAGCTGCCGGCGGCCGGACCCTCGCCCTCGGGCCGGTCGCTGCCCGGCCGGTCGCCGTCCCGACGGCCGTCCTTGCCCGCCGACCCGCCGCGCTGCTCCCCGGGACGCGGCCGCCCGGTACCGCGCGCGAAGTCCCGCAGCTTCCCGCCGAATTCGCCCGCGCCGGAGGCCACGTCGGTGACCAGCCGCATCAGCGGGTCCTTGCTGTTGCGCGCGGCCCCCGCGTAATGAGCCGCCGACTCCTTGACCGAGTCCGTGATGCGGGACTCCTGGTCGTCGCCGCGCCGCGGGTAGTGCCCGTGGCAGAGCCGCTGGTAGTCGCGGGTCTGCGCCCACCGGTTCAGCTCGGCGGCCCGCACCGCGGCGAACGGGTGGGTCCGCGGCATCACCGTCAGGATCTTCAGGACGGAGTCGCGGACGTCGCCACCCCTCTCGTACTCCTCCGCCTGCTTCAGGAAGGCGTCGACGTTCATCTGGTGCAGGTTGTTGCCACCGGCCAGCTTCATCAACCCGCGCAGCGACGCGTCGAGGTCCTGACCCACCAGCAGCCCGGCCCGGTCCGCGGAGAGCTCCGACTTGCGGAACCACTCGCGCAGCGCCGAGACGATGGCCATGATCGCTATGTTCCCCAGCGGTATCCACGCGACCCGGACCGCCATGCTGGTGAGGAACAGCAGGATGGTCCGGTACACCGCGTGGCCCGAGAGGGCGTGGCCCACCTCGTGGCCGATGACCGCCCGCATCTCCTCCTCGTCCAGCAGCTGCACGAGGCCCGTCGTCACCACGATGATCGGCTGGTCCAGCCCGATGCACATCGCGTTGGGCTGCGGGTCCTGCGTCACGTAGAACGGCGGGACGCGCTCCAGGTCGAGGATCTCGCAGGCGTCGACCAGCATGTGGTGCAGGTGGACGAACTGGTTCTCGTCCACGCGCACCGAGTCGGAGAGGAACAGCAGCCGCAGACTGCGTTCCGGGATCATGCCGCTGAGGACCTTGAAGACCGTCTCGAATCCGGTCAGTTTCCGCAGGGAGACCAGGGCGGGCCGATCGGCCGGGTGCTCGTACGCCCGTGAGGAGATGCCCGGGTAGCGGCGGCGGACCCGCGCCGCGTCGCCCTCCGGCCCGCCGACCGCCCCACCGCCCCCGTCCGCGGCCCCCGCGGGGCCGCTGCCGCCGGCCGCCCCGCCCTCACCCGTCTCGTCCACGCCGCCCCCTGCGGGTTGCTGCTCGCTCATCGGGTCCCCCTCGTTCGTCCGTCGCGTCCACTGCACCCCATCCGCAGCGGTGGGGGCAAGAGGTCGCCGAGATCGGCTGCGCTTACGATGACCCTACGTTCCTGGCCACCCTCATCCCGATTGGTCGTCGCATGATCCTCAGCAGTGCCGTCGTCGCCGCCACCACCCTCGCGGAGGGTGACGGCCCGAACAGCTCACTCAACCCGTACATGGTCGGTGGGCTCGTCCTCGTCGCGCTCCTCGTGCTGCTGTTCATCACGATGCTGCTCAACCGGGACCGCTGAACCCGCCGGAAGCAGCTAGGGTCTGCGCATGGGAGACCACACGGACCACATAGCGTCGGTGCACCGGAGGCGCCGGCTCGGGGTGATGGGCGGAACCTTCGATCCCATCCACCACGGCCACCTGGTCGCCGCCAGCGAGGTGGCGTCGCGCTTCCACCTCGACGAGGTGGTGTTCGTCCCGACCGGCCAGCCGTGGCAGAAGAGTCACCGTGACGTGACGCCGCCCGAGGACCGCTACCTGATGACGGTCATCGCGACCGCGTCCAACCCGCAGTTCTCGGTCAGCCGCGCCGACATCGACCGGCCGGGCAAGACCTACACCACCGACACGCTCCGGGAGCTGCGCCAGCAGCACCCGGAGGCGGACCTGTTCTTCATCACCGGCGCCGACGCACTGGGCCAGATCCTGACATGGCGTGACGCCGGCGAACTCTTCGCCCTGGCGCACTTCATCGGCGTCACCCGGCCCGGGCACCCCCTGACCGACCCGGGTCTTCCCGACGGCGGGGTCTCCCTGGTCGAGGTGCCCGCCCTCGCCATCTCCTCCACCGACTGCCGCGACCGCGTCGCCGCCGGGGAGCCGGTCTGGTACCTGGTGCCCGACGGAGTGGTGCGCTACATCAACAAGCGTGAGCTCTACCGGACCCCGCCGGTCCAGACGAGCTGACCCGGCCGCGAGGGCGAGAGGGCGAAGCGGTGAACGACCGACAGCACCCGTACGGCGAGGTGTACGGCTACGACGAGTACGGCCGCCCGCTGTACCGCCAGCCGGACGGGGCCGGCTACGACTACGGCTCCTACACCGGCCCGGGGCAGTCGGACGCCCCGTCGGCCCCCGCCGACCCCGGCGGGCACCCCGGGGGCCACCCCGGGGGCGCGCAACAGCCCCCGCACGCCGGGCTGAACCCCTATGCGACGGACGGAACGGGGTACGGCAGCCCCACGGCAGGGTACGGCGACCCCGGGGGCCACGGAGCCCCGCAGCACCCCGGCCACGGTGCCACCGGCGGCCATCACGGCGGCTACGGCCCGGGCCCCGACACCTTCGGGCCGCCCGAGGGCCAGGGCTACTACCAACCAGGCACCGGCTACGATGCCCCGCAGGCGGCGACCGGCTACGCCGACCCGGCCGGCGGCTACGGCCCGACCCCGGGCTACGACGACCCGACCCGCCACCAGGGCCCCGCCGGCCCGCCGCCCGGCACGGGGCACCACGGCCCCGGCGCCCCCGGAGTGCCGCAGCAGTACGACTACTCCCGTCCGCCGGAGGGAGACCCCGCGGGCGAGGCGCCCGGCGTGCACGACACGGCTGCCTCCGCCGCGGGCGGGACGCACGGGCGGGCCGCGGCGGGCGGCACCGCCGAACAGCCCGCGGTCGACGCGGGCTCGGGAACCGTCCCCGGCCCACGCGCCGGCACCCCCGGCAAGGGCCGCCGCGACCGCCCGCAGAAGAACGCTGCGCCGGCTGACGACGAGTTCGCCTTCGTCGAGGAGGACAACGACGACTCCGAAGAAGTCATCGACTGGCTGAAGTTCACCGAGAGCCGCACCGAACGCCGCGAGGAGACCAAACGACGCGGCCGGAGCCGCCGCAACCTGCTCGTCATCGGCCTCGTCCTCGCGGTCATCGGCGGCGCGGGCTTCCTCTGGGCCACCGACCGCGTGCCGTTCCTCACCGGCCCCACCGTGGAAGAGGGAACCGCCGACGTCGCGGAATCCCGCGACGTGATCATCCTGCATCTGCGGGAGACCGGCGGCGAGACCACCTCCACCGTGCTGCTCGTCGCCAACGAGACCACCGGAGAGGCCACGACACTCCTGCTGCCCAACGCCCTGTCGGTCTCACCCGACGCCGGTACCACCACCCTGGGGCAGGCCGTGCTCGACGAAGGCGCCGCCTCGGTGCGCGAGGCGGTCGGTGCGCTGCTCGGCGCGGACATCAAAGGCACCTGGCGGCTGGACACCCCCTACCTGGAGAACCTCGTCGACCTCGTCGGCGGGGTGGTGGTCGACTCGCCCACCCCCGTGCCCCCGGACGCCGACGAACCGACGGTCGACGCCGGCGAGCAGACCCTCGACGGCCGCAGCGCCGTCACCTACGCCGTCCACCGCGCCGACGACGAACCGCAGGACGCCCAGCTCCAGCGATTCGGCCAGGTCATGACGGGTGTGCTGCAGAAGCTGCCGACCGGCGAGAACGGCGCCCGGCAGGTTGTCGAGAACCTTGCCCAGATCGCCGACCCGTCGCTGTCGGAGGGTGAACTCGGCGCCAGCCTCGCCAAGCTCGCCGAGATGGCCCAGGCAGGGGACCACACCGACACCCTGCTCGTCGTCGAGGAGGACGGCACCATCAGCGACCAGGTCGCCGACGCCGTCGTCGCCACCGTCCTGGGCGGGTCCGTCAGCAACGCCGACGTCTCCGACAGCCCGCGGGTCGCCCTGCGGGACGCCAGCGGCGACGACGGCGCGGGCGAGAGCGCCACGGTCAGACTCGTCAACGGCGGGTGGGTCATCGTCGACACCAAGCCCGCCGAGCCGGTGGAGGAGAGCGAGGTGCGCCACGGCTCCGAGGCGGCAGCCGGCGCCGCACTGGAGGTCGCCCGCACCCTCGGTATCCCCGAGGAGCAGGTGAGCCAGGCGGACACCCCCGGCAACGCCGACGTCCTGGTCGTCATCGGCGAGGACTTCCCCGACTGATCCGTGGTCGGCACCGACCCGGGCCCGTCCCGCCGGGGGACACCGCGCCGAGGACACCGGCGGGAGGACGCCGCTTGGAGTGGGCCCGGAGGTACGCCCGGTGAACCTGCCGTACGGCACGTGCCGGGTCGTTGCCCCGGCGGGCTCCCGCCGTCCCGCCCTCCCGGACCCGAACCACGCCGCGCGGTGGCCCCGGGCCGGGCAGGAGCGCCCGGAAACGGGGCAGCGGGGCATGAGACCCTGGATCGGTACCCGATCGACCGTGGAGACTGCTGACCCGTGACCGCCACCGACCACGCCACCGAGCTGATCACCGTCGCCGCCCAGGCGGCGGCCGACAAGCTGGCGCACGACATCATCGCCTACGACGTCAGCGACGTCCTGGCGATCACCGACGCCTTCCTGCTGGCGTCCGCACCCAACGACCGACAGGTCAAGTCGATCGTCGACGGCATCGAGGAGCAGCTCCAGGAGCAGCTCGGCGTCAAGCCGCTGCGCCGCGAGGGGGAGCGCGAGGGCCGCTGGGTCCTCCTCGACTACTCGGACATCGTCGTCCACGTCCAGCACTCCGAGGAGCGGGTCTTCTACGCCCTGGAGCGGCTGTGGAAGGACTGCCCGGAGCTGCCGCTGCCGTCCGACGCCCTCGCCACGCGCGGCCGGGGAGCCGACGCGGAGAACGCCGACGACTCCGCGGCCACCGCCGACGACGAGGGACAGCCGGGCGGTGAGCTGAACTGAGCAGCGACCCCGCCGGCCGCCGCGTCGTCCTCTGGCGCCACGGCCAGACCGCGTGGAACCTGGAGCGCCGCTTCCAGGGCACGACGGACATCGCGCTGACGGCGGAGGGCGTGGCGCAGGCGCGCCGTGCCGCCGTCGTGCTGGCGCGACTGCGGCCCGACGCCATCATCTCCTCCGACCTCTGCCGCACCGCCGACACCGCCGCGGAACTGGCGGCCGTGACCGGGCTGGAGGTCAGCCACGACGAAGCGCTGCGCGAGACGTACGCCGGGGTGTGGCAGGGACTCACCCACGAGGAGATCCTCGAGAAGTACGGCGAGCAGTACGCCGCCTGGAAGCGCGGCGAGCCGGTCAGGCGCGGCGGTGGCGAGCTCGAGACCGAGGTTGCCGACCGCGCAGCGCCCGCCGTGGAGCAGGCGCTGGCACGCCTTCCGGAGAACGGCACGCTGATCGTGGTGAGCCACGGCGGCACGATCCGCACCACGATCGGCCGGATGATCGGCCTCGCCCCCGGCAGCTGGGAGGCGCTCGGCGGGCTCGCCAACTGCAGCTGGTCCGTGCTCGGTGAGCACGAGCGCGGGTGGCGGTTGCTGGAGCACAACGCCGGCAGTCTCCCCGAGCCCGTCATCGGCGACGACACCTGACGCCCGGGCGGGGCACGGCCGACGAGCACACTCATCGGTCGGCCCCCGCCGTGCACGTCCTCCGTCAATGCGGATCGCGCCACGCCCTCCAACGAGTGAAGAAGTGGCAGGAGTCGACGCGTGCTGCCGACCCGGTCGTAGGTGGTCGGGCGGTCAGCCGCTCCCGGCGGGGGCGAATCGCGGGGCCCGTGATTCGCCGCCCCGGCGGCGTTGCGAGGCGTGCTCGGCGCGACCGGAACCGGCTCGCCACTCGCCCCGGCCCTGCCGAAGCGGTGTGTCCGCGGTTGTATCGATCGCGTCTCCATGCAACTCGCGCGGGATTCCCGGCTTATCGGGCGGCGCTTGCCATGGCAGAATCGCAAAGGCTCCACCAGGCCGACCGGGAGGGGGACCCGGCGACGCCTCGCGACGACCTCACGACGATGACGGAGGCTGCCACGTGCGCATGGTCCGCGACCGAGTCCGGAGCTGATCGGTGACATGGGTGCACACAGCCGGAAGTGCGATTGGTGCGGCAGCGGGACCCCGATCGTCCGCGATCTCGAACCCGTGAACGACTCCTACCAGTACTGGTGCGTCGAGTGCGCGCGAGCGCTGATCATCAAGGGCGACCCCATCGAGGTCTACCGCGAGCTCGAGGGTGAGCCGATCTACGGACGCCTGCTGGACGAACACTGCGCGCTCAAGCGCTTCTACTCCTTCGCCAGCGCCTGACACCTGCCCCCGGCGCCGGGGCGCACACGCCCCGCCGCTCTCACCCGCCCGCCGTACCCCGCATCGGGGCGGCGGGCGGTGCCGTCGGCGGGGTGCTCGCCGCGGCTGTCCGTGAGCGCCGTGTGCCGACCCACCCCGACGCCGTCCCTTCCCGGCCGGCGGCCCGTCGTGTGCCCGGCTGCCGGCCCCGCGGCGCGGCCGCGGCGGTCGACCAGCCTCCTGGGGGCCGTCGTGGCGGGCGACAGAGCGTGGTCGACGAGGCCCGGACGGGGTGCGGAACGGCGGGGATCAAGGATTTGGCATGGGACCCCGAGAGCCGTGTACAGTAGGCGACGCCGCAGCGCGGACCCCGGGAAACCAGAGGTCGGCGAGGCGGACCAGATCCGGGGCTATAGCTCAGTTGGTAGAGCGCTTGCATGGCATGCAAGAGGTCAGGAGTTCGATTCTCCTTAGCTCCACGGACTTCCCACAGGGAACGATGTGGGTGAGTCAGGCAAGGGGCTATAGCTCAGTTGGTAGAGCGCTTGCATGGCATGCAAGAGGTCAGGAGTTCGATTCTCCTTAGCTCCACAGGATCGAGGCGGGCCGTCCGAGGAATCGGGCGGCCCGCCTCGCTGTGCCCGGCGTCTTGGGCGGTGCGCTAGGCTGACGGCATGCGTGCCGTACGCCTCCTGCTTACCGGGCCGCGCTGACAGAGCACCGCACCACCCGCCACGAGATCGGCGGGCCGGCGGCATCAGCGCGGCGTCCCCTCCTGAGCGGGGGGCTTTTTGCTGTCCGGGGCAGACACAACGATGGAGCCACACAACGATGACCCAGATCCACAAGTACGGAGCCGAGCTGGCGGCGGACATCGAGGCACGCTGGCAGGACTACTGGGAGAAGCACGGCACGTACGAGACGCCCAACCCGTTCGGCGACCTCGCCGGTGACCCGGAACTCGCCGCCCGCCCCACCAAGTTCGTGATGGACATGTTCCCGTACCCCTCGGGTGCGGGCCTTCACGTCGGCCACCCGCTGGGCTACATCGCCACCGACGTCTACTCCCGCTTCATGCGCATGACCGGGCACAACGTGCTCTACACCCTCGGCTTCGACGCCTTCGGCCTGCCCGCCGAGCAGTACGCCGTGCAGACCGGCACCCACCCCCGGGTGTCGACCGAGGCCAACATCGCCAACATGAAGGCGCAGCTGCGGCGACTCGGGCTGGGCCACGACAAGCGCCGCTCCTTCGAGACGATCGATCCGGGCTACTACAAGTGGACCCAGTGGATCTTCCTGCAGACCTTCAACTCCTGGTACGACGAAGCCGCGCGGCGGGCCCGCCCCATCGCCGACCTGGTCGAGGAGTTCGAGCAGGGTCGGCGCTCCGTGCCCGGCGACCGGGCCTGGGCGGAGCTGACCGAACGGGAGCGCGCCGACGTCCTGGGCGGCTACCGACTCGCCTACGCCTCCGACGCGCCCGTCAACTGGTGCCCCGGACTCGGGACGGTCCTCGCGAACGAGGAGGTCACCGCCGACGGGCGCTCCGAACGCGGCAACTTCCCCGTCTTCAAGGCGAAGCTGCGCCAGTGGAACATGCGCATCACCGCCTATGCCGACCGACTGATCGACGACCTCGACGCGCTGGACTGGCCCGAGGCGATCAAACTGCAGCAGCGGAACTGGATCGGCCGCAGCGAGGGAGCCCGCGTCGACTTCCCGACGACCGCTGCCGACGGCGCCGAGGAGACCGTGACGGTCTTCACCACCCGGCCCGACACCCTGTTCGGCGCCACCTACATGGTCCTGGCCCCCGAGCACCCCCTCGTCGACCGGATCGTCCCAGCCGCGTGGCCCCAGGCGACCCGCGAGCCGTGGACCGGCGGCCACGCGACGCCAGCCGAGGCCGTCGCCGCGTACCGCGCCCAGGCCGCGGCCAAGTCCGACGTCGAGCGGCAGGCGGAGTCCCGGGAGAAGACCGGTGTCTTCACCGGCGCCTTCGCCGTCAACCCGGTGAACGGCGAATCGGTGCCCGTCTTCGTCGCGGACTACGTCCTGATGGGCTACGGCACCGGTGCCATCATGGCGGTCCCCGGCCAGGACCCGCGGGACTGGGATTTCGCCACCGTCTTCGACCTCCCGATCGTGCGGACCGTCCAGCCCCCCGCGGACTTCGACGGCGGCGCCTACACGGGCGACGGGCCCGCCATCAACTCCTCGGGCCCCGGTATCGATCTCGACGGCATGGGTGTGGAAGAGGCCAAGCGCACCGTCATCGCCCACCTCGAGACCGCCGGCCTCGGTGAAGGCACCATCAACTACCGGCTCCGTGACTGGCTCTTCAGCCGGCAGCGCTACTGGGGCGAGCCCTTCCCGATCGTCTACGACGAGGACGGCATCGCCCACGCGCTGCCCGAGTCGATGCTGCCGCTGGAACTGCCCGAGGTCGACGACTACTCCCCGCGGACGTTCGAACCGGACGACGCCGACACCGAGCCCGAGACCCCGCTGTCCCGCAACGACGCGTGGGTCCACGTCGACCTGGACCTCGGCGACGGCCGCGGCGTACGCCGGTACCGCCGCGAGACCAACACCATGCCCAACTGGGCCGGCAGCTGCTGGTACGAGATGCGCTACCTCGACCCGCACAACGACAGCGCCCCGGTCGACCGCGGGATCGAAGAGCACTGGATGGGCCCGCGAGCCGACCGCCCGCACGGCGGCGTCGACCTCTACATCGGAGGTGCCGAGCACGCCGTTCTCCACCTGCTGTACGCCCGCTTCTGGTCGAAGGTCCTGTACGACCTGGGACACGTCTCCGCTGTGGAGCCGTTCCACAAGCTGTACAACCAGGGCATGATCCAGGCGTACGTGTACCGCGACGAACGCGGCTTCCCGGTCCCGGCGGCCGAGGTCGAGGAGCGCGACGGCGGGTACGTTCACGACGGCAAGCCGGTCCGTCGTGAACTGGGCAAGATGGGCAAGTCCCTGAAGAACGCGGTCTCGCCCGACGAGGTCTGCGCCGAGTACGGGGCGGACACCCTCCGGCTCTACGAGATGGCGATGGGCCCGCTCGACGTCTCCCGGCCCTGGGACACCCGTGCCGTCGTCGGACAGTTCCGTCTGCTCCAGCGGCTGTGGCGCAACGTGCTGGACGAGGAGACCGGCCAGGTCACCGTCGTCGACGCAGCGCCCGACGAGCCGACTCTGCGCGCGCTGCACAAGGCGATCGACGGGGTCGGCCGAGACCTCGAGGCGCTGCGGTTCAACACCGCCATCGCCAAGATCACCGAGCTGAACAACCTCGTCACGAAGGCGGCTGTCTCCGGCACCCCGGTGTCGCGGGAGACCGCCGAGACACTGGTGCTGCTGATCGCACCGCTCGCGCCCCACGTCGCCGAGGAGCTTTGGCAGCGTCTGGGGCACAGCGACTCCGTGGTGTACCACCCGTTCCCCGTCGCCGACCCCGCCCTCGCCGCCGACGAGAGCGTCACTTGCGTCGTCCAGATCAAGGGCAAGGTCAAGGCACGTCTCGACGTCGCGCCGTCCATCAGCGACGCCGACCTGGAGGCCGCCGCTCTGGCCGAGCCCGCGGTGATCCGCGCACTCGACGGGGCATCCGTACGCAAGGTCATCGTCCGCGCACCCAAGCTGGTCAACATCGTGCCGGGCTGAGACCCGCGCCCCGTACCCGGGCCCACCGCCGCCGGCTGGCGGGCCCGGGCACCCGCCCGCGTGTCCGGCCCGCCGGCAGCCACCGTGCGGAGGCGGAGGGCTGCCCGGAGTCGGCTCAGCCGCACGCGGGCAGCTCACTTCCGCGTCGACAGCATCTGCCGCCCCCGCCCTCGGCGGGAAGACGCCCCGTGCGCCTACCCTGGACAGGACGCGAGACGGGCCGGGCAGGCTTGTCGGCGGCACCGACCGCGGACAACGCGGTCGGTGCCGTGCGCGACAGACGAGGGAAGGTACCGGAGGGGCAGTCATGGAGATCGTGCTCGGCGTGCTGGTGGTGTCCTTTCTGCTGTTCGTTTTCCTGGCGGTGGCCGCGGTACGCGCCACCAAGCGGGGGATCGAGCGCGCCGGGGTCCACGCGCGCCGCACTCTGGGCGAGGCGACACTCAAGGCCCGCGCCGCACAGCCGGGCGCGATCGGAGAACTGGCCCGCCTCCGCAGGGAACTGCGCGGATCGATCGACTCGACACGCGGTGCACTCGAAGCCGGCTCGCAGGAGGACCCTTCGCTGCGCGAGGCGCTGGACCTCTTGGCCCAGCTGCACGGCCACGCGCGTCACCTCGACACCGAACTGGGTGACCTGATGCAGGGCGAGCCCGACCGGGCACGCATCGCAGCGCGTCTTCCCGACCTGCGCGAACGAAGCGCGCGCATCAGGGGTTCGGCCGACGCCCTCCGCAACGCCGCCCTCGACCGGGCCCACCACTACGACCGAGGCGAACTCGACTCCCTGCATCAGCAGATCGAGATCGAAGCGAGCGCGTTGCGCCACTGGTCGCCGGCCTCGTCGGACGGGGAACCCGAGCGCGAGCTCGATCCCGAGCCGGAACGCCGCCAGCTGTTCCGCCGGAGAGGAACAGGCCGCGAGACCGGGGCGGAGTGACATCCGGCCCTGCCGTATCCTCCGGTTCCATGTGCCGTTCTGTCGCCGTCATCACCGACTCCACCGCCTACCTGGAGCGGGTCGACGTGGAGCGCCATGGAATCGTTTCGGTACCCCTGACCGTCGTGGTGGACGGCTCGCCCATCGAGGACGGCACGCCTGAGGCGGCAGCGGCCCTGGTGCCGGCGCTGCGCGCGCGTCTGGCGGTCACCACCTCCCGGCCCGGCCCCGAGATGTTCGCCCGGGCCTACCGTGCCGCAGCCGAGCACGGGGCATCCGCCATCGTGTCCGTGCACCTCTCCTCGGAGATCTCGGGGACCTGGGACGCCGCCGTGGTCGCGGCGGAGCGGGCGCCCGTACCGGTCCACGTCATCGACAGCGGGACCATTGCCGCGGCGCTCGGCTTCGGTGTGCTCGCCGCGGCCACCGCCGTGGAGGCCGGAGCCGGAGCCGAGGAGGCCGCCGAGGCGGCCCGCCGCCGGGCAGCCGCCACCCGCGCCCACTTCTACGTCGACACACTCGACCACCTTCGCCGTGGCGGCCGCATCAACGCCGCCCAAGCACTGTTCGGTTCCGCTCTCGCGGTGAAGCCCCTCCTGGAGATGCGGGACGGACGGATCGAGCTGCGAGAGAAGGTGCGGACGGCCGGCCGGGCGCTCGCCCGCCTTGAGGAGCTGGTCGTCGAGCATGCGGGCTCGGCGGAGGTAGAGGTGGCCGTGCAGCACCTCGCGGCAGACGACCGGGCGAATGAGCTCGCCGAGCGGCTCCGTCGGAGGCTGCCCGGGCTGGCCTCGCTTCACATCGGTGAGGTCGGTGCCGTGCTGGGGGCCCACACGGGGCCGGGGCTGGTGGGAGTCATCACCGCACCGCGGTGACCGTCGGTGCGGTGGGGCAAGCTTCTCGTTCGGGGCGCATGGGCGCCGGGGCGCCGACGCCGTTTCGCCTCTCGTTCTCCATACTGCACGCAGTCGGCGCTCGACGCGGGCAAGTCACCCGAAAGGGTGGCCGAGTTATCCACACCCACTGACTTGTCCACAGGGACAGCGCATGATCACCCTCGGTAGCGCCGGGATCTCTAGGGTCTCGCGTCATGACATCTCGCACTCCCTTCGAGACGCGTGGCCCGGGGCGAGGCGGCAGGCGCCGCCGGGCCGACATGCAACTGGCGCGCGCCCGCACCCGGGCCTCCGCCCTTCTGCCCAACCCCGAGAACTCGACGCTCGCCCGCGTGAGCGCCGGTCGAGCGGCTGAACCGACCCCGGCCGAGCCACCCGGCACCACGAGTCGCCCCGCACACGCGATCATGGACGCCCCGAGCGAGGTGGCCGAACTCGCAGATCCCGCGGCGGTCACCCCACAGCAGCCCCCGAGCACCTCACCTCCCCTCAAGGAGCCCGACCTCACGGGCGACCGCGAGCCTCAGAAGAACCGGCTCCCTGTCGCGCTGAGGGCGAGGCTGGCCTGCCAGGACGCCCTGAGCGGGTGGGTGCTGCCTCGCTGCCGGGTCGAACCCCGCACCCTGGCGGCTGCGGGCGTCGTCGTCGCGATCGCTGTCGGCTTCGCCGTCCACCACTACTGGACGGGACGGCCCCAGGGCGTCGACCCGGCCGGGGGAGCGGTCGCCGCCGCCGCAGCCCCTGAGGCCGCACCCGCGACCGGGCCCACCACCTCTCCGATGTCCGAAACGGCCGACCAGCAGGGCGCGGCGTCGGAAGCCTCCCTGGTCGTCGATGTGGCCGGAGACGTCGTGGAGCCCGGACTCCGGACCCTCCCACCGGGGTCCCGGGTGGGCGATGCCATCGACGCCGCAGGTGGTCCGGTACCAGGCGCGGATACCGCCCTCATCAACCGGGCCCGGCCGCTCACGGACGGCGAGCATGTCGTCGTGGGCGGCGATCTCCCGCCGGGCGGTGGTCCGACGGCGGCCGCCCCGCACCAGGGCTTCGACAGCCAGGGAAAGGTCCGACTCAACACGGCAAACGCATCCGACCTCGAAGAACTGCCCGGAGTCGGCCCTGTCCTGGCAGGCAACATCGTCGCCCACCGTGAGCAGCACGGGCAGTTCACCTCCGTGGAGCAGCTGATCGCGGTATCCGGCATCGGCGAGACCCGCCTCGCCGACCTGCGCGACCGGGTGGTGCTGTGACCGGCCACCTGACCTCGGACGAGCCGCTCTCGCCCAGGAGCGACCACCCGAAGCGGAGGCGCCGGAAGCGCCACGGGCGGCCTCGTCCCGCTGCACCCCGGGGCGGGCCACTCCTTCAGCCTCCCACTCGGGCCGCCGCCCTTCTCTCGGTGACGGTCACCGTCACCATCGCGGCGACCTCACCTCCGCCCTCGGGCCGCGACGAGCCTCCCCGAGCCCGCCGGCAGGCGGGGCGTCTTGCGGCACTCCGGACAGCCGCAGTCACTCCCACCACTCCCACCGGAACGACCGCCCATGGACGACACGCGAGGCCCGCACCACGCCGAGCAGGGGGCGTTCCCGAAGTCCCGGGAGCCTCAGGCGCTCGACCTTCGACTCGTGCCACCGGCGATCTCCGCATGGGTGGCAGCGGCCCTGGGCCTCGAACTCCCCACCGGGAGCACGACGCTCCTGGTCGTGGCGACGTGGCTCGGAGTGCTCGCTCTCGCGGTCCCGGCCCTGAGGACGAGACGGGCGCTCACCGTCACGGCCACCCTGGCCATGCTGGCCGCGGCGGCCGGGGGGACCTCCGCCGCACTCCACTCGGCCGCGGCGCGCTCGGGCCCCCTCCCGCTCCTGGCGGAACGGGAAGCGCTCGTCGAGGTGGAGGTGACCGTCACCGGCGACCCGCGGATGGCACGACCGAAGCCGGGCGCCTGGACCCGACCGCTCCTGATCACGGCGACAGCGGACCTCCTGACCACCGCCGAGGAGGGTTCCACGGAAATCCGTACCCCGACCCTGCTGATCGTCTCCCAACCGGACGAGGCCTGGCAGCGCCTCCTGCCGACGACCCGGCTGAAGCTCACGGCCCGGGCGGCACCACCGACCGGCAGCGGCGCGGACATCGCCGCGGTGCTCTTCGTCCGGGGAGCGGCCCCGCCCCAGACGATCGGCGACCCGACAACGGTCCAGCGGCTGGCGGGGGCGCTCCGCGAACGACTCCGGATGGCCGTCGCCGGCCTCCCGGACGACCCGAAGGGCCTGCTCCCCGCGCTGATCGTCGGGGACGCGTCCCAGGTGCCGGACGACCTCGACGAAGCCGTGCGGGCGACCGATCTGACGCACATGATCGTCGTCTCGGGTGCGCACTTGTCGTTGCTTCTCGCAGTGGTGATCGGAACTCCGACCACGGCGTCCCGCGCGGAACGCGGCGGGATCGTGGCGAGGCTCGGACTCCCACTGCGCGCCACGGCGGTGATCGGCGGCGCCGTGGTGATCGGATTCGTCATCCTCTGCCGACCGGGCCCCAGCGTGCTGAGGGCCGCGGTCTGCGGGGCGATCGCACTCCTGGCGGTGGCGACCGGACGCCGCAGGTCCCTGTTGCCGGCGCTCGCAGCCGCCGCGCTGCTCCTCATCCTGTACGACCCGACGCACGCCCAGTCCTTCGGCTTCCTGCTGTCGGTGCTGGCGACAGCAGCTCTCCTGATCATCGCCCCGAAATGGAGCCTCGCGCTGCAGCGCAGGGGCGCACCGCCCCGGCTCGCCGAGGGGCTGGCGGTGGCGCTGGCCGCGCAGCTGGTGTGTGCGCCGGTGGTGGCCGTGTTCTCCGCGCGCGTCAGTCTGGTGGCGGTGCCGGCCAACCTGCTGGCCGAGCTGGCCTTCGCCCCGGTGCTGGTACTCGGCTGGGCGGCGATGATGGCGGCGCCCGTCGCCCTGCCCCTCGCCCAGGCGCTCGCGTGGCTGGCCTCCTGGCCCGCACGGTGGATCGCCACCGTCGCTCGAACGGGAGCGTCGCTGCCTGGCGCGGAGTTTCGCTGGCCGGACGGGTGGTGGGGCGCGGCACTCCTGACCGTTCTGAGCGTCGCCCTCATCGTGCTCGTCCGCAGGCTGCGCCACCGACCGTGGACCGCGGCAATCTGCGCCCTGCTGCTGCTCTTGGCGGCACTGCGCCCCCAACCTCTGGAACAGTGGCTCACCGGCTGGCCACCACAGGGCTGGCGCGTAGTGGCGTGCGACGTGGGCCAAGGCGACGCCACGGTGCTGGCGGCGGGACCGGGACGGGCCGTCGTCGTGGACGCCGGGCCCGACCCGCGAGCGATGGACGACTGCCTGAGAGCACTGGGGGTACGACACATCCCCGTGGTCGTCCTCAGCCACTTCCACGCCGATCACGTCGCCGGGCTGCCGGGGGTCCTGGACGGGAGGTCGGTCGGCGTCATCCACACGACGGCGACCCGACAACCGGAGTCGCAGGTCCGCGAGGTCGAGTCGACGGCCGCGAAGTTCGGCGTCCCCGTGCAGGCAGCGACAGCGGGGGACCAGGGAGCGGTGGGCCACGACCTCGCATGGGAGGTGCTGTGGCCCCCGCCCCACGAGACGATGGCGAACGCCAACGACGCCAGTGTGACGCTCCTCGTTCGCACAGCCGGCCTCACCGTGCTGCTGCCGGGCGACCTGGAGCCCGCGGCGCAGCAACGACTGATCGCCGCTCACCCCGCGCTTCCCACGGTCGACGTCCTCAAGGTG
This sequence comes from Streptomyces lonarensis, assembly GCF_012033735.1. GTDB lineage: Bacteria > Actinomycetota > Actinomycetes > Streptomycetales > Streptomycetaceae > Streptomyces > Streptomyces lonarensis. The sequence goes on along the minus strand of NZ_JAAVJD010000016.1, from coordinate 28,152 downwards.
CCCCACCACGGGTCCGCCTACCAGGAGGACGACCTCCTTCGGCTGCTGAGACCCCGCTGGGCGATCGTGTCGGCAGGCGCGGACAACTCGTACGGCCACCCCGATCCGCGCACACTGGCGACGTTGGAGCAGGCCGGAGCCACCGTTCTTCGAACGGACCTGCACGGCTCTCTCGCGATCACGACGGACGGCGCCGCGACGATCTCCACAAGGTGACCATCCGCATGCTCGCGGGTCGCCCGGCGCGGGGCGGGGCGGGACCTGCACCGCATGCACCTGCGCCCGCGCCAGCCGTGGCCTCCGGCGGTCGGCCACGGCCGACCGCGGCTCTGCGGGCACCCGGTGGGTCAGTCCCGCTCCAACCAGCCGCCGTGGGCCTCGGCAAGCGCGGCGAGCCCCTCCTCGTCGAGGCCTTCGCGAGGCTCCTCGAGAACGACGAGCCACTGGGCGTCCTCCGCGTCGTCCTCGCCGGCGAGCGCCTCACGGTGCAGTTCCGGCTCACCGCCGGCGCGCAAGAACTCGGTGCACTGTTCGGCCACTGTTTCGGCGGTCTCCCTGTCCGGCAGCACCAGGATGTGTCGTAGGTCGGTCACCCGCTCATTGTCCCCACTGTCGTGGGGCCATGGGATGCTGGCCCCGATGGCAGGAAAGAAGCAGACCACAGGCAAACGCAGTGACGATCCGCTCGCCGCGGTGACAGTGGCGGTCGGACAGGAGGAACTGCTGCTGGACCGCGCGGTACGAGAAGTCGTCGATGCCGCCCGCACGACCGACCCCGACACGGATGTCCGGGACCTTCCCCCGGGCGCCCTGCAACCCGGAGTGCTGACCGAGGTCATCAGCCCCTCCCTTTTCGCGGAGCGCAAGGTCGTCGTCGTGCGTCAGGCGCAGGATCTTGGAGCGGACACCGTCAAGGACGTCAAGAGCTACCTTTCGGCACCCGTAGAGGACATCTCGCTGGTTCTCCTGCATGCCGGCGGGGCCAAGGGCAAAGGCCTTCTCGACGCCGCGCGCAAAGCCGGCGCGCGAGAGGTCGCCTGCCCGAAGATGACCAAGCCGGCGGACCGCCTCGCGTTCGTCCGCAACGAGTTCCGCAGCGCCGGCCGAAGTGCCACCCCCGGCGCGTGCCAGGCGTTGGTGGACGCGATCGGCAGCGATCTCCGTGAGCTCGCCTCAGCCTGCAGTCAGCTCGGGGCCGACATCGACGGAGCCATCGACGAAGCCGTCGTGGCCCGGTACTACACCGGGCGAGCGGAGGCGTCCAGCTTCACCGTCGCCGACAGGGCGGTGGAAGGGAAGACCGCGGAAGCCCTCGAAGCGCTGCGGTGGTCGCTGGCGACCGGAGTGGCGCCGGTCCTCGTGACCAGCGCCCTGTCCCAAGGTGTCCGAGCCATCGGCAAGCTCGCCGCCGCACCTCGGTTGTCTCCCGGTGAACTCGCTCGCGAGCTCGGTATGCCGCCGTGGAAGATCGACCGGGTACGCCAGCAGCTGCGCGGATGGACGCCCGACGGAGTCGCGGCCGCCATCCGAGCCGTCGCAGAGGCGGACGCGGCCGTCAAGGGTGGCGGTGACGATCCCGCCTACGCGCTGGAAAAGGCCGTCGTGACCATTGCCACCGCCCGATCCACAGGCGTCCCCCGGGGCTGAACCGGCGCAGCTCCGCAGCCGGAGGAAACGGTCCCGAGCCGCCGGCCCCGTGACCCACCGCGTCCCGGACGACCGCAAAGGGTGGTGGGCGTCTCCCCGAGGCCGTGTCTTGTAACCGGCGGGCGCAGCCCCGGTTGGCCTCCGCCTGGGGCCGCGCCCGCTGTCTGAACAGCCGAGAGCCCCGTACCGCTCGGGGTGGAGTGGTACGGGGCTCGAAGCACTTCTGCTGTGTCGCACCGCACCCACGTGGCGAACGTCGGGCGTGTGCGGTGCGGGGATTGCCGACCGGAGCGGAGAGAGGGGCCGCTGGGTCCGGGCCGACGGACAAGCGGTGTGTCAGGCCTTGAGCGCGGCGACCTGCGAGTCCAGCGCCGACTTCTTGTTGGCGGCGTTGTTCTTGTGCAGAACACCCTTGCTGACGGCCTTGTCGAGCTTCTGGCCGGCGATGCGCGCGGCGGCGGCGGCCTTGTCGGCGTCACCGGAGGCGATGGCCTCACGGGTGGCGCGCACGGCGGTCTTCAGCTCGGACTTGACCGCCTTGTTGCGCAGGCGGGCCTTCTCGTTGGTCTTGATCCGCTTGATCTGGGACTTGATGTTCGCCACGAATGAGCCTTTTCAGGTTCGGAAGAGTTACTGGGGTGGTGGACCTGCGCGTCGGTGTCGATCTTTTCCGACTCACTGTCCGCCCGTGCGCCCGGCCGGAACGGTCGGCAGCACAGTCGGTCAGACTACCAGCGGGCAGGGTGCCGGTCACAATCGGCCGTACGGCAGGTGTTCCGGCGGCCCGGGCGCCGCTTCCCCGGCGGACCGTTGTCCGCGCGGCATGGGACGATGGGGCCACTCAACGCCAGTGCCCCGAATCATCGAGCCTTCACCGGACAGGACCCCGCGTGCCCGCGACGACCCTTTCGAATGCGCCGGAGCCGAGCCGCACCGACCCGGCCGTTATCCGTAACTTCTGCATCATCGCGCACATCGACCACGGCAAGTCCACGCTTGCCGACCGGATGCTGCAACTGACCGAGGTGGTCGAGCAGCGCCAGATGCGTGCCCAGTACCTCGACCGGATGGACATCGAGCGGGAACGCGGCATCACGATCAAGTCCCAGGCCGTGCGGCTGCCGTGGGATCTCGACGACACCTCGCACATCCTCAACATGATCGACACCCCGGGGCACGTCGACTTCACCTACGAGGTCTCGCGGTCCCTGGCCGCCTGCGAAGGGTGCGTCCTTCTCGTAGACGCCGCGCAGGGTATCGAGGCGCAGACTCTCGCCAACCTGTACCTGGCGATGGAGAACGACCTCACGATCATCCCGGTGCTGAACAAGATCGACCTTCCGGCTGCGCAGCCGGAGAAGTTCGCCGCGGAGCTCGCGCACCTCATCGGGTGCGACGTCTCGGACGTCCTGAAGGTGTCCGCCAAGACCGGCGAGGGTGTCGCCGAGCTGCTGGACGAGGTCGTCCGCAAGGTGCCGGCGCCCGTCGGTGTCGCGGAAGCCCCGGCGCGGGCGATGATCTTCGACTCGGTCTACGACTCCTACCGGGGGGTCGTCACCTACGTGAAGGTCGTCGACGGGCGTCTGGGCAAGCGGGAGCGCATCCAGATGATGTCCAGCGGCGCCACCCACGAGCTGCTGGAGATCGGTACCAACTCGCCGGAGATGACCGCCGCCGCCGGCCTCGCCGTGGGCGAGGTGGGCTACCTGATCACCGGCGTCAAGGACGTCCGGCAGTCCCGGGTCGGCGACACCATCACGCTCATGAAGGGCGGGGCCACCGAGGCGCTCGGCGGCTACAAGGACCCGAAGCCCATGGTCTTCTCCGGGCTGTACCCGCTGGACGGCTCGGACTACCCGGACCTGCGGGACGCGCTCGACAAGCTGCAGCTCAACGATGCCGCGCTCTCCTACGAGCCGGAGACCTCGGCAGCGCTGGGCTTCGGGTTCCGCGTCGGCTTCCTCGGCCTGCTGCATCTCGAGGTGGTGCGTGAGCGGCTGGAGCGTGAGTTCGGTCTGGACCTGATCGCGACCGCGCCGAACGTCGTCTACGGCGTGACCATGGAGGACGGCACCGAGCACACCGTCACCAACCCCAGCGAGTTCCCCTCGGGCAAGATCGACGAGGTCCGGGAGCCGGTGGTCCGCGCCACGCTGATCGCCCCGAGCGAGTTCATCGGCGCGATCATGGAGCTCTGCCAGACGCGACGCGGTTCCCTGCAGGGCATGGACTACCTCTCCGAGGACCGCGTGGAGCTGCGGTACAGCCTGCCGCTCGCCGAGATCGTCTTCGACTTCTTCGACGCCCTGAAGTCCAAGACCCGCGGCTACGCGTCACTGGACTACGAGCCCACGGGCGAGCAGGCGGCGGACCTGGTCAAGGTGGACATCCTCCTCCACGGTGACAAAGTCGACGCCTTTTCCGCGATCGTCCACAAGGACAAGGCGTACGCCTACGGAGTGCGCATGGCCACCAAGCTCCGCGAGCTCATTCCCCGGCAGCAGTTCGAGGTGCCGATCCAGGCGGCCGTCGGTTCGCGGGTCATCGCGCGGGAGACGGTGCGGGCCATCCGCAAGGACGTGCTCTCCAAGTGCTACGGCGGTGACATCTCCCGCAAGCGGAAGCTGCTGGAGAAGCAGAAGGAAGGCAAGAAGCGGATGAAGGTCGTGGGCCGGGTCGAGGTCCCCCAGGAAGCGTTCATCGCCGCGCTCTCCTCGGACTCCGACGGACCGTCGGAGTCCAAGGGCAAGAAGTAGCGTCAGCCGGTGGCGGCCCCTGTGCCGACGGGGCCGCCGCGCCGGGGGTCGGCCCGCTGGTGTGCCCGACGGAGCGCCCGCGCCCTCAGCCCTGGCACACGGCGGCGCGGCCCCGGGGCGGACGCCGACCGTATCCGTCGCCCCGAGAACGCCCCCAATGCCGGGCGCACCGCCGCGGCAGGCCGTGAGGTGACGCGGCCCCTCGCCTCCCCTTACCCGTGAGCGTGCTTACCCGTGAGCATGCCGACGGGGTCGCAGACGGCCCCGCGGGGCTCGGCACACGCCGGGTGTGCGCCCCTTACACCCCGCCTGGCCCCGCACCGTTCACCCCGGCCCGCCCACCCCACTCGGGCCGCTCCGCCGGCACCGAGTGCTCAGCACTCCGCGATGAGGACCACAACCAGCCACCCGACCGGCGGTCGTGGCGAGGTCGGGGTGTCCCGGTGACACCGGCGCACCACGCCGTGATCTCTCGACGTTCACACCCTTACGCCCGGCTCCGGCGCGCTCTAAGGTGAGCGCCACCTGCAGTCACCTGCAGAGCAGCACCTGTGGGGCGCCGAGCAGGAGGACGTCGTGAGCGAGCAGCATCACTCGATCGAGAACCGACCGCCCTCGATGGCGCATCTGTTTCTCGAACGGGTGGAGGCGACACCGGAGAAGGAGGCCTATCGCTACCCGGTGCCTGCGCCGGACGGGGGTCCCGACATGTGGCGGAGCTACACCTGGGCCGAGGCGGCCGACCGGGTGTACGCGATCGCCGCAGGGCTCCTGGCGCTCGGGCTGCGCGCCGAGGAACGTGTCGCCATCGCCTCCAGCACCCGGGTGGACTGGATCCTGTGCGACCTGGCAGTCCTCTGTGCCGGAGGCGCGACGACCACGGTCTACCCGCAGACCGACGCGAAGGAGGCCGCCTTCATTCTGGGGGACTCCGACAGCCAAGTCCTGATAGCCGAGGACGCCACCCAGCTCGCGAAGGTCCGCGCACATCGCCGTGAACTGCCGGGCCTTGCGCACGTGGTGGTACTCGAGGCGCAGGACGCGGTCCCCGCCGACGGCGATCCGGACGGCTGGGTGCTGTCGCTGGACGCCCTCCTCGCCCGGGGGCGGAGTCACCTGGCCGACCACCCGGCGAGCATCCGGGACTCCGTCGCCTCACTGGCGCCCGACCAGCTCGCGACCCTGATCTACACCTCCGGCACCACCGGCCGGCCCAAGGGCGTGCGGCTGCGTCACGACGCGTGGTCCTACATGGGGTATGCCATCGACGGTGTGCGGTTGCTGCGCGCCGACGACGTCCAGTACCTGTGGCTGCCGCTCGCCCACGTCTTCGGCAAGGTACTGCTGGCGGGTCAGCTCACGGTGGGGCACACCTCGGCCGTGGATGGCCGTGTCGACCGGATCATCGAGAACCTGCCCGTGGTGCGCCCCACCTACATGGCCGCCGTGCCGCGCATCTTCGAGAAGGTCTACAACGGTGCCGCGAACAAGGCCGAGGAGGCGGGCGGCGCCAAGCACAGGGTATTCCTCTGGGCGGCGGAGGTCGCGAAGGAGTACGGCCGCGTCACTCAGGAGAGCCTCCGACGTACCGGGGTCGCCCATGCGCCCGCCGCGCTGCGCGTCAAACACGCCGTCGCCGACAAGCTGGTCTACGCCAAGCTGCGGGAGCGCTTCGGTGGGCGGATGCGCGGCTGTATCTCCGGGTCGGCGGCGCTGGCGCCGGAGATCGGCTACTTCTTCTCCGGCGCGGGCATCCACATCTTCGAGGGGTACGGGCTGACGGAGTCCAGCGCGGCGAACTTCGTCAACCCCGTGGGCGCCAACCGGACAGGCACCGTCGGGAAGGCGCTGCCCGGCCTGGAGGTGCGGATCGCGGAGGACGGCGAGGTGCTGCTGCGGGGGCCCGGGATCATGGAGGGCTACCACAACCTGCCGGAGCGGACGGCCGAGGCGCTGGAGGCGGACGGCTGGCTCCACACCGGGGACATCGGCGAACTCTCCGACGACGGGTACCTGCGCATCACGGACCGCAAGAAGGACCTCTTCAAGACCTCCGGGGGGAAGTACGTCGCGCCCACGGCGATCGAGGGGCGTTTCAAGGCCGTCTGCCCCTACGTGTCGAACGTGCTGGTGATCGGCGCGAGCCGGAACTTCTGCTCGGCGCTGATCGCCCTGGACGAGCCGTCGATCTCGGCCTGGGCCGCTGAGAACGGCATGGCGGGGCGCTCCTACGCGTCCGTCGTGGCCGACCCGCGCACCGTCGCCATGGTCGACGGGTACGTCACGCAGCTCAACGCCGGCCTGCAAAAGTGGCAGACGATCAAGCGGTTCCGCCTGCTGCCGCGCGACCTCGACGTGGAGCACGGCGAGCTGACCGCGAGCCTCAAGCTCAAGCGCCCGGTGGTGGAGCGGGAGTACCGCGACCTGATCGACGGGATGTACAAAGGCAGCAGGAGCGCCTGACCGCCCGGGCACGGACTGCCGCCCGTGGGACCAGAGGCGTGCCGGACGACATCCGCCCGGTTCCCGCAGCCGCACCGACCCGCAGCCCGACCGACCTGCCGCACCGTCCCGGGCGCTGCCGCGCCCGCCCCGCCGCGCCCGCCGGGCAGCCCCTCCCGGCTGCATCCCGTCGGCGCAGCGACGGGATGCGGGACAATGGACGCCATGCCCTCCGCTCTGCCCGACGGCGAAGCCGTGCCTGCCGACGGTTCCCTCCCGTCCCACGCCCTGCAGCACAGCGCCGACCGCCCCCTCGGCTTCTACCTGCACGTCCCCTACTGCGCCAGCAGGTGCGGGTACTGCGATTTCAACACCTACACGGCGTCCGAGCTCCGCATCGGCTCCGGTGCCGATGCCGTGCTGGCCTCCCGTGACAGCTACGCCGACAACCTGGTCGCCGAGGTGCGGCTGGCGCGCACCGTGCTCGGCGAGGACCCCCGGCCGGTCGAGACCGTCTTCGTCGGCGGCGGGACCCCGACGCTGCTGCCCGCCGCCGATCTCGTGAAGGCGGTTGCCGCGATCAGGGACGAGTTCGGGCTCGCCGACGGGGCTGAGGTGACCACCGAGGCCAACCCGGACTCGGTGGACCCCGCCTACCTGGCGGAACTGCGCGCCGGAGGCTTCACCCGCGTCTCGTTCGGGATGCAGTCGGCCCGACCCCATGTCCTGCAGGTCCTCGACCGGACCCACACCCCCGGCCGCCCGGAGGCCTGCGTCGCGGAGGCCCACGCCGCGGGGTTCGACCACGTCAACCTGGACCTCATCTACGGCACGCCGGGGGAGAGCGACGACGACTGGCGCGCGACGTTGGACGCGGCCCTCGGCGCCGGGCCGGACCACATCTCCGCGTATGCCCTGATCGTGGAGGACGGCACGGGGCTGGCGCGACGCATCCGGCGCGGCGAGATCGAGCCGACCGACGACGACCAGCACGCCGACCGCTACCTGCTGGCCGAGGACGCGCTGTCCGCCGCGGGCTTCTCCTGGTACGAGGTGTCGAACTGGGCCACGTCCGACGCGGCCCGCTGTCGCCACAACGACCTGTACTGGCGGGGCGCCGACTGGTGGGGTGCGGGCCCCGGGGCGCACAGCCACGTGGGCGGGGTGCGGTGGTGGAACGGCAAGCATCCCGCCGCGTACGCCCGCTCCCTGGGGGAGGGCAGGTCACCGGGGGTGGGACGTGAGGTGCTCTCCGCGGAGGACCGCCGGGTCGAGCGGATCATGCTCGAACTGCGGCTCGCGGGCGGCTGTCCGCTCGACCTGCTGAAGCCCGCCGGCGCGGCTGTCGCCCGGCGGGCGGTGGGGGAGGGGCTGTTGGCGGAGGCCGACCACCGGCGGGGCCGGGCGGTGCTGACGTTGCGGGGCCGTCTCCTCGCCGACGCCCTGGTACGGGACATGGTCGACTGACGCTTCGGCGTGCCGCGGATCTCCGCCTCCCCGCCGGTGCGCCGCCCGCCCCCGGCGGGTCGCCGGGGCGTCTGCCGTGCCGCGCGGCGGCGAGGGCCAGCTGCCGCTCGGGTTCGAGGGGCCCCGCTGCGCTGCCGGTGCCGGGCCGTCCCGCGTCCTGCTGCCGCGGGGCCGGTCAGGGCGCGGTCACGTGGTCGATGAGTTCTTCGACCCGCCCCAGCAGGGCCGGCTCCAGGTCCTTGTACGAGTGGACCGATCCGAGGATCCGCTGCCAGGCGGCGCCGGTGTTGTCGGGCCAGCCGAGTGTCCGGCACACTCCGCGTTTCCAGTCCTGGCCGCGGGGGACGCGGGGCCAGGCGTCGATGCCGACCGAGGCGGGTTTCACCGCCTCCCAGATGTCGATGTAGGGGTGTCCGACCACCAGGGTGTGGACATCGGTGACCTGCGCGGCGATGCGCGACTCCTTCGACCCCGGCACCAGGTGGTCGACGAGCACGCCCAGTCGGGCGTCCGGCCCGGGCCCGAACGCCTCGACGATGGCCGGCAGGTCGTCCACGCCCTCCAGGTACTCGACGACGACGCCCTCGATGCGGAGGTCGTCGCCCCAGACCCGTTCGACGAGTTCGGCGTCGTGGCGCCCTTCGACGTAGATGCGGCCTGCCCGTGCGACGCGGGCACGTGCTCCGGGGACGGCGACCGAACCGGAGGCGGTGCGCGCCGGCCCCGTGGCGCTCGGCCGGGTCGCGGGCCGCACGAGTGTCACCGGGGTGCCGTCGAGCAGGAACCCGCGCGGTTCCATTGGGAACGCCCGGTGCTTGCCGAAGCGGTCCTCCAGCGTGACGGTTGGGCCCTGCGCGGTCTTCTCGCACCGCACCACCGCGCCGCAGAAACCGGTGACGACCTCCTCGACGACGAGGTCGGGGTCGGCCGGCACCTCGGGCGCCGGCGGCCTCTTCCGCTTCCACGGCGGTGTCAGGTCGGGGCCGTACTGTCTGCTGCGCACCGGCCAGAGCTTACTGGCCGCCGACCGCACGAGGGGCTTTCCGCCGAGCCCGCATCACCGCGTGTCGGCGCCGAAGCGCCGTGCCAGGGAGTCGCGTTGGGTGCGGACGAAGGCGGCGTCCACGATGGCGCCGTGCCCCGGCACGTAGCGTGCCGAGGGGCCGCCGAGCGCGAGGAGCCCGTCGAGCGCGGCGGGCCAGCGGGCGGGATGGGCGTCGGGGCCCGCCTGGGGGTCGCCGGACTCCTCGACGAGGTCGCCGCAGAAGACGAGGCCGGCATCGGGTACGTGGACGACGAGGTCGGAACCGGTGTGTCCCGGGCCGGCCGCTGCCAGGACGACGCTGCGTCCGCCGAGGTCGACGGTGAGCGCTCCGTCGACCTCGACGTCGACCCCGGCGGACGCGAGGGCGGCGGCGTCGCGCCGGGCCCGTTCGCCGCCGGCGCCGTGGGCGGTCGCGTCGGCGACGAGGGCGGCGAGCCCCGCCGGAGTGAGGAGGCCGCGGGCGCCGGTCGCCGCGTACCGGGTCGCGGCCGGGACGGCGGAAGCTCCCAGGACGTGGTCGAAGTGGAGGTGGGTGAGGGCGAGGTGCCGGACGGGCCGCGCGAATCGCGCCGCCACCTCCCGCAGCAGCGCGGCGGCGGTCGCCGTGTCCGGGCCGGCGTCGACCATCAGGGCCGCCTCGGTCCCGACGACGACGCCGACCGTCTCGTCCCACCCCGGCAGCCGCGTGCGTACCACTCCCGGTGCCGGCTCTTCCCAGCTGCGCTCCATGCGGGGACAGTAGCCTCAGGGCGTGACGGCGCGGCACCGCGGGGCGCAGCGCGGCCATGCCGGCGGCGGGGAGGGCGGCCGCGGCCCGGGAACGTCCCAGAACTCCGGGCAGCCCTTTACCCGATGGCGCCGCCCGGCCGTACACTGATCCAGAGACCTGGCACTCGTGCCCCGCGAGTGCCAGGATATCGAGCGGAGACGCCGGACGGGAGGTGCGCGGCATGCTGAGTGAACGCAGGCTTGAGGTGCTGCGGGCGATCGTCCAGGACTACGTGGGGACCGAGGAGCCGGTGGGTTCCAAGGCGCTCACACAACGGCACGACCTGCGGGTCTCGCCCGCCACGGTGCGCAACGACATGGCGGTACTGGAGGACGAGGGCTACATCGCGCAGCCCCACACCAGCGCCGGCCGGGTGCCCACCGACAAGGGCTACCGGCTCTTCGTCGACAAACTGGCCGACGTCAAGCCGCTCTCCGTGCCGGAGCGCCGCGCGATCCAGAACTTCCTGGACGGCGCGGTCGACCTGGACGACGTCGTCGGTAGGACGGTACGGCTGCTGGCGCAGCTGACGCGGCAGGTCGCCGTCGTCCAGTACCCGTCGCTGTCCCGCTCGACGGTTCGCCACGTCGAACTGCTCTCCCTGGCGCCCGCACGGGTGATGCTGGTGCTGATCACCGACACCGGTCGCGTGGAGCAGCGGGTGGTGGATTGTCCCGCGCCGTTCGGTGACACCTCGCTCGCGGAGCTGCGGGCACGGTTGAACGCCCGGGTGGCGGGGCAGCGCTTCACCGAGGTTCCGCGTCTGGTGCTGGACCTCCCGGAGTCGTTCGACACCGACGACCGTGGCCTGGTCCAGACGGTGTTGTCCACACTGCTGGAGACACTGGTGGAGGAGACGGAGGAGCGACTGATGATCGGCGGTACCGCCAACCTGACGCGCTTCGGCCACGACTTCCCGCTGACGATCCGGCCGGTGCTGGAGGCGCTGGAGGAGCAGGTGGTCATGCTCCGGCTCATGGGTGAGGCCAACGACCCCGAGATGACGGTGAGCATCGGCCGGGAGAACGCCCACGAGGGGCTGACCTCCACGTCGATCGTGACCGTCGGCTACGGTTCTGGGGACGAGGCCGTGGCGAAGCTCGGCGTGGTCGGACCGACCAGGATGGATTACCCCGGAACGATGGGAGCCGTGCGCGCGGTGGCACGGTACGTCGGACAGATTCTCGCGGAGAAATAAGTGGCGACTGACTACTACGCGGTCCTTGGCGTGCAGCGGGACGCCTCACAGGACGAGATCAAGAAGGCGTTCCGCCGGCTGGCGCGTGAGCTGCACCCGGACGTGAACCCCGACCCGAAGACGCAGGAGCGCTTCAAGGAGATCAACACCGCGTACGAGGTGCTCTCCGACCCGCAGAAGAAGCAGATGTACGACCTCGGCGGCGACCCCATGGGGGGCGCGGCCGGGCAGGCCGGGTTCGGCGGCAACTTCGGGAACTTCTCCGACATCATGGACGCGTTCTTCGGGACCGCCGCGCAGCGCGGCCCGAAGTCGCGGACCCGTCGTGGTCAGGACGCCATGATCCGCCTGGAGATCGACCTCAAGGAGGCGACCTTCGGGACCACGAAGGAGATCCAGGTCGACACGGCCACCATCTGCAAGACCTGCGACGGCGAAGGTGCCGCTCCGGGGACCTCGGCACAGACGTGCGACATGTGCCGCGGGCGCGGCGAGGTGTCGCAGGTCACGCGGTCGTTCCTCGGCCAGGTCATGACCTCGCGGCCCTGCCCGCAGTGCCAGGGGTTCGGCACCGTGGTGCCGACGCCCTGCCCGGAGTGCGCGGGCGACGGTCGGGTGCGTTCCCGGCGGACGCTGACGGTGAAGATCCCCGCAGGTGTGGACAACGGCACCCGGATTCAGCTCGCCGGTGAGGGCGAGGTCGGCCCCGGTGGCGGCCCGCCCGGCGATCTCTTCGTGGAGATCCGCGAGAAGCAGCACGACATGTTCCAGCGGCGCGGCGACGACCTGCACTGCACGGTGACGGTTCCGATGACCGCGGCTGCGCTCGGCACGCAGGTACCGCTGGAGACGCTGGACGGCATGCAGGAGGTCGACATCCGTCCCGGCACGCAGTCCGGGCAGTCGATCCCGCTGCACGGCCACGGCGTGACGCATCTGCGGGGCAACGGGCGCGGCGACCTCATCGTGCACGTCGAGGTGCAGACCCCGCAGAAGCTCGACGCGGAGCAGGAGGAACTGCTGCGGAAGCTCGCCGAGCTGCGGGACGAGGAGCGCCCCTCCGGACAGTTCCAGCCCGGCCAGCAGGGCCTCTTCAGCAGGCTGAAGGACGCGTTCAACGGTCGCTGACGGGCTGCGCCGGGGCCGGCACACGGTGACGGCCCCGGCGCGGCTGCGCCGCCCCCCTGCCGGCCACCGCGCGCGGCGACCCCGGTGCCGGTCGTACGGACGCGGTCCCCGCGGCGACCCGCCTGTGTCCGCCGGTTCGCGCGGCCCGGCACGTCCGGTCCATCCCACCCACCCACGGAGTTCCTTCCGCTCATGACGGCCCCGGTGTTCCTCCATCCCAACGCCGCCGAGGCGGCCGCCGGAGCCCGCCTGACGCTCGACGGCCCGGAGGGGCGTCATGCGGTGTCGGTGAAGCGGTTGCGCCCCGGTGAGGCGCTGACCCTCACGGACGGGGCGGGCGCGGGGGCGTCGGCGACGGTCGTCGAGACCGTGGGCAAGGACCGGTTGCTGGCCGAGGTGGTGGAACCGTTGAGGGAGCCGCTGCCCGAGCCGTGGCTCACCGTGGTCCAGGCGCTGCCCAAGGGTGACCGGGGCGAGGTCGCGGTCGAGACCATGACGGAGACCGGGGTCGACGCCGTCGTCCCGTGGGCCGCGGCCCGCTGCGTGACCCGCTGGCGGGAGGAGCGCGGCGCGAAGGCGTTGGCGAAGTGGCGTTCCACCGCACGGGAGGCCGGGAAGCAGGCGCGACGGCTGCGGTTCCCGGAGATCACCGATCCGGTGACGACACGGCAGCTGGCCGCCCTGGTGGCAGCGGCCGATCTCGCTGTGGTGCTGCACGAGGAGGGCGACCTGCCGCTCGCCACCACCGAACTGCCCGGCACCGGGCGGATCCTGGTCGTCGTCGGCCCCGAAGGGGGTGTCGCGCCGGAGGAGCTGGCAGAGCTGGCCGCTGCGGGTGCCGTGCCGAGGCGGTTGGGCCGCAGCGTGCTGCGTACCTCCACCGCGGGGACCGCGGCCGCGGCGGTGCTGCTGGCCCGCACGGGGCGCTGGGGCTGAGCCACTGCTGAGCCCGCTGCTGCGCCTGCGCTTACCTGCGGTTTGTCTGTGGCCGTCGCGTGCGTCGGGTGCGCGAACGGTACGCGGCTGGCGGGAGGTGTCCACCTCGGGGCGCGGGGGTGTCGGCCGGCTGTCGGGAGTGCTGTTCTCCGTGGCCGGCCGTCTGCTGCACCGAGGGCACGGTTCGTCGGCCCCGCCGCTCTTCCGCTGCTCCGTGCGCTGCCGTGCCGGTGGAGTCCGCCACGTCGCTTCTCGCGCGTGATGCCCGGCGCCCGGTCGGGCACCGGGCATCACCGGCCGATGTGGGGGTGTGCGTCGTGCCGGGACGCGGTGTCGCGGCACGGCCCGTCACTCCCGGGAGGTCTCCTCGGCGGACTCGCGCTGCATGTCGGGCCGGCGGTGCACGTTGATCATGGCGGCGATCATGCCGCCCCAGAGCAGGGTCATCGAGACGACCATCATGACGATGGCGCTGGTGGACATCAGCGGCTTCCTTCCGTGGTGCCGTCGTCGTCGGCACCGGGCTCGCGTCCCGGGCCCGGTGCGGGGGGCGCCCCGGTCGTGCCGGGTTCGACGGGCCGGGCGCCCGTCCCGGGGGGAGTGGCGCCGGTGGCGCCCGCTGCCCCGCCCGCGGCGGTGGCGGGCACCGGCTCGTTCTCCGGGGCATGCGGGTCGTCCCGCCGCCAGGGAAGCAGCGACATCACGACGCCGACGAGCAGCGCACCGGCGGCGACTCCCCATCCGGCCCACAGCAGGAACGAGGTGGGGAAGTCGCCGTAGTTCTCCTGGAACTCGCCGATGAGGCTGTCCACCATCATCCAGCCGAGCACAGCCGGGGTGATGACGCCGAGGCACAGCCGCCACCAGACGCCGAGCCGCACGCTGGAGCTGCTGTCCGCCTCGGCCTGCTGCTGCGGCAGCTTCCGCAGGTACCAGGAGACGATGATCAGCACGGCCAGCGCGGCCAGGGTGACGCCGTAGCTGTTGATGAAGTGGTCGGCCGCGTCGAGGAGGTAGAGGCCGCCGTCGGTGGCGAACAGGCCGGTGGAGGTGACGGCGAGCGCGCCGCCGATGATCAGCACCGCGCGGGTGCGGCTGATGCCGGTGTGCTCCTGCACCGCGGAGACGATGACCTGCACGATGCTGATGAGCGAGGTCAGGCCTGCTGCCACCAGGGAGGCGAAGAACAGCACGCCGAAGAAGGCGCCGGCCGGCATCTGGGAGACGATCTGCGGGAACGCCACGAAGGCGAGCCCGATGCCCTCGCTGACCACCTCGTCCACGGGAACGCCGGACTGTGCCGCCATGAAGCCGAGGACGGCGAAGACCCCGATCCCGGCGAGCAGCTCGAACGAGCAGTTGGAGAAGCTGACGGCGAGCGCCGATCCGGAGAGGTCGACCTTCCGCTTCAGGTAGGAGGCGTAGGTGATCATGACGCCGAAGCCGACGGAGAGGGAGAAGAAGATCTGACCGTAGGCGGCGATCCACACGCTGCTGTCGGTGAGCGCGCTCCAGTCGGGCCGGAAGAAGGCGTCGAGCCCGTCGAGTGCGCCCTCCAGGGTCAGGGCCCGGGCCACCAGGACGAGGAAGAAGACGATGAGCAGTGGGATGAAGATGCGGTTGCACCACTCGATCCCGCGCCGCACCCCGAGCCAGAGGACGACGAGCGTCACCAGCCAGACAGCCAGCAGCGTCCATGCGACGCCGGGGACGAACGAGGTGATGGCGCCGGGCTCGTCACCGACCCGCAGGAAGTCGTTGAAGAAGTACCCGTCCGGGTCGTCTCCCCAGCTGAGGTTGACGGAGAAGCCGACGTAGCGGACCGCCCAGGCCAGGATGACCGCGTAGTAGGCGGCGATGACGAAGCAGATGGCCACCTGCCACCAACCCAATGCCTCGGCCGGGCGCCACATGCGGCGGAACGACCCGGGCGCCGAGGCGCGGTACCGGCGGCCGATCGTGTACTCCAGGATCAGCAGCGGGATGCCCGCAGTCAGCAGCGCGATGAGGTACGGCAGCAGGAACGCGCCGCCGCCCGCCTCGTAGGCGACGGCCGGGAAACGCCAGATGTTCCCCAGGCCGACGGCCGACCCGATCGCGGCGAACAGGAAGCCCGCGCGGGTGCTCCACTGCTCCCGGGGCTGTGTGGACATGACACCAGACCCTTCATGGTTCTTCCGATGAGCAGACGCGCGGCGACGCCCTCGCCGCGCGACCCGCGCACGCTAACAGCGCACCGGCGCGAATCCTCCGTCCTTCCGCATGATGAACCGAACGTCCAGTCGGATCACCGGAAGCCCCTTGGTTCCGGCGTGTCGCGCTCATAGGGTCGGTGGGATGAACTCACCTTCCTACCTTCGCCACCCCCACCTGCGGGGCGACGTGATCACTTTTGTCGCCGAGGACGACGTCTGGGCCGCTCCTCTCGACGGCGGCCGCGCGTGGCGGATCAGCGCGGACCGGGTGCCGGCCGCCAATCCCCGGATCTCGCCCGACGGAGCCCGGGTGGCGTGGACGTCCACCCGGGACGGTGAGCCCGAGGTTCACGTGGCCTCGGTGGACGGCGGGCCCTCCCGCCGCCTCACGTACTGGGGCAACCCGGCCACACGGGTCGTCGACTGGCTGCCTGGCGCGGACGGCGCCCCCGACGAGATCCTCGCGCTCACCGCGCACGGCCGCCCCTCCGTCCTGCGGCCGTGGGCGCACGCCGTCCCCATCGACGGCTCCCCGGCCCGGCTGCTGCCCTACGGCCAGACCGGCGGGGTCGCGCCCGGGCCCGATGGCTCGACCCTGCTCGTCTCGGCGGGTCAGAGCCGCGGCAGGGACGCCGCCCGCTGGAAGCGGTACCGCGGCGGTACCGCAGGCAAGCTGTGGATCGACGCGGACGGTGACGGTGAGTTCAGCCGCGTCCACGCCGACCTCGACGGCAACCTGGAATGCCCGATGCGGGTCGGCGACCGCATCGCCTTCCTCTCCGACCATGAGGGCACCGGCGCCGTCTACTCCTCCCTCCCGGACGGCTCCGACCTGCGGCGTCACACGCCGCTCGACGGCGGCTACGCACGGCAGGCCGCTACCGACGGCCGCCGCGTGGTCTACGCACGCAGGGGCGAACTGTGGATTCTTGCGGACCTCGCCGGCGCGGCACCGGCCCGGCCCGACTTCCGCTTCGCGGGCCCGCGGACCGACCGGCAGCCGCGGCCGGTCAGCGCCGCGCAGAACCTCGGGGGGTTCGCCCCCGACCACACCGGTCGCGCGACGGCCGTGGAGACGCGCGGCACGGTCCACTGGGTCACCCACCGCGACGGCCCCGTCCGGGCCCTCGCCGCCGAACCGGGGGTCCGCGCACGACTGCCCCAGGCCTTCCGCGCCGACGACACCGACCAGGTGCTGTGGGTCACCGACGCCGAGGGCGACGACGCGCTCGCGCTGGCGCCGGCCGCGCCCGACCCCGACGACGCGGGGCCGCGCCTTCTGGCGTCCGGCGGCCTCGGCCGGGTGCTCGAACTCCGCGTCTCGCCCGACGGGGCCACGGCCGCCGTGGCCTCGCACGACGGCCGCCTGCTGCTGGTGGACCTCGCGGAGGGCGAGATCACCGAGCTCGACCGCTCCGACAACGGCGACGTCGACGGCCTCGCCTTCTCACCGGACTCGCGCTGGCTCGCCTGGTCGCACCCCGCTGTGCAGCCGCTCCGGCAGCTCAAGCTGGCCGACCTCACGCAGCGAACCGTTCACGAGGCGACCCCCGCCCGCTTCAAGGACTTCTCACCCGCCTTCACCCGCGACGGCAAGCACCTGGCCTTCCTCTCCGAGCGCACCTTCGACCCGGTCTACGACGCGCACGTCTTCGACCTCGGGTTCTCCGCCGGTGGCCGACCCCACCTGCTCACGCTGGCCGCCGACGCGCTGTCGCCCTTCGGCCCCCAGCGCCACGGCCGCCCCAACGGGGCCGACGACGACGGCGCGGAGCAGGCCGCGACCACGTCGGACACCCCGCAGGACGGGGACGCGCCCGCTGCGGAGCACGCGGACGCCGCCGAGGGCCCCGACGCCCCGAAGCCGCGGAACGCCCCGCCCGCCACCCGTGTCGATCTGGAGGGGCTCGCCGACCGGGTCGTGCCGTTCCCGGTGGACGCGGCCACCTGCTCGCAGCTCCGCGCCTCCGCCACCGGGGTGCTGTGGTTGGAGCACCCCGTCTCCGGTGTCCTCGGCACCGGCGCCGAGGACACCCCGGAGACCAGACTGCGGCGCTACGACCTCTCGCGGCGCCGGGCCGGCACCCTCACGGAGCGCGCGGAGGACTACGAGGTGACCGGCGACGGCCGCCAGGTGGTGCTGCGGGCGGGCGGCAAGCTGCGGGCGGTGCCCGCCGACGCCGACGCGGACAAGCTCGACGGCGACGACGACCGCAACCAGCGGATCGACCTCGGCCGCGTCCGTGTCACCGTCGACCCCGCCGCGGAGTGGCGGCAGATGTTCGACGAATGCGGCCGTCTGATGCGCGACAACTTCTGGCGCGAGGACATGGGCGGGGTCGACTGGGACGCGGTCCTCGCCGAGTACCGCCCCCTGGTGGAGGCCGTCGGCACCCACGACGACCTCACCGACCTGCTGTGGGAGGTCGTCGGCGAGCTGTACACCTCCCACGCCTACATCATTCCGGCGGGCCGCCACACCCCGGCGTCGCGGCGCCAGGGACTGCTCGGCGCCGACATCTCCCGCCACGACGACGGCGCGTGGCGCGTCGACCGGGTCCTGCCGTCGGAGAGCTCGGACCCGCACGCCCGGTCCCCGCTGACGGCCCCCGGGGTCGCGGTCCGCGCGGGGGACGCGCTCGTGGCGGTGGACGGCCGCCCCGTGGATCCGGTGGCCGGTGTGGCCCCGCTGCTCGCGGGGACCGCCGACCAGGCCGTCGAGCTGACGGTGGAGCCCGCCGACGGCGGGCCGCGCCGACAGGTCGTCGTGGTGCCGGTGCGGAGCGAGGAGGCACTGCGCTACCAGGACCTGGTGCGGTCCCGCCGCGAGGAGGTGCACCGCAGGTCCGGCGGCCGCCTGGGCTACCTGCACGTCCCCGACATGACCGGCGCGGGCTGGGCCCAGCTCCACCGCGACCTCCGGACAGAGATCAACCGCGACGGCCTCGTCGTGGACGTCCGCGAGAACCGCGGAGGCCACACCTCCCAGCTGATCATCGAGAAGCTGTCCCGCCGCGTCATCGGATGGGACGTCATCCGCGGTGCCCGGCCGGTCACCTTCCCCGCCGAGGCCCCGCGGGGGCCGATGGTCGCGCTCTGCGACGAGTTCTCGGGCTCCGACGGGGACATCGTCACCTCGTCGTTCAAGCAGTTGGGGCTGGGCCCCGTCATCGGGACCCGCACCTGGGGTGGCGTCGTCGGCATCGACGGACGCTACTCACTCGTCGACGGCACCCACACCACTCAGCCCAAGTACGCGATCTGGCTGGACGGCCCCGGTTGGGAGGTGGAGAACTACGGTGTCGACCCCGACGTCGAGGTTCCCGTCTCCCCGCAGGACTGGGTCGCGGGCCGGGACCCGCAGCTCGATGAGGCCCTGAGCACCGTGCTCGACCAGCTGGAGCGCGTCGGCACCATGACGCCGCCCGCGCCGCCCCGGATCGGGTGAGCACCGCGTCGAGGGTGGTGCGGGCGACGCACCACCCCGACGCGGCCCCGGTCCCCAGTGCCTACGGCAGTTCACCGGGCGCCGGAGTGCGGAGGGGCGTGGCGGGCGGGCGGCGCGCGGACCGGGGGAGTCGAGGCGATGCGCGCCGTCACTGCGCAACCCGCGTCGCCCGGCGCGCTGTTCCCGCTCGTCCCGCGCGCCGGTCGGGGGCGGCGCGCGGGGCCAGAGCGAGCGGGGGTGTGCGGGTACGATCCGTCCATGGCTGGAGAACCCCAGGCGGACTGCCTGTTCTGCAAGATCGTCGCCGGTGACGTGCCCGCGACGGTGGTGCACGAGACGGAGACGACCCTCGCCTTTCGCGACATCAACCCGCAGGCGCCCACGCACGTGCTGGTCATTCCCCGGGCTCACTATGCCGACGCCGCGGCCCTGACCGACGCCGAGCCCACGGTGGCGGCCGACGTCGTGCGCGCTGCCGGCCGCGTCGCCGAGCAGGAGGGCGCGGTGGAGAGCGGCTACCGCATCGTTTTCAACACCGGTGCGGGCGCCGGGCAGACGGTCTTCCATGCGCACGCCCACGTGCTCGCCGGGCGCGGCTTGAACTGGCCCCCCGGCTGAGGCGGCGGCACCGTGTCAGCGCGTGAGCTCGTTGTCCTCGGCACGGCCAGCCAGGTCCCGACCCGTCATCGCAACCACAACGGCTACTTCCTGCGGTGGGACCGAGAGGGTCTGCTCTTCGACCCGGGTGAGGGAACGCAGCGTCAGATGCTGCTTGCGGGTGTCAGCGCACACGACCTGACCCGGTTGTGCGTCACCCACTTCCACGGCGACCACTCGCTGGGCCTGGCCGGAGTCATCCAACGGATCAACCTCGATCGAGTGCCGCATCCGGTGACAGCGCACTACCCGGCCTCGGGTCAGCGCTTCTACGACCGGCTCCGCCGGTCCACCGCGTACCGCAGCACGGTGCGGATCGCCGAGCGGCCCGTCGACATCGCTCCCGCCGTGGACCCGCCGGGAGCGGAGGCCGGGGGGCCCACCGGAGAAGCCACCGTGGCAGACGGTGAGCTGCCCGGGGGGCCGCGGCCGGTGGCCGGGCAGCCGGGCGCGGCGGAGCAGCCGAGCCCCGGGAGCCGCGCGCGTCCCGCATGGTCGGTGGCGGGGGACGGCTTCGTCCTCAGCGCCGCCCGGTTGTCGCATCCGGTCGACGCCGTCGGTTACCGGATCGACGAGCCGGCCGGTGTACGTATGCTTCCGGAACGGCTCGCGGCTGCCGGGATCAGCGGCCCCGACGTCGGACGGTTGCAACGCGAGGGCACGCTGCGGGGCGTCGACCTGCGGGACGTGAGCGAGCGGCGTCCCGGACAGAGCTTCGCCTTCGTGATGGACACCCGCCTCTGCGAGGGAGTCCACGCTCTGGCCGACGGGTGCGACATGGTCGTCATCGAATCGACCTTCCTCGACGAGGACGCCACCCTCGCCCGGGAGCACGGCCACCTGACCGCGGGCCAAGCGGGCAGGGTCGCCGCGTCGGCCGGCGTACGGCACCTCGTTCTGACCCACTTCAGCCAGCGCTATCCCGACGCCACCCAGTTCGGCAGGCAGGCCCGTGACGCGGGATTCACGGGCCGGCTCACCATCGCACGCGACCTGGACCGGGTCGCGCTGCCTCCTCGCCGGTGACGACACTACCAGCACTTGACCACAGAGGGTAGCCATGATTACTCTCTGTGTTGCGATGTGGTGGGTGTGGCAGTGAGACGTGCGGCAGTGGGTGTGTGCGGTGGGGCGGTGGTGCGAAGTGAGAGGGACGGCGGGCCGGCGAGGCACCCTAGGGTGCCTCGCCAACGACGCGGACCGCCAACGGGCGGGAAGCGGGAGCTTCCGGGGCGACGCTGTGCCCGGGTGGTCGGACCGGGACCGCATAGTGACCGGTTCGGGACGCGCCGGGCACGGCTCCGGGGAGAGGGGCACCGTCGGCTGAGCCGGCTGCCGGGGCAGCACGGCTCAGCCGAGCGGAACGGGTGAGGCGCCGCTCCTCCGGTCGCCGCCGGGTCAGAATCCGAGTCGGCGCAGCTGCTTGGGGTCGCGCTGCCAGTCCTTGGCGATCTTGACATGCAGGTCCAGGAAGACCGGGGTGCCGAGCAGCGCCTCGATGTGTCGGCGGGATGTGGTGCCGACCTCCTTGAGCCTGCGGCCCTTCGGGCCGATGACGATGCCCTTCTGACTGGACCGCTCGATGAACAGGTTCGCGTGGATGTCCAGCAGGGGGCGGTCCGCCGGGCGCCCCTCTCTCGGGAGCATCTCCTCGACCACCACGGCGATGGAGTGCGGCAACTCGTCCCGGACCCCTTCGAGGGCGGCCTCGCGGATCAGCTCGGCGACCATGACCTGCTCGGGCTCGTCCGTCAGATCGCCCTCCGGGTAGAGGAGGGGGCCTTCGGGCAGCAGCGGGACCAGGAGGTCGGCCAGCAGCGACAGCTGCTTGTCGCCCACGGCCGAGACGGGAACGATCTGAGCCCACTCGATCCCGAGCTCCTGGCCGAGGCGGTCCACGGCGATCAACTGTTCGGCCAGCGTCTGCGGGTCCACCAGGTCGGTCTTGGTGACGATGGCGACCTTGGGGGTGCGCTTGATGGAGGCGAGTTCCTTGGCGATGAACTTGTCGCCCGGGCCGAGCTTCTGGTCCGCCGGCAGGCAGAACCCGATCACGTCGACCTCTGCCCAGGTGGTGCGGACGACGTCGTTCAGCCGCTCACCGAGCAGCGTGCGCGGCTTGTGGAGACCGGGGGTGTCCACCAGGATCAGCTGTGCGTCCGGGCGGTGGACGATGCCTCGCACGGTGTGCCGGGTGGTCTGCGGACGGTTGGAGGTGATCGCGACCTTCGTCCCCACCAGCGCGTTGGTCAGGGTCGACTTACCCGCGTTGGGGCGGCCGACGAAGCAGGCGAACCCCGAGCGGTGCGGGGTCTCGGGGGCGGCGGGGGAGGGAGCACTCATGTGCGCCATTGTCCCCGATCCACAACCGAGGTCCGACGGCGGCGGGGCGGGCGGGCAGCGGGAGGAGCGTGATGCCAGGGCGGTCGGCGGTCGGCGGTCGGCGGTCGGCGGCCGGGGCCGCTCGGTGCGCAGGCGAACGATTCGGTTCGGTGCACGGCGCAGCGCGTACCGAACCGGAGGCCGGGGCCCGCCGGCAGCCGGCAGGTACGCCCTTCGCTGCGCTCATCCGGTCACCCGGCGCGCCGGCCGGGGGCACCCGCGGTCGCGTGGGGCCGCGGCCTCGATGAGGGCGACCACGGGGCCGTCGCGGAGCGTGCAGCGTCCACCTCGGCCGACCCTGCCGCGCGGCAGCCGTGGGGCCGGTGTGAGGGCCGGTGTCCACCCCGGCGGCCGGCCATCACCGGGCCCAGGGACAGCCTCAGCCCGACGGTGGCACGCTGCCGGCCGGGTTCGTTGCCTCGCCCTTCCTGCGTGGTCGGCGCCGTTCCGGTAGTGGCGTGGGAAGCGCAGGCGAGAGCGGGGGTGCGGCGGGTGCCGCCCCAGGCCGGGTGGGGCGGCCAGAAGTGGCTCAGCCGGCGGGGCGAGTGGTGCGCAGCTCGCCGTCCGCCCCTGCGAGCAGGACGGGGGTGCTCGGTCCACCGAGGTCCTTCACCGCGGCGAGGTCCTCCGCCGGGAGCTCCGGGGCCTCCGAGACGACGGCCGCGGCCTCCAGCGAGGTCGCCCCGCTGGCCACGGCCATCGCCACGGCGGTCCGCAGGGCACTCAGCCGGAGCGAGTCCAGGTTCACGGTGCCCGCGACGTAGGTGCGGCCCATGTCGTCGCGGACCGCCGCCCCCTCGGCAACGCGATTCCGTGCGCGGGTGCTCCGCGCCAGGGTGATGATCTTGCGGTCCTCGGAGTCCACGGCGTCGCTCATGCGCAGAGCTTACGACGTCCGTTCTCCCCGGCGATCGGGGCTGCGGGGCGGGCCGTCCGGCGGCGCGGGGCTGCTTCGGGCCGGCCCCGGGGTACCTCGCGGGCGGGACGTGCTCCGTGGTGGCGGGGCGCTGCAGCCCCTGTCGCACTCCGGGCCCCCTGGCGGGGCCCTGTACCGGGGCACGCCAGGACCGTGGTGGGCGGAGGTCGGGAGTGTGCTGCGCGGTGTCGGGCGTCGGTGCAAGGTGAGCGAGGGATGGCCGTGGCCGAGGGGGTAGGGGCCTGCGGTGTCGTGGAGCTGGGGGGCTCGGGGCGGGCGCGCCGCGCCCGTGGGCCGTCGGGCCCGGGACGGTAACGGGGTGGACCGAGTTCGGTCGAGAGAGTCGGCACCCCCACGGGGATGCCGACCACAGGGGGCCCGGGCGGCCCAGGTCCGTCCCGCGAGCGGTCAGAGGTCGGTGCCGTCGAGATCCTCGGGCGGCTCGGGAGTGCGCCCCTCCTGTACCGCGTGCAGCTTCTCGACGGCCCGTTCCAGCATCGGCTGGAGGTCGCCGGTGCCGGCGTCGTCCCTGCCGACCTGCGCCACCAGCACGGTGTGCTCACCGACCCGGACCATGGCGGCCTCCGCGACCACTTCCGGTGCCTCGGCGCTCTCCGGCTCCCGCTGGAAGCGGACGGCGGCGACCTCGTCGGCGGCCGAGTCGTTGAGGGAGGGCTCCTCCGCCCCGCCGCCGTTGTAGGTCACGTTGATCTCGGTCGGTCCGTGGCCCTCGCCTTCGACGATGGCGAACGAGTTGCACGCCTCGGCCGTGCGCCGGTAGTCCTCCAGCGCGGCCTCCGCCGCACCCTCCCCGCCGTGTGCTGCTGCCGTGGTCCGAACGAAGGGGCCCGAGAAGGATCGGGCGAACGCGGTGGAGGCAGCTGTGTCCGTGCCACCGTCGAACAGAGCCTTGCAGTTGGCCTCCTGCGGCGCCGGCACGCCGATGCCTCGCTGGGCCTCCGCCTGCGCGCTGTCGCGGGCCCAGTCCTCGGGAAAGTCCATGTGGTCCAGCAGTGCAGTTCGCAGCTGCTCCTCGTCCAGCGACTCCGCTGAGGCGCTGGCGCCGGCGCCCGGCAGCAGCAGTGCCGCCCCGGCCGCGCCCATCACTACTCGCAGTTGCCATCGCATCCCCCTATCGGACCATTGCTCACCCCGGCCCGCCACTTGGAACGCCACCGCTTCCGCGGGAGGCCGTGTCGACGTGAGCGGTGTGGGGCGCGGGCCTGCCGTGGGGGCCGGATGCCGTACGGACCTGCGGAAACGGCCCGGAGGGGCGATCCGGGTTCTCTGCTCCGACCCCGGAACCAGAACCGGGGACAGCGGGCGGCGGCGTCCCGTGCCTGCCGAGCGTGGGGGAGAGGCGCGCAGCGACAAGGCGGGCCCGGCACCGGTCGGTGTCGCGCGGAGCTCCTCGGGAGCAGGCAGCTCGCCCGTGCGCCGCTGCCGCGGTGCAGGGGCAAGGACACCACCGGGCAGCGACCGGTGACGGCGGTGTCCTGACCCGGCGCTGCCCTGACCCGGCGGTGTCCTGACCCGGCGGTGTCCTGACCCGGCGGTGTCCTGACCCGGCGCTGCCCTGACCGGGCGTGGCCCTGACGGCGGCGCCCTGACCGGGGCCCGACGGGGGCGGGGGACACGAAAGGCACCGGGCCCCTGACGCCGGTGTCGGCGGTCAGGGGCCCGGTGCCCGGGGCCCGAGCGGGGGCCGGATCAGTCGGTGGCGGAGTGGTCCGCCGCACGCGGGGTGTGCTCGCGCGGGCGGTCCTGGCCGTGCTCCGACGCCGGGTCCCCGGTGTCGGCCGGCGGCCGGAGCAGCGGCTCCACCAGAATGGTGATGATCTTGTTCCGCCGGCCCGCCTGGGACTCGGCCGTCAACCGCAGCGCCCGCAGCCCCTGGTCGGCGGGGCCCTCCGCGAGCGGTGCCTCGACGGTGGCGCCGGGGATCGGCACCCGGCCGAGCTCCTTGGCGAGCAGGCCGCCGACGGTCTCGACGTCCTCGTCGTGCAGGGTGATGTCGAAGAGCTCGCCGAGGTCGCCCAGGTCCAGGCGGGCGGTGACCCGGTAGCGGCCCTCGCCCAGTTCCTCGACGGGCGGCAGCTCCCGGTCGTACTCGTCGGTGATCTCGCCGACGATCTCCTCCAGGATGTCCTCGATGGTGATGAGGCCCGCGGTGCCGCCGTACTCGTCGATGACGACGGCGACGTGGGAGTGGTCCCGCTGCATCTCCCGCAGCAGGTCACCGGCGTTCTTCGTGTCCGGCACGAAGGTCGCGGGACGCATGGCCGCCTCCACCAGCTCCGACTCGGCGGTGCGGCTGGTGTGGACACGGCCGGCGAGGTCCTTGAGGTAGACGATGCCGACGATGTCGTCGTCGCTCTCCCCCGTGACCGGGATGCGGGAGAAGCCGGAGCGCAGCGCCAGCGTCAGCGACTGCCGGATGGTCTTCTCGCGGCTGATCGACACCAGGTCGGTGCGGGGCACCATGACCTCGCGGACCATGGTGTCGCCCAGCTCGAAGACCGAGTGGACCATGCGGCGCTCGTCGTCCTCGATGAGCTGGTGCCGTTCGGCCAGGTCGACCATGGCGCGCAGCTCCGCCTCCGAGGCGAACGGGCCCTTGCGGAACCCCTTGCCCGGGGTGAGGGCGTTCCCCAGCAGGATCAGCAGCTGGGTCAGCGGGCCGAGGACCCGTGCCAGCGGCACCAGGACGTAGGCGGCGGCGGTGGTCGTGTTGACCGGGTGCTGTCGGCCGATGGTGCGGGGGGAGACACCGACGGCGACGAAGGAGACGAGCAGCATCACGGCGAAGGCGACGGCCAGCGCCTGCCAGGTGCTGTCGAAGTACGCCAGGCAGGTGTAGGCGACGAGGACCGCCGCGGCGCTCTCGGCCGCGACGCGCAGCAGCAGCGCCAGGTTGAGGTAGCGGACCGGGTCGGCGGCGACCGTGGTCAGCAGGGCGGCGCCGCGGCGGCCGTTCAGGACGGCTTCCTCGGCGCGGTAGGCGGTGATGCGGGCGAGCCCGGCCTCGGCGCAGGACGCCAGCCAGGCCAGTAGGACCAGTCCGACGACGGCGAGCAGAAGAGAGGTGGTCATCGCAGCGGCACTCGCACACTCGGGTGGGGATGTCGTCGCGTCATGGTGGGTTGGTCAACTCCGGTCGGTCTCGGGGCATGCCGAAGGGACGACCCGTCGGGGACGGGCCGCCTGGGGCGGGTGCGCCGGCTGGTGGTCAAGGCGTGGCCGCGCCGCTGGGCGGGGCCACGCCTCGGTAGGACGCTCATGTCACGGTCGGCGCCGGGGAGGGGCCGGTGAGGCCCCGCTCCGTGCGCCAGCCGTCCACGATGGCCTGCTGGAGGCCGAACATCTCCGCCTTCTCGGCGGGCTCCTCGTGGTCGTACCCGAGGAGGTGAAGGACCCCGTGGACGGTGAGCAGTTGCAGCTCCTCGTCCATGGAGTGGTCGGTGGGCGCGTCCGCGCCCTGCTGCCGGGCGACCTCCGGGCAGAGCACGATGTCGCCGAGGAGGCCCTGGGGCGGCTCCTCGTCCTCACGGCCGGGCCGCAGCTCGTCCATGGGGAAGGACATCACGTCGGTGGGTCCGGGCAGGTCCATCCACTGGAGGTGGAGCTGCTCCATGGCGTCGGCGTCGATCGCGACGACGGCCAGTTCCGACAGGGGGTGGATGCGCATCCGGGTGAGCGCGTAGCGGGCGATGTCGAGCACCGCCCGCTCGTCGATGTCGATCCCGGACTCGTTGTTGACCTCGATGGCCATGGTGGGGGTGCTCAGCTACTTTCCGTGCCCAGTGCCGCGGTCGGTGCCGTGGCGTCCGCCGCGTCCGCCGCGCCTGTCGTCGGTCGCCGCCTCGCGGTCGTCGTACCGCTCGTAGGCGTCCACGATCCTGCCGACGAGCTTGTGGCGGACCACGTCGCTGCTGTCGAGCCGGGAGAAGTGGACGTCCTGGACGTCGGCGAGGATGTCCTGCACCTGTCGCAGGCCGCTCCTGGTACCGCCGGGCAGGTCGACCTGGGTGACGTCACCGGTGATGACGATCTTGGACTCGAACCCGAGGCGGGTGAGGAACATCTTCATCTGCTCGGGGTTGGTGTTCTGGGCCTCGTCGAGAATGATGAAGGCGTCGTTGAGGGTCCGGCCGCGCATGTAGGCGAGCGGGGCGACCTCGATCGTGCCGGCCGCCATCAGGCGGGGGATCGAGTCCGGGTCGAGCATGTCGTGGAGCGCGTCGTACAGCGGCCGCAGGTACGGGTCGATCTTCTCGTAGAGGGTCCCCGGCAGGAAGCCCAGCCGCTCGCCGGCCTCGACGGCCGGGCGGGTGAGGATGATGCGGTTGACCTGCTTCGCCTGCAGCGCCTGCACGGCCTTGGCCATGGCCAGGTAGGTCTTGCCGGTGCCGGCGGGGCCGATACCGAAGACCACGGTGTGCCTGTCGATGGCGTCGACGTAGCGCTTCTGGTTGAGCGTCTTGGGGCGGATGGTGCGGCCGCGGCTGGAGAGGATGTTCTGGGTGAGCACCTCGGCCGGGGATTCGCTGCCGCCGTCCTCGCCGCTGCGGAGCATCGCGATGGATCGCTCCACGGCGTCCTCCGTCATGGGCTGGCCGGTGCGCAGGACCAGCATCATCTCGTCGAAGAGCTGCTGGACGAGCGCCACCTCGTCGGCGTCGCCGGTGGCGCGGACCTCGTTGCCGCGTACGTGGATGTCGGTGCGCGGGAAGGCCGCCTCGATGACGCGCAGCAGGGCGTCGCCCGAGCCGAGAACGGTGACCATCGGGTGCTTCGCCGGCACCTGGAAACGAGCGGTGGCCTTGCCGTCGGTCCCCGCGTTCTGGTGTGTGGATGTTTGCGTCATGGGCGGCCTCGGACGGCCCTCGTCATCCCTCTCCGCTGTCGTGTCCGGTACTGGACTCCAGACTACGACGCCCCGGCGCCGGTTCCATCGGAATATAGCGCCGGATTCCGTGGGACGGGCGGGGAGCGGCGGGTGAGCCCGCTCACCCGCCGCTCCGCCGGGGACAGGGGAGGCGGGCGGCGGACGCTGCGGTGGGAACGGTCGCGGCGCGGGCCGGGGGCCGGTCAGCCGCGGGAGCGGAACCCGAGGGTGGGGGCGGCCCGGCGGCGGGCCGGCGCCGTGGAGGACGTGCTGACGGC
>NZ_JAAVJD010000169.1 GCF_012033735.1 Streptomyces lonarensis | reverse complement strand
GGCCCGGGTGCCGGTACGGCACCCGGGCCCGGAGGTGTCAGCTCGCGGAGGCGAGCCGGGTGAGCGCCGCGTCGATGCGTGCGAGAGTGCGGTCGCGCCCGAGGATCTCCAGGGACTCGAAGAGCGGCAGGCCGACCGTGCGGCCGGTGACCGCCACGCGCACCGGTGCCTGCGCCTTCCCCAGCTTCAGCCCGTGCGCCTCACCAGCGGCCAGCACCGCGTTCTTGAGCGCCTCCGCCTCCCATGCCGACGCCGCGATGCGCTCACGCGCCGTGGCGAGCAGCTCGGCAGCCCCGGGCTTCATCGCCTTCTCCCAGGACTTCTCGTCGACGGCCGGCTCCGGCAGGAACAGGAAGTCGACGTTGTCCGTGATGTCGGAGAGCACCGTGAGGCGGGTCTGGGCCAGCGGCGCGAGGGCGGCGAAGGCCTCGGCGTCGAACTGCTCGGGCTTCCAGGGCGCGAACGGCGCACGGAGCCAGGGCTCGCAGGCGGCGGTGAACTCGTCCACCGGCAGCTCGCGGAGATGGACCGCGTTGATCGCCTCGGCCTTCTTGAGGTCGAAGCGTGCCGGGTTGCCGTTGACGGCGCTGATCTCGAAGGCGTCGGCCATCTCGCGCAGCGTGAAGATGTCGCGGTCCTCGGCGATCGACCAGCCCAGCAGCGACAGGTAGTTGAGCAGGCCGGCGGGGAGGAAGCCGCGCTCGCGGTAGAGGTTGAGCGAGGCCTGGGGGTCCCGCTTGGAGAGCTTCTTGTTGCCCTCCCCCATGACGTACGGCAGGTGGCCGAACTCCGGGACGGCGCCGTTGACCACGCCGATGTCGGCGAGTGCCCGGTAGAGCGCGATCTGCCGGGGCGTGGAGGACAGCAGGTCCTCGCCGCGCAGTACGTGCGTGATGCCCATCAAGGCATCGTCGACGGGGTTGACCAGCGTGTACAGGGGCGCCCCGTTGGCGCGGACGATGCCGTAGTCCGGCACGTTGTCGGGGGTGAAGGTGAGCTCGCCCCGCACCAGGTCGGTGAAGGTGATGGCCTCGTCGGGCATGCGGAACCGCAGCACGTGGCTGCGCCCCTCCGCCTCGTGGGCGGCGCGCTGCTCGTCGGTGAGGTCGCGGCAGGCGCCGTCGTAGCCGGAGGGCCTGCCTGCGGCGCGGGCCTCCTCACGGCGCCGGTCGAGCTCCTCGGTCGTGCAGTAGCAGCGGTAGGCGTGGCCGGCCTCCCGGAGACGGGTGGCGATGTCGGCGTAGATCTCCATCCGCTGCGACTGCCGGTACGGGCCGTGGGCCCCGGGC
Source organism: Streptomyces lonarensis (assembly GCF_012033735.1). Taxonomy (GTDB): domain Bacteria; phylum Actinomycetota; class Actinomycetes; order Streptomycetales; family Streptomycetaceae; genus Streptomyces; species Streptomyces lonarensis. The sequence continues at coordinate 10,040 of NZ_JAAVJD010000169.1, read as the reverse complement.
GCGGTGCGGGTGGCGTCGAACGGCTCGGGGCCTTCGTCCCAGTCGAGGCCGAGCCAGCGGAGCGAGTCGAGGAGCTGGTGGTAGGACTCCTCCGAGTCGCGGGCGGCGTCGGTGTCCTCGATCCGCAGGACCAGGGTGCCGCCGTGGTGGCGGGCGAAGGCCCAGTTGAAGAGGGCGGTGCGGATCAGTCCGACGTGCGGGTTGCCCGTGGGTGAGGGGCAGAACCGTACGCGGACGGGCGGGAGGGCTGCGCTAGTCACGCTTCACGACCTTGTTGGTGAGGGTTCCGATGCGTTCGACGGTGACGGCGACCTCGTCGCCGACGGTGAGGGGGCCGACACCGGCGGGGGTGCCGGTCAGGATGACATCGCCGGGGAGGAGGGTCATCGCCTCGCTGATGTGGACGACGAGGTCCGCGATGGAGTGCACCATGTCGCTGGTGCGTCCCAGCTGCCGCTGCTCACCGTTGACGGTGCACATCACGGCGAGGTCGCCGGCGGCGTCCAGGTCGATGTCGGTCTCGACCCAGGGGCCGAGGGGGCAGGAGGCGTCGAACCCCTTGGCGCGGGCCCACTGCCCCTCGGTCTGCTGGGTGTCGCGGGCGGTGACGTCGTTGGCGCAGGTGTAGCCGAGGATGACGTCGGCGACGCGTTCCCGCGGGACGCGACTGCACATGCGGCCGATGACGACGGCGAGCTCGGCCTCGTGGTGGACGTTCTGCGAGAAGGTCGGGTAGGGCACGGGGTCGCCGGTGCCGACCACGGTGGTGGACGGTTTGAAGAACACCACCGGGGCCTCGGGGACGGTGTTGCCCAGCTCGCGGGCGTGCTCGGTGTAGTTGCGTGCGACGGCCACGACCTTGCTCGGCAGGACGGGCGCCAGCAGTCGGACCTCGGCCAGCGGCACCTTGTGGCCGCTGCGCTCGAAGTCGCCGAACGGGTGGCCCTTGATCAGTTCGACGAGCTGCCCGCCTTCGTCGGCCGGGTCTCCTTCGATGATGCCGAAGCCAACGTTTCCGTCGATGGAGAATCTGGCGATGCGCACGAAAGGTGCTGCCCTTCACTCGGAGGCCGGAGCGCGTTCGATGTCGGCGCGCGCCGGGCGGTGCGTCGTTGTGCCGCAACAGGGTATCGGCCGACGTCGCACGGCATGCGGCTCCGGGTGCGGACACGACGGCGCCCCCGCCGATGGGGGGCGGGGGCGTGCCGGCCGTGCCGGGCACCGGGCGGCACGGCCGCCGGTGGTGGTTCAGCGCAGGCGTGCCATGAGGGCGTGCTCGACCAGCGTGATCAGCGCGGACTTCGCATCCGACCGATGCCGCGCATCCGTCGTGATGATCGGCGCGTCCGGCCCGATCTGCAACGCCTCCCGCACCTCCTCCGGAGAATACGGCTGATGCCCGTCAAACCCGTTCAACGCGATCACGAACGGCAAACCGGAATTCTCGAAGTAATCAACCGCAGGAAAACAATCCGCAAGACGCCGCGTGTCGACCAGCACCACCGCACCGATCGCACCACGCACCAGATCGTCCCACATGAACCAGAAACGATCCTGCCCCGGCGTACCGAACAGATACAGAATCAGATCCTGATCCAACGTGATACGACCGAAGTCCATCGCCACCGTCGTCGTGGTCTTACCACCGGTGTGCGTCAGATCATCGATCCCCGCAGACGCAGACGTCATCACCGCCTCGGTCCGCAGCGGATTGATCTCCGACACAGCCCCCACGAACGTCGTCTTACCCACACCGAGCCCGCCCGCGACCACGATCTTCGCCGACGTCGTAGACCGCGCCGCGGCCCCGGAACCTGCCGGAGCCGCACCGCCCCCACCGCTAGAGCTTCCGAAGTCCACTGAGCACCCTTTCAAGCAACGTCACATCAGGCTGACCACCCGGCTCACCCTCATGACCAGGCTGATGAATAGCGACAAGCCCGGCCTCCGCCAGATCGGCGACCAGAATCCGAGCCACACCCAACGGCATCGCCAACAACGCCGAAACCTCGGCAACCGACTTGACCTCGGCCATGCAGAGTTGGCAGATCCGCTGGTGTTCGGGCAACAGCCCTTGAAGCTGGACCGGTTCGACGCTGGTACTGACCAACGCCTCGATGGCCAGCTGGTACCGGGGCCTGGTCCGGCCACCGGTCATCGCGTACGGACGCACCAGTGGCTGATCGCCGTCATCGTCGTACGGCCCGTGCTGCGTGCCGTAGGAACCCTGTGAGGCGGGCGGGGTCGTCATAGCTCCTCCGGGTGGACATGAGGTCGGCGATGCGGACAGTGGTGCTCATGTGGGGGAGCTGGGTCAGTTGAGGATGCTCGTCTGGAGCTCGGCCCGCAGGTCGGGGGTGAGCACGGCACCGGCACGGTCGACCAGGAGCGCCATCTCGTACCCGACGAGGCCGATGTCGGCGTCGGGGTGCGCGAGCACCGCCAGCGACGAACCGTCCGAGATCGACATGATGAAGAGGAAGCCGCGCTCCATCTCCACCACCGTCTGGTTGACCACGCCGCCCTCGAAGATCCGGGAGGCGCCGGCCGTCAGCGAGGTCAGCCCGGAGGCCACCGCCGCCAACTGGTCGGCACGGTCACGCGGGAAACCCTCGGACAACGCGAGCAGCAGACCGTCGGCCGACACCACCACCGTGTGCGACACCCCGGGGGTGTTGGACACGAAGCTGGTGATCAACCAGTTCAGGTTCTGGGCCGCCTGACTCATCGGGCTGTTCATCAACGCTCCTGCCGGTAGGGGGAACCGAGTCCCTGTCCGGTGTTCTCGCCACCGGTCGTCGTTCCCGCCTGACGGCCCTGCTGGATGCCGCGGCGGAGATTGGTCAGTCGGCCGCGGACATCGCTCGGGGAACGGGAGACCTGCGGGCCGGTCGGGGCCACCTGGGTCTCCTTCTCCTTCGCGGTTCCGGCGACCAGGTTGGCGCGGGGTACGCGCCGGGGAAGCCCCGAGGTGGTGACGCCGCCGGCGGCCGGGGAGCGCAACTGCTCCGCGCGGCGCCACCGCTCGTCGTTCGGCGACTCCCAGGAGGGCCCGGTGCCCGCGGCTCCGCTGCCGACCGCCGGGGCGGCCGACTGCTCGGGCCGGGACGGGGGCAGCTCGCGCGGAGCGGAGCGTTCCGGGCCGCTGGAGGGCGTGGCGGGCGGCTGGGGGGCCTGCGGGGCCGCCGGGGCCTCACGGGGCAGCTCGTGCGGCTGCGGAGCGCCGTTCCGGGCACCGAACCAGGTCGACTCGACCTGCTCGAAGATCGGGGTGCGCTCCGACGGGCCGCCGGCGCCGTAGTGCGCCTGGGGCGCCACCTGCTCCTGCTGCGGCGGCGGGGTGTACTGCCCGAAGAGGTCATGGGACGCCTCGGACTGCTGCGAGCCGATGGCCGGCATCTCGGTGGTGGGCTGGTGGTCGCCCGGCCCGGGACGGCCGTACCCGTGTGCCTGGCCGTGCTGGCGGCCGTCCTGAGGACCCGCCTGCGCCCCGTGGGGGTCGGCGTACGCCCCGTGCTGGTGCTGACCCTGCTGGGCCGCGTGCGGGTCCTGGTGGACGCCGAACGGTCCCGTGAGCTCCCCGGTGTCCCCGGGCGAGGAGACGGGGCTCGTGAACTCCGCCGTGCCGGTCGGACCGTGGTGGCCCGTCGGTGCGGAGTAGCCGCCGGGGGCTTCTTGGTCGTGACCGGGCTGCTGACCGGGGTGGCCCGGGCCGCCGGGGCGGCCGTGGGGCCGGCCCTGCCCGGGCGGCAGTGCACCGGCAGCGGGGTGGCCGCCGTCGACCGCCGGGAACTCTCGCGTGGCGGAGAAGTCGTCGGTGGCCGGGTACTGGCCGCCGCCGAAGCCCTGGTCGTGCCCGCGCGGCGCCTCGTTGTCCTGCACCGGGGGTATTCGCCCGGTGTCCTCGCCGCGGCTGGCCCAGCTGGGGCGGTCCTGCGGGCGGCCCGGGGCTCCCGCCCCGTGCGGCTGCCCCGCGGGGCCGGGCTGACCACCGGTCGGCGGCACGGCCTCCTGGGGGCGGCCCGTGCCGGGCCGAGAGGGGAGCGCCGCACGGGCGGGCGGTGCGGCCATCTGGTTGCGGTTCGGGGGGCCGCCGACCTCCGCGTCGCCGGGCTGGCGCCGCGGCGGGGTCTCGCGACGGAGCGTCGCCGAGGGCGGCTCGGCCGCGCCCCGTGCGGCCGCGCCGTTCGGGGCCGGCTTGGGCCGCCCGGCGGTCTGTGCGACCTCAGCGGGAAGCATGACCAGCGCGGTCGTGCCGCCGGAGTCGGAGGGACGCAGCTGGATGCGGATGCCGTGCCGCAGCGACAGGCGGCCGACCACGAACAGGCCCATGCGGCGGGAGACGGAGACGTCCACCGTCGGCGGGTTGGCCAGCCGCTCGTTGATCTCGCCGAGGTCCTCGGGCGACAGGCCGATGCCCGTGTCGTGGATCTCGACGAGGATGCGGCCGTCGGGCAGCGCGTGACCGGTGACCTTGACCTTCGTCTGGGGCGAGGAGAACGACGTGGCGTTCTCCAGCAGCTCCGCGAGCAGGTGGACGAGGTCGTTGACGACGCGGCCGGCGACGTCGGTCTTGGGGACCGCCGACAGCTCGATCCGCTCGTACTGCTCCACCTCGGACGCCGCGGCACGCAGCACGTCGACGAGGGGCACGGGGCGCGTCCAACGACGTCCGGGCTCCTCACCGGCGAGGACGAGAAGGTTCTCACCGTTACGACGCATACGGGTCGCGAGGTGGTCGAGCTTGAAGAGCGACGCCAGCTGGTCGGGGTCGGCCTCGCGGGACTCCAGTTCGGAGATGAGCGAGAGCTGGCGCTGGATCAGGCCCTGGCTTCGGCGCGAGAGGTTGGTGAACATCGCGTTGACGTTGCCCCGCAGCAGCGCCTGCTCGCCGGCGAGTCGGACCGCCTCGCGGTGGACATCGTCGAACGCCTCGGCCACCTTGCCGATCTCGTCCCGGGTGTGGACACCGACCGAGGCCACCGAGGTGTCGATGTCCTGCGGGTCGGCCTCGCTCATCTGGCGGACGACCTCGGGCAGGCGGCGGTGGGCCACTTCCTGCGCCGTGTCCTGCAGTCGCCGCAGCGACCGCACCATGGAGCGCGCGACGACGAAGGCGCCGACGAGGGAGATGCCGAGGACGAGGATGATGACGGCACCGTTGAGGATGGCGTCGCGCTGCGCCTCGTCACGCAGCTCCTCCGCCTGGCGCTCCATCTCCGCCAGCAGGGTCTGCTCGATGGAGTCCATCGCGTCGACCTTGGAACGGAGGAGGTCGTAGGCGTCCTGGTCGGAGAGCTGCTCGTCGGCCAGCGCGTCCTCGGCGTCGAAGACGCGGTCCGCAAGCTGACCGGCGCTCACCACGTTGGCGATACCGCCGTCGAGCGGCTCGGTGATGGCGCTGTCGCCGTAGAGCTGCTGGAAGCTCCGCATCGACGCCTGCTCGTTCTGCTGCGCCGTCTTGCCGTAACGCCAGTCGCTGCCCGAGAAGCCTTCGCCGCCCCGGGCGGAACCGCCACTGATCATGGCGCGCTGGATCGAGGCGTATTCCTTGGCCGCGGAGAACGCCGCCAGCGCGCGGGTGGAGTTGATCATCTCCTCGTTGCTGGTCGCCAGGGCCATGTCCTGGGAGAGCGCGAGGAGGGAGTCGATCAGCTCGTTGTAGCGGCTGACGGTCTGGGATATGTACGCCGGGTCGTCGTACGCCTCGTCGCGGATGTCGCGGAGCTGGTTGAGCTGACGCCCGATGCTCAGAACGCGGTTGCTGATGCCGGAGAGGGTGCTGTCGTCCCGGTCGATGCCGAGCGTGGCGTCGGCGAAGGCGGAGCGGGCGCTGTCGGTCCGGTCCCGCAGCGTGGCGATGTTGCTCGCCTTGGCGCTGGTGTTGTCCGCGATCAGCGGCCCCGCGGACCGGTCCCGCTCCTCCTGGAGCGCGGTCGCCAGGCGGGTCGCCTGCCGCGTCATGTCGGTGAGCAGCTGCATGTTGTCCAGCTGCTCGATGTCCTGGTTGGTGTCCTGGATTCGGAAGACACCGAGCGCGGTCGCCGCAACGACGGGAAGAGCGATCAGCGAGACCAGGCGGGTGCTGATGCGCCAGTTGCGCATCGCCAACCGGGAGCCGACGGCGTTGGCCTCGGCGGGGTCGGTCTCGGGGGCCGGGCTCTCGCCGACGCGCTCGGGGGCGGCGTCGTCGGTGCTGCCGGCGGCATGGAGGGGCTCACCACCGTGGGGCTGCTGCCCTGTCGCCGGGCTGCTGCCCGACGGACCGCTGGGCCCCGCCTCCCCGGTGGCACTGCCTTCCTTCTTGAAACGTCCCTGCACTAGCGTCGCAACCTCTGGACAAGGCGCCCCGCCGCTGCTGCGGCGGAACGGTGTTGAACCTGGAGCCAGAAGCTCCGTGGCGGTCGTGGGTGACCTTAGCGTCCCCGGATCGGCCGTTGACGTGGTGGTGGTGTGCACCTGCGGCGTGACGGTCGATATCCCACGCGGTCCGTGGAATTCCAGCACAGAGCCACATCTCCAACAAGGGCCGGGATCACTCCTGGGCCATGAATGACGCTCCGCGCGCACCTCGCCACGAGCCGTGGGGGGCAAGTTCGGATGAAGCGGACTTTTGCTCGTCACCGCATCGTCGCCATCGCAACCGGGGGCCGGCGGACAGGGCCGGCGGAGATCGACAACCACACCGCTTGTCCCGGTTTGCACCGGCGCCCCATCTCCCCGGAATGGCGCCTTTGCATCCCTCCTCGTGATGAACCTCACAGGCGATCACCTGGGGCTTCGGCGTGGCGGAGCGCCACCCCGCCCTAGCCTCTGGTGGATGAGCCGTCCGGCGACGAACAAGAGCAGGACCGACGAAGAGGCAGACCTCGTGAAGACGACACTCAGCAACCGCCCCACCGCCAACCCGCGCCGCACCACGCTCGTGCACCTCGCGGACACCTCGGACCTCACGCCGGAGGCCGGCCCCGTGGCGGAGTCGGTCGTGCTGCCGACGCAGACCGCCAACCCGCGCCGCACGACCCTGGTGGACCTGCCCACCGAGTGAAGGGGAGGCGGAGGGCCGGTGCCGGGGGGCGCGGGTCCACCGCACGGCATGGGGCGTCGTGTCGCTCCCGATGCACGAGGGCCCGGTAGGAGCCGACGCTGTCGGCCCTCCCGGGCTTTCGCCGTTTCCGTACTGCTCCTCCTGCTGGCCCCTACTCCACTGACTGCGACGGCTCGGCAGGGTGCGCCGCAGAACGCCCCGCACGGATTGGCGCGCGGGATGGGACGCCGAGGCTCGGGTCGGCGCGTGGGGCGGACGCCGGGCGCCACCGCGGGCACGGGGGCGGCGGCCGGGCCGGGCTGACGCCCCGTGGGCCTGCACGGGGCGTCAGCCGCGGGACGCGGGCTGCGCACGGGGCAAGCCCGACGAGGCGGAGGCAGCCGCGGTCCTGGACCCACCGCACGGGGCGGTCGGCACCGCACGGGCGCAGTCACGCGGAGAAGGGCGGGCCGGGGCTGCCGGTCGGCAGGCAGCAGGCAGCAGGCAGCAGGCGTCGAACGACAGCAGCGGCGCTCGTTCGCACCGTGCCGTGTCGGACCAGCAGGCGCGGAAGGCACGGTGCGCTCCCGGAGCAACGCGCCGACCGCGGGCCGCGGACGAGTCCGATTGCGGGTCCGAGTCCGGCCGAGAGGTGCGGCGCGGAGAGCGACCGCGGGGCATGAGGCGCTGTGAGGAGCTGGTAGCCGGCCCCACAACGGCCCCGGCCGGACCATCCACCGCCAGGAGCAGACACGGCGCCGCCGTCGCCCCGTTCGCGGTGCCAGCGACGCGGCAGCGCCGCACGCCGAGAGGCGTACGGCGCTGCGACGGCGCTGTCGAGCGGGGCGGGCGGGCCGGCGGCGCTTGCGGGCGGGCGATCAGCCCGGTCGCCCGCTGCGGCGACGCCCCGGCGGTGGCAAAGGCGCAGGAGGTGGCGGGAGCACCGGCCGTCAGTGCTGCCAGCTGTGAGCGGTGCGGAACCCGGTGGTGCGCTCCAGTCGGCGCCAGCCGACCGAGGTGCGGTGGACGGTGGCGGCGCGCGGTGCGGTCTCGCGGGCGCGACCGGCGCGAGCGAGCAGCAGGGCGGTGACGGCGGCGAGCTCCTCGTCGCTGGCACTCCCCCGCTCGACCCGCACCAGGTTGGTGTCGGTGGACATGTCGTTCTCCCCTCAGGTCTGTGTCGATGCGATCGGTCGGGCGCCGCTCGGCCCTCGGGCGGAAGCGGCGGCCGCGTCACTGCGGCGGGTTGCCGTGCTTCCGGGAGGGCAGGTCGGCGTGCTTCGTCCGCAGCATCTCAAGCGAGCGGATGAGGATCTCCCGAGTGCTGGCCGGGTCGATGACATCGTCGACGAGGCCGCGCTCGGCCGCGTAGTAAGGATGCATCAGCTCGGCCTTGTACTCCTTGACCATGCGGGCGCGCATGGCCTCGGGGTCCTCCGCCGCCGCGATCTGCCGGCGGAAGATGACGTTGGCAGCGCCCTCGGCCCCCATGACGGCGATCTCGTTGGTGGGCCAGGCGTAGGTGAGGTCGGCGCCGATGGACTGCGAGTCCATCACGATGTAGGCGCCGCCGTACGCCTTGCGCAGGACGACGGAGATCCGCGGCACGGTCGCGTTGCAGTAGGCGTAGAGCAGCTTCGCGCCGTGGCGGATGATGCCGCCGTGCTCCTGGTCGACCCCGGGCAGGAATCCGGGGACGTCGAGCAGGGTCAGGATCGGGATGTTGAAGGCGTCGCACATCTGCACGAAGCGCGCGGCCTTCTCGGACGCCTCGATGTCGAGGACGCCGGCCAGCGACTGCGGCTGGTTGGCGACGATGCCGACGACCCGGCCGTCCATCCGGGCCAGGGTGCAGATGATGTTGGTGGCCCAGCGCTCGTGGACCTCGAGGAACTCCCCGTCGTCCACCAGTTCCTCGATGACCTGCCGCATGTCGTACGGCCGGTTGCCGTCCGCGGGCACCAGGTCGAGCAGGGCCTCGCCGGAGCGGTCCGCCGGGTCGTCGCTCTCGATGGCCGGGGGGTTCTCGCGGTTGTTCTGCGGGAGCAGCGACAGGAGGTAGCGGACCTCCTCCAGGCAGCTCTCCTCGTCGTCGTAGGCGAAGTGCGCGACTCCGGAGGTCCCCGCGTGGACGTCGGCACCGCCGAGCCCGTTCTGCGTCACCTGGGCGCCCGTCACGGCCTGCACGACGTCCGGTCCCGTGATGAACATCTGCGAGGTCTCGCGGACCATGAAGACGAAGTCGGTCAGGGCCGGGGAGTAGGCCGCGCCGCCTGCGCACGGACCGAGCATCACGCTGATCTGCGGGATGACGCCCGAGGCGCGGGTGTTGCGCTGGAAGATGCCGCCGTATCCGGCGAGCGCGCTGACGCCCTCCTGGATGCGGGCGCCCGCTCCGTCGTTCAGCGAGACAAGCGGGGCGCCGGCCGCGATCGCCTTGTCCATGATCTTGTGGATCTTCTGCGCGTGGGCCTCGCCCAGCGCCCCGCCGAAGATCCGGAAGTCGTGGGCGTAGACGAAGACGGTGCGACCGTGGACGGTGCCCCAGCCGGTGATGACGCCGTCGGTGTAGGGCTTCTTGTTCTCCAGCCCGAACCCGCTGGCCCGGTGGCGGCGCAGCGGCTCCATCTCCTGGAAGGACCCCTCGTCGAGGAGCAGGTCGATGCGCTCGCGCGCCGTCAGCTTGCCCTTGGCGTGCTGCGCCTCGGTGGCCTTCTCACTCGGCCCCCGGACCACCTCGTCACGGATCGCACGCAGTTCTGACACGCGGCCACGGGCGTCGGGTGACGGCAGGGAGGTCTGGAGCTGATCGGTCATGTAAAGACCCTACGAAACCGGCGGCCCGGAACACCTCGTGGGATCCGTACAGTCTCCGTCCCGTTTTCATGGTCCGGCCGAACAGATCGGCGGGGTCCTGCGCGGTGGGCGCGCACCCCGGGGCGCGTTGCGCGCGTGGCGGGCGGGTGCAGGGGCGCGCACGGGGCGGCCGCCGCCGGGTGGGGAACGGCCGGCG
>NZ_JAAVJD010000168.1 GCF_012033735.1 Streptomyces lonarensis | reverse complement strand
CGGCGGGGCACCGCCGGTGTCCCGGGGCGCGTGCCGGGGGCGTCGCGGCACGGCCGGGCGCGCACGGCCGCCGGAATCTGCTGGTCTGTCAGCATTCTGCGGCCCGGGGGAGCGACCGCGGCGGTCGCGGGGCAGCGGGGCCCGCCCGCGCACGGTGCGCCCGCCGCGGTGGTCCCTGGCGGCGGCGGCGCGATTCCGGCAAGCTGGGACGACGGCGGGTGCCGGAGCGCGCACGGGACGTGCGGGCGGCAGCCCCCGCCGGGTGCGGCGGTCGTCGCTGGGTCAGTGACCCGGCGCGGCACGACAGTTGACGGAGCGTCGGGCACCGGGCGGGCCCGAGCCGGGCCCGGCGGCGGGGCGCGGGAGGGACGTGCGCGTGAAGAAGCTGCTGTTGACGCTGGGGTTCAGCCTCGGCGGGATGGCGTTCTTCGTGGCGCTGCTGCTGGTCGGCGTCTACAGCAGCGCCGCCGGACTGCTCGGCGGCGGTGGCGGGGGCAACGGCAGGCTCGAACAGAACTCGGTTCCCGACGAGTACGTCGACCTGGTCCAGACCTGGGGCAACCTCTGCCCGGAGCTCTCCCCGGCCCTGCTCGCCGCGCAGATACAGCAGGAGAGCGGGTGGAACGCGACCGCGCGCAGCCACGCGGACGCGCAGGGCATCGCGCAGTTCATCCCCGGGACCTGGGCCACCCATGGGCTGGACGCCAACGGTGACGGGGTCGCCGACGTCTGGGACCCGGAGGACGCCATTCCGTCGTCCGCCAACTACAGCTGCTCGCTGGCGGCGCAGCTGCGGGGGGTGCCGGGCGACCCGGTGGACAACATGCTGGCCGGCTACAACGCCGGCCCCTACGCCGTGATCCAGTACGGCGGGGTGCCGCCGTTCAACGAGACGCAGCATTACGTGCAGGTCATCCGCACGGCGGAGGAGAGCTTCACCGCCCCGGCGGCCGAGGCGGAGCCCGCGCGGCTGCCCCCCTCGCACGCCGCGGCGGCGGCCGTTCACTTCGCGCAGGAGCAGCTCGGCACGCCGTACCTGTGGGGCGGCGACGGCGGGCCGGAGGACAACGGCCGGTTCGACTGCTCCGGGCTGACCAAGGCGGCGTACGAGGAGGTCGGCATCGAGCTGCCGCGGGTCGCCAACGACCAGTGGCACGCGGGCCCGCATCCGGGCCGCGACGAACTCCTCCCGGGGGACCTGGTCTTCTTCGCCCATGACCTGAACGATTCGCGCTCGATCTACCACGTCGGCATCTACGTCGGCGGCGGCTATATGATCGACGCGCCGTACACGGGGGCGGTGATCCGTTTCGACCCCATAGACACCGCTGACTACTTCGGGGCGACCCGCCCTGTCGCAGGGTGACGGTATAGTGACGTTGGGTAGTGGTCGGGTGGTGTGCGCCGTTCACCTCGGTGGTCCCGCCCGGTTCCACCGGATTCCGCGTCTCTCTTCGGTAACGCCTGAGCACCACCACCGTCGAGCCTGGAACGCGGGCGGCGACGGGGGGCGTTAGCTGGGCAGGTACGGGAGGTTCCGCTTCCGGGGGAGCGGGACTCGTACGACGATCGGCGCCCTCGGGCGCGCACGACGCTGAAAGGGTGAGCGCGGGTGGCCGAGCTGACCGATCCCGACGTGAGACTGCTCCGGATCTTCAACGACTGGGGCAACGGTCTGGACGGTTGGGCGGCGAGCGTCGTCACGTTCCTCGGTGAGTACGGCCTGGCGGGCGCCCTGGTGCTGATGGTGCCGCTGCTCTGGCTGATGGTCCGTCGGCGCCCCGACGCGCCCCAGGCGGTGGCCATGGTGGCCTGGGCGCCGCTCGCGGCGGCCGTCGCCTACGGCTTCAACCAGCCGATCAGCGGCCTGGTGGCCCGGCCGAGGCCGTTCCTCGATCATGACGACATCGTCCCCATGCTGGAGGGCAAGGGCGGCTGGTCCTTCGTCTCCGACCATTCGTCCGCCGCGATGGCCATCGCGGTCGGCCTGCTGCTGGTGCACCGGAAGCTGGGGCTGGTGGCCGTGGCGATCGCCCTGCTCCAGGGTGTGCTGCGGCTCACCCTCGGGGTGCACTACCCCAGTGACGTGGTCGGCGGCATCGCCCTGGCCACCGCGGTGACGCTGCTGCTGATGCCGCTCGCGGTGTGGGCGCTGGCGCCGCTGGTGCGCTGGTGCGGCGAGACGCGCGGGCTGAGCTGGATCGCGCCGGGCCCCCCGGTCGGGGCGGAGCGGGGCGAGGACCCGGCGGGGCCCCGGCGCAGGCCGGTGGAGAAGGGGCTGGCCGCCTGAGAGCGGCCGGAGGGCCGCGAGAGCGGACGACGGACCGGGGTGGCGGCCGCAGGGCCTGCCACCCCGGTCCGTTTTTCCCGGACAGCAGTGCCCGGTGTTACCCCGAACGGGTGAAAAACAGTGGGGCTCAGGGGTGGTGGCCGGCGCCGTGCAGCACGTGCGTCGCGGCCTCGTCCCTCGCCAGTGGTCGGGATCTGCGAGCCGGCCCGGACCAACCGCAGCTGCACCGGGGCGCCAGGAACGGGCCGCGCTCGATGAGATCTATCCGGTGGTCCGGTAGAGCGCCGGTCGTGCGCTCGTCATCTCGGTAGCCGTACACGCGTCCCACGGTACCCAGCACCCGGCCGGTGCGGGAGGTTCGGGCCCGTGACGGTCCGACCGGCGGCTTCGTTAAGCGGTCAATGAATCGCGAGCGGGCTGTTGGGGGTCGGCGGACCATGAGTGCGGTGCGGCGCGGGGCGCCGCGTGCCCGTCCGGGGTGGCCGGTCTCCCGGCGGTGCCGACGGGCCGGGCGGGGCGGCCGGCCCCGACGGGTGGCGGCGTTGGTGCTGGTCGGAGCGGTCGGACTGTCCGGGTGCGTGGGCACGGGCGACGCAGCTCTGCTGGACGGCGTGCCCGGCGACCAGCGGCCCGCCGACGCGCTCGCCGTCATCCGCGGCGTCGCGGACACCCTGGCGTCGGGCCCCGGCTCCCGGGTCGCCACCTCGCTCCAGCTGGCCTCCGGCGGCACCCGCATCACCATCCGGGGCGAGGGTGTCTTCGACCACACGGCGGGCGTCGGTGAACTGCGCGTGACGCTGCCGGAGGACCCCGGGGCCGAGCGGGCCGAGCCGGTCACCGAGGTCTTCGTGCCGGGGTTGCTCTACATGCGCAACCGCGGCGCGGGCGTCCCCGCCGACAAGTGGGTGCGGGTGGAGGTCGACTCGCTGCCGGACGGGAATCTGGTCACCGGTGGTGCCACCGACCCCGTCACCGCCGCCGAGCTGCTGCGGGGCGCGCGGAGCGCGGAGTACCACGGAGAGGTCGACCTGGAGGGGGAGAAGGCCCGGCTCTACAGCGGCGTCACGGACATCGCGGCCGCCTCCCGGGCGGCCGGGGACGAGGGCCGCCGGCGGCAGCTGGCGGTGGCGGTGGGCGCCTTCACCGTGGGGACGGTGCCGTTCGAGGTGTACCTCGACGAGCGCGGCACGCCGCGGCGGATGCGCCACGAGTTCAGCTTCGCCGCGGACGGCGACGCCGGACCGGTCGAGGTGGTGTCGGTGACGGAGCTGTACGACTTCGGCACGGTGGTGGCGGTCCGGCTACCGGAGGAGCAGGACATCTGGACGGGAACCGTCGTCCTCGACCAGGCGGACAGCTCCCAGCGCTGAACCCGCCGTGCCCCGCGGCCGCACGGCGGCGGACGGGGCCCGGCCCCCGCCGGCGGGTCAGGTCCGCAACAGCCGCGCGATGGCGGCGGTCGCCTCGGCGACCTTCGCGTCCGCCTCGGGCCCGCCCTCCCGCGCCGCTTGGGCGACGCAGTGCCGCAGGTGCTCCTCCAGCAGTTGCAGTGCGAAGGACTGCAGCGCCTTGGTGGAGGCGGAGACCTGGGTGAGGATGTCTATGCAGTAGATGTCCTCCTCGACCATGCGGTGCAGCCCGCGGACCTGGCCCTCGATGCGGCGCAGCCGCTTGAGATGCGCGTCCTTGTTCTTGCTGTAACCGTGGCCGGTGTGCGGCGCGCCGTGCTCCCTGTCCTCCGTGCCGTCCTTGCCGTGTTCCCCGCCGCACTCCGCCGGGCGCGCGGCCGCCGGGAGCGGGGGGTGGCCGTCGTCGCCGGGCACCGGGGGAGCCGCCGGGGCGGCGGGGCCCGGGTCGTCCGCGGGTGTCTCTCGGGCGATGGTCATCTCGTTCCTCCACGGCATTTCAAGCCATACCCCATCTGGGTATCAGCGTATCGAACGGCGGCCGAGGACCCCGCCCGGCTGCATGTCCCTGGGCGGCAGGAGTGGGGGGACGGCCTTAACGTTGCTCGCGAGATGACTGTTCACCCACCGGGCCCGCGCCGGACACTCACGGAACGTGCTCCCGTAACTGCCGGGGGCGATCGGACGTGGAGCGCTCACCAGGGCGCCGCACCCGGTTCACCTTCCGTTCATCTGCCTCGGTCGGCCGATTCACTTCCCCTCCCTACGTTCGAGGTGTGCGGCCGAGTCCGCCTTGTGCCCGGACGCCGATGGGAAGGAACCGAACGACCGTGAAGCTGCCCAGCGCTCCGCGCCGACGTGCACTCGGCCTGGGGGCGGCCACCGCCGCCGGGGTCCTGCTCCTCACCAGCTGCGGGACCGACGACAACTCCGGTCTCCCCGGCGCCATGGACTTCACCTCGGACGCCGTCGAGTGCGGCCCCGAGGGCACCGCCCTCGCCTCCGGCTCCACCGCCCAGGCCAACGCGATGGAGGTCTGGGTGAACATGTACCAGACCAACTGCGAGAACGGTCAGGTGAACTACAAGGCCACCGGCTCCGGCGCGGGCATCCAGGAGTTCCTCCAGGGCACCACCGCCTTCGGTGGCTCGGACTCGCTGCTCGCCGACGCGGAGATCGAGGAGTCGCAGCGGGTCTGCCGCGACGGCGGCCGCGCCATCCACCTCCCGATGGTCGCCGGCCCGGTGTCCGTCGGCTACAACGTCCCCGGCGTCGACGACCTGGTGCTGGACGCGGAGACCCTCGCCGAGATCTTCGACTCGCGGATCAACCGCTGGGACGACCCGAAGATCCAGGAGCTCAACCCCGACACCGAGCTGCCGGACCTGGCGATCACGCCGTTCTCGCGCTCCGACGGCTCCGGCACCACCGACAACTTCACCTCCTACCTGCACGCCGCCGCCCCCGACGCCTGGCCGTACACGCCGGACAAGGTGTGGCGCGGCAAGGGCGGGCAGTCGGCCGACGGCTCCTCCGGCCTGGTCGGCATGGTGCAGCAGAACGCCGGCGCGATCAGCTACTTCGAGCTGTCCTACGCCTACCAGAACGGCATCGACTCCGTGGTGCTGGACACCGGCGCGGCCGAGCCGGTCGCCGCCACCGTCGAGAACGCCTCCGCGGGCATCGCCGCCGGCCGCGTCATCGGCGAGGACGGCGACCTGGCGATGGAGATCGACTACACCACCAGCGAGGACGGCGCCTACCCGATCGTGCTGATCGCCTACGAGATCGTGTGCGACCGGGGCAACAACCCGGCCACCCTCGACCTCACCAAGGCGTTCCTCGCCTGGACGGCGAGCGAGGAGGGCCAGGAGGTCGTCACCGACATCCACTACGCCGCCATCCCCGAGGAAGTGATCACCCAGGTGCGCGACCGGGTCCAGGAGATGTCCTGACCCGGCCGAGCCGGGCGCCGCGCCCGGCGACGGGGCGCCGCCCCGCGGCCCGCGCCGCCTGACCACCCGGAACCCCCAGACCGACCCCGAGCCACCGAGACGGAAAGACCTGCGAGATGCCTGCGATACAGACCGACTCCTCGCCGCCCGGCGGCCTGGAGCCCGCGCCGCGGCGGTCGTCCGCCGTGCGCCCGGGCGACCGGATCTTCAGCGGCCTGTCGAAGGGCGCCGGGATCACGCTCCTCGTGATCATGGCCGCCATCGCGGTCTTCCTGTCGATCAGGGCGGCCGTGGCCATCTCGGCCAACGAGGGCAACTTCCTCACCACCTTCGAGTGGGACGCCAACGCCAACCCGCCGTACTTCGGCATCGCGGTGCTGCTCTTCGGCACCGTCGTCAGCTCCGTGATCGCCATGGTGCTGGCGGTGCCGGTGGCGGTCGGCATCGCGCTGTTCATCTCGCACTACGCGCCGCGCCGGGTCGCCGGGACGCTGGGCTACGTGGTCGACCTGCTCGCCGCGGTGCCCAGCATCATCTACGGCCTGTGGGGCGCGCTGTTCCTGGTGCCGCAGATGACGGGGCTCTACTCCTGGCTCGACCAGTTCTTCGGCTGGACCGGGATCTTCGCCTACGACAACACCCCGGCGCGGTCGCTGATGACCGTGGGCATCCTGCTGGCGATCATGATCCTGCCGATCATCACCAGCGTCACCCGCGAGATCTTCAAGCAGACCCCGAAGGCCCACGAGGAGGCCGCCCTCGCCCTGGGCGCCACCCGGTGGGAGGTCATCCGGATGACGGTGCTGCCCTTCGGCCGCTCCGGCGTCATCAGCGCCTCCATGCTCGGTCTCGGCCGTGCGCTGGGCGAGACGATGGCGGTCGCCACCGTGCTCTCCCCGGCCTTCCTGATCAACATCAGCCTGCTGGAGTCCGGCGGCGGCACCTTCGCCCAGAACATCGCCAGCCAGTTCAAGGAGGCCGGCTCGATGGGCCGCGACGCCCTGATCGCCTCCGGCCTGGTGCTCTTCCTGCTCACCCTGCTGGTCAACGGCGCCGCCCGCCTGATCATCGCCCGTCGCAAGGAGTTCACCTCGTGAGCGACACCGTGAAGGACACCGTGAAGAGCACGGGCGGCCGACCCGCCGGCTCCGGTGCCGCACCCGGGCCCGAGGGCCCGTCCGAGCGGCCCGGCGCCACCGCCGTCCTGCGCAACACGACCCTCCAGCAGCCGCGGCTGCCCCGCTGGGCGCCGGCCGCCCTGGTCGCGGGCTCGCTGGGCGCCGGCATCCTGATCGGCGTCCTGGGCGACCTGGACTCCCGTATCCAGTGGGGCCTGATAGCTGCCGTCATCTACCTGACCGCCACCTTCGCCGTCACCACGGTGGTCGAGGGCCGGCGCCAGGCGGTGGACCGGTTCGCGGCCAGCCTGGTGTGGACCAGCTTCGTCGTGGCGATCCTGCCGCTGGCGTCCCTGCTGTGGGAGACCATCGCCCGCGGCATCCCGGGGGTCAGCTGGTACTTCCTCACCCACTCCATGAACGGCGTGCTCTCCTGGCAGGAGGGCGGCGGTATCTACCACGCCCTGCTCGGCACGGTGCAGCAGGTGCTGCTCGCCTCGGTCATCGCGATCCCGATCGGCCTGCTCACCGCCGTCTACCTGGTGGAGTACGGGCGCGGCCGGCTCGCCAAGGCGATCACCTTCTTCGTGGACGTCATGACCGGCATCCCGTCGATCGTGGCCGGCCTCTTCGTCCTCAGCATGTGGATCATGATGCTGGGCTTCGGCTACTCCGGCTTCGCCGGCGCCCTGGCCCTGTCCATCCTGATGATGCCGATCGTGGTCCGCTCCACCGAGGAGATGCTGAAGCTCGTCCCCGGCGAGCTGCGGGAGGCGTCCCTCGCCCTGGGCGTGCCGAAGTGGCGCACCATCCTCAAGGTCGTGCTGCCGACCGCGATCGGCGGCATCACCACCGGCGTCATGCTGGCGCTGGCCCGCATCGCCGGTGAGACCGCGCCGATCATCCTGCTGGTCTTCGGCAGCAACATGATCAACGCCAACCCGTTCGAGGGCGCCCAGTCCTCGCTGCCGCTCTTCGTCTACGAGCAGTGGGCCTTCGGCACCGAGGCGGCGTACGACCGCGCCTGGGCCGCGGCGCTGGTCCTGATCGCCTTCATCATGATCCTCAACCTGGTCGCCCGCGGCATCGCCCGCTGGAAGGCCCCGAAGACCGGCCGCTAGGCCATCGGAAGAAAGCGAGCGACGAACCCATGGCCAAGCGCATCGACGTCACCGGGCTGACCGCCTTCTACGGCACCCACCGCGCCATCGAGGGCATCTCGATGCACGTCCAGCCCAAGTCGGTCACCGCCTTCATCGGCCCCTCCGGCTGCGGCAAGTCCACCTTCCTGCGCACCCTGAACCGGATGCACGAGGTGACCCCCGGCGGCCGCGTCGAGGGCCAGGTGATGCTGGACAACGAGGACCTCTACGGCCCGGGTGTCGACCCGGTCCAGGTCCGCCGCAACATCGGCATGGTCTTCCAGCGGCCCAACCCGTTCCCCACCATGTCCATCTACGACAACGTCGTCGCCGGCCTGAAGCTGAACGGCAAGTTCAGCCGCGCCGAGCTGGACGAGGTCGTCGAGAAGAACCTCCGCGGCGCCAACCTCTGGAACGAGGTCAAGGACCGGCTGCACAAGCCCGGCTCCGGGCTCTCCGGCGGTCAGCAGCAGCGGCTGTGCATCGCCCGTGCCACCGCCGTCGAGCCGGACGTGCTGCTGATGGACGAGCCCTGCTCCGCGCTGGACCCGATCTCCACCCTCGCGATCGAGGACCTGATCAGCCAGCTCAAGTCCCGGTTCACCATCGTGATCGTGACCCACAACATGCAGCAGGCGGCCCGCGTCTCCGAGCGCACCGCCTTCTTCAACCTGGCCGCGGTCGGCCAGCCGGGGAAGCTGATCGAGATCGACACCACCGACAAGATCTTCTCCAACCCGTCGGTGCAGGCCACCGAGGACTACATCTCCGGCCGCTTCGGCTGAGCCGGACGGGCGCCCGGCCGGCGTCCACCACGCCCGCAGCGACACCCGCCGCGCCCGTCACCGGGCGGCGCCTTGCGCCCGGTGACGGGCGCGGAGGCGTGCGCGGCGGTGTTGGGCGGTGCCGTGGTCGTCCGGGCCGCCGCCGGCCCGCCCGCACCGGTCAGACCGGCAGCAGCACGGCACCCACGAAGAACAGCGCCGCCGCCAGGACCGCCACCGCGGGCAGCGTCACCGACCAGCCGATCACGATCGTCCGCGCGACGGCCCAGCGGGCCACCGTCCGCCGGCGCGTGGTGCCGGCCCCGACGATCGACCCCGTCACCACGTGGGTGGTCGGCACCGGGGCGTGGAGCACGAACGCCGAGGTGAACATGACCGCGGCGGCCGACGACTCCGCGGCGAAGCCGCGCGGCGCGTCGACGGCGAACACCCGGCGGCCCAGCCCCCGCACCACCCGCCAGCCCCCGGCGTAGGTGCCGGCGGCCAGCATCAGCGCACACGCCGCCTGCGTCCACAGCGGGACACCGGAGCCTGCCTCCACCTCCCCGGCGACGACCAGCGCCAGCACCACCACGCCCATCGTCTTCTGCGCGTCCTGCAACCCGTGCCCCAGCGCCATGCCCGCCGTGGAGACCGTCTGCGCGGCACGGAAGCCCCGCTGCGCCCGGTGCGGCTGCGCCCGGCGGAACGTCCACATCAGCCCGGCCACCACCAGCCGGCCCACGGCCAGCGCCACCAGCGGCGCCAGCAGCAGCGGCAGCACCACCTTCAGCAGCACCCCGCCCCAGTGGACGGCGCCCGCCCCGGCGAGGACCGCACCCACCAGCCCGCCGAACAGCGCCTGCGAGGACGAGGACGGCAGCCGCAGGTACCAGGCGGCGGCGCTCCACAGCAGCGCGCCGCAGACCGCGGCGAACAGCATCAGCAGCCCGCGCCCGCCCTCCGGCGGCGTCACCAGGTCCTCGCTGACCACCCGCGCGACGGTGGTGCCGAGGAACGCCCCGGCCAGGTTCATCAGCGCCGCGAGCGCTACGGCGACCCTGGGGGTCAGCGCCCGCGCCGAGACGGAGGTCGCGATCGCGTCCGCCGAGTCGCGGAAGCCGTTGACGCCGGTGTAGAACAGCACGGCACTGACCACGACCACCAGGGCGAGCGTGTCCAAGGTGTCAGGACTCCTTGACGGCGATCGACTCCACGGTGTTGGCCACCCGCTCGAACGCGTCGGCGGCCTCCTCCAGCACGTCCACGATCTGCTTGAGCTTCATGACCTCTATCGCGTCGTAGGAGCCGTCGAAGAGGTGGGCCAGCAGCTTCCGGTGCACCCGGTCGGCCTGGTTCTCCAGCCGGTTGACCTCGATCCAGTACTCGGTGAGGTTCTCCATGGTGCGCAGCTGCGGCATGGCCTCGGCGGTCAGTTCGGCCGCCCGGCAGATCACCTCGATCTGCTGCTCCACGCCCTGGGGGAGTTCCTCGACCCGGTAGAGGACGACGAGGTCGACGGCCTCTTCCATGAAGTCCATGATGTCGTCCAGGCAGGACGCCAGCCGATAGATGTCCTCGCGGTCGAACGGGGTCACGAACGTCGAGTTGAGTTCGTGGAAGATCGCGTGGGTGGTGTCGTCTCCCGCGTGCTCGGCGGCGCGCATGCGGTCCGCCAGTTCCGCGCGGCCCTCGCTGTCGGCGCCCAGGAGTTCCTGGAGGAGCTTGGAGCCGGAGAGGATGTTGTCCGCCGCGGTGGCGAAGAGATCGTAGAAGTTCGTCTCCCGCGGCGTCAGGCGAAAGCGCACTGGGCTGTCCTCTGCGGTTCATCGGAAGTTGTACCCGATGATGCTAAAGGCACATTCCGGCCACGGCTAACCCCATCGGGTGTCCGGTCGGTCTCGCTTCGGTCTCCTCCGGGGGCGGCGCCCCGGCGGGAATGGCCGGAGAACCACGGGTGTCCCGGGCGCGCCGCCCGGCCGGTCCGGCGTGGCGGACACGCCGGGTGTCGCCGCGGGCGCACGATGTCACCGCCGGTGGGGCGCCGACGGAGACCGACGGCGGCTCAGCGCCCGCCGTTGTACGGCCCGTACGGGCCGTCACTGCTGCTCCAGCCGCTGTTGCCGCCGCGTCCGCCCCGGCTGACGCCCTGCACGGCGGGCCGTACGTCCACGATGTAGACGATCGAGGCGATCACGCCGACCAGAATCAGCAGCAGCATGGGGGCGAACAGCTGCACCGCGACGGAGATGCCGAGGATGATCAGCCAGAAGGGCTTGGTCTGCTTGTCCACGGCGCGGAACGCGTCCTCGCGCTGCAGCGCTGCGTGCACGAAGGCGAAGATGCTCATCACCAGCAGTGCGAGAAAGAGCAGGCTGAGCAGCCAGTTGAACCCTGAGAGGAGCATCGTCTCCACCACCCTGTCGGTCTGTCGGCTGTCGGTCTCCACGCTACCGGGCGCGTCCTCGGACGGCACTGATCGTGCCCGGGCCGCCGGCGCGCCGGGTGATCACACGGCTGGTGATCATCTGCCCAGGTCGCGGCGGGCTCACACGCCCGGGGGCCGCCGTCGGGGCGAGCCGGCGCGGGGTGTGGTGCGGGCTCCGCCGGGCGGCGATCCGCCGGGCGGCGGTGCGGACGGGGCGCGGGGTGGAGCGGGGGAGCAGGCAGTGCCGGACTCCGTGTCTTCCCCGCCCCGATGCCGCACACTGCGGTGCGCTGCGAGTAGCGTGGTACGCATGGCTCCGACCTCGACATCACGAACCCCCTTCGGGCGGGTGA
>NZ_JAAVJD010000167.1 GCF_012033735.1 Streptomyces lonarensis | reverse complement strand
CCAGCGGGGGGGGCGGGCCGCCGGGCGGCCCCGCACCATGGAACGGCAGACCCACCGGCCGGCCGACCCCAGGGTGGTGCCCTCATGGAACACACCATGCGTGCGGAGTACACCGAGGAGGACCCGGACCGTGTGCGCAGCTGGCACATGGTCCGCGCGGGCGTCTCCACCGCGATGTGCGGGAAGGTCCTGCGCGCCGACGCCGCGAGTCGCCCCGACGGCGACTGGGGCGCCGAACCGTCGATGATGTGCCACACCTGCGGCGCGCTCTACCTGCGCGAGGTCCCCTGAACGGGGACGTGCCCGGGAGGCCCCGATGTCGTACGGGTGGGGCACACTTCCCGTTATGGACGACATCACCACAACGGGCCCCCGCGCCGCGGAGCCGGCGCAGCCCGTGGCGGCGGACCTCCAGGGTCCCGTGACCGGAGCCGACGGCCTACGCCGCTGCCCCTGGGGCGCCGGGCCCCACGCCGACTACCGTACGTACCACGACGAGGAGTGGGGTCGCCCGGTACGCGGCGATGACGCGCTGTTCGAACGCCTCACGCTCGAAGCGTTCCAGTCCGGGCTGTCCTGGCTCACCATCCTGCGGCGCCGGGAGGGCTTCCGCACCGCCTTCCACGGCTTCCGCATCGCCGAGGTCGCCCGCTTCACCGACGAGGACGAGACCCGGCTGCTCGCCGACCCCGGCATCATCCGCAACCGCGCCAAGGTCGCCGCCACCCTCGCCAACGCCCGGGTGCTGGCAGGCTGGGCGCCGAACGAACTGACCGAGCTGATCTGGTCGCACGCACCGGCACCCCGGCCCGCGCCCGAGCACCTCGGGGATGTGCCGGCGACCACCCGGGAGTCCTTCGACCTCGCCAAGGCGCTCAAGGGCCGGGGCGTCCGCTTCGTCGGACCCACCACCGCCTACGCGCTGATGCAGGCCTGCGGCCTGGTCGACGACCACCTCCTCGGCTGCCACGCCCGCCGGGCCGCCGACGCCTGACCGGCCGGGCGGCGGCGCGGTCCCTGCCGGACGGCTCCGACCCGGTGACGCCGCGCGCCGTTCGATCCCCGCGCGGGGTGTCGGCGTTCCCGCAGCGGGCGCGGACGGCGATCCTGACCGAGCACGCCCCGCCCCGGCCCCACCGCTCGGAGGACCGCCCATGACCGTGCGCCGCGTGGTGCCCGACATCCCGACCACCCCCGAGGGGATGGCCGCCTCCCGCACCTTCTACCGGCGGCTCGGCCTGGAGCCGGTCATGGACCTCGGCTGGGTCATGACCATGGCCTCACCCAGCAACCCCACCGCACAGATCACCTTCGGCACCGAGGACCGCACCGCCCCCGTCGCCGCCGACATCTCCGTCGAGGTCGCGGACGTGGACGCCGTCCACGCCGCCGTGCGGGACTCCGGCGCCGAGATCGTCCGCGACCTCCGCGACGAGGAGTGGGGCGTCCGCCGCTTCTTCGTCCGCGACCCCAACGGCAAGGTCGTCAACGTCCTCAGCCACCGCGACACCCCGCCCCCTCAGTAGCGCGGCGCCGGCGGCGCGGAGAACTCCACCCCCTCGGGCAACCCCGTGCCGGGGTGGGGCGCGGAGCAGCGCACCGAGCGGAGGCGGGGCAGGTCGCGCAGCGGGCTCAGGTCCTCGGGGTAGAGGCCGTAGCCGAAGTGCAGAGACTCGAGCTGCGGAAACACCTCTGCCACGGCGGACACGTTGGCTGCGGGTGCACTGTCCATGCGCTTCAGCAGACTGGCTCGCTTCACGGTGGGAAGGCTCAGGCCCTCCTGGGCGAACGTGAGCACTTCGCGAATGCTCAGGCTGAGGTAGTCGAGGCGAGGGAGAGATGCTACCGCCCGAAGCTCGTCGGAAGTCAGGGTTCGTTCCATCCCCCACATGATCAGGCTGCCAAGGCCTGCCAGCGCTTCGATGCCGCACAGGTGCGGCGGGTTATCCGGCAGTCTGAGAGTGTGCAGTTTCGATGGCGTAGGCAGTTCGTCTAGTGACCGGAGGGGCACATCGTTTGCGAACAGCAACTGGGTTAGCTCGGTGAGCCCAGGCAACCCAGTGAAGACTTGCTCAGTGAAGCGACCTGTGCCCAACTGCTCCATGAACAGGGTGTCGAGGTTGAGATCCCTCAGGGTCTCGAAGTCTAGGAGTGACGACCGCTCGCAGAGAAACAGTGTTGTGAGTGAGGTGGCGCCGCGCAACGATCTCAGCGAAACACCTTCCGTGCCTCGGAGATCGAGGGCATCGACAGCATGCTCGTTGAGGAACGCGGCGATCTGGTGCGGCGCGATGTAGGACAGATCTGTCATGCCTCGGGTGCCGGACAGACCAGCGGATAGTTCTCCCATCCGCCTGTTCTTGCTCCACCAAGTGAGACCAGAGGGGGGCAAGTGCTTGACCACGTCCTCGTAGTAGCGGTCGGAGTCGAAGAGGTGCCACGCAAAGGCAAGTTGTTGAGCGACCGCCGGCGTCGCGCGATGCCGGCGAAGGACGGACAGTGCGTGATCGGTTCCGCCGAGCGAGGTCACCGTTTGCACCGTGGCCACCTGCTCCTCCTCAGTCAGCCCCTCCGGTCCCGGCAGCAGGTCGAGGATGATCGGGCCGGCCTGGGCGAGTGCCTCCGCTTCCTCCTTGCAGCGCGGCGGCACGTACTGCCGGGCGCGTTCACGGACCAGGTCGCGTACCTCCGGGGAGAGCTCCGCCGCGTGCTCCAGGCAGGCGACGGCCAACAGGTGCAGCCGGATGCGGTGGCGCTGCACGGTGTCGCCGCGCTTGACCAACTGCCGCAGCAGCCGGTCGCGTTCTGCCGGGCGGCCGTGGGCGACGGCCATGCGGATGACGTCCTCGAACTGGTCCTTGTGCGCCTGCCGCACCAGCCACGGGATGTCCCGCGCCTCGATGGCGGCCTTGGCGGCGAGGAAGTCCTGAAAGGTGCGGTGGACGAAGTCGACCACGCCGTCGGCGGGTTCACGGAGCAGCCCTGAGCGTTCCAGCAGGAAGCGGTAGAGCTGCGGCGCCTCCGCCGTGTCCGCGAGTGCGGGCATCCCGGGCAGCGCGTCGGCGAGCACGTCGACGGCGTCCTCGCGTTCCATCTCCGCCCGCTCGTTCCGGATCAGCCAGTACGCCAGCCGTTGCAGCAGCAGGATCTGGGTGGCGGCGTCCAGTTCGATCCCCGCCCGTACCCGCCGCTCCTGGTCGCGGCGTTCCAGCAGCATCTGCAACGCCGCCTGGTACAGCGCCTCGCGGCCGCGCGGCAGGTAGCCGTGGCGGGTGTGGTGAAGGGCGCAGATCAGCCCGCACATCAGCGGGTTGGTCGCGAGCCGGGAGAGGTCGGGGCGGCGGTGCAGCTCGTCGAGGAGATCTCCCGCGGACTGCTCGGGCAGCCGTGCCGCGGTGTGCCAGCGCCGGACGAACGTCTCGGTGTCGGTGCCGCTCATCGGCGCCAGCGACAGGTCGCCGAACCCGACGTCGGCCAGCCAGTCGTGCCGGACCGCCGAGGGCCGGGCGGTCACCAGCCACAGACAGCCCGGGAACGCGCGCACCAGCGACACCAGCCACTGGCGCACGTCACCGCGTTCGCTCTCCGGCACCTCGTCGATCCCGTCGACCAGCAGCAGTCCGCGCCCGGCGTTCAGCACCCGTTCCACCCAGCCCTCCGGCGGGGAGTGCGGGCAGTCGATCGCCGCCGGGATGTCGACCGGGCGGGGGAGCGACGCGCCCCGCCGGGTCAGCCGCCGGAGCGGCAGCACCAGCGGCACCCGCCCCGCGAGCCGGAGGTCCAGCGCCCCGGCGCCGCCCCGCTGCCGGGCCGCGAGGACGGCCAGCCACTGCACCAGCGTGGTCTTGCCGGAGCCTGCGCCGCCCCGCAGCAGCGCCCGGTCCAGGTCGCGCAGTGCCGTCTCCGCCCGCTGCGGTGCGGCGCGCGGCCCGCCCAGGTCGCCCTCGCCCCCGCCGTGGTCGTGCCCGGTGGTGGTGGTCTCCAGGCTCAGGTAGGCGTCGTCCAGCGGCCAGCGGTCGCCCACGTCGATGCCGTGGATGGTGACGTGGTCGTGGGTGTCGATGACCCAGCGGGCGTAGCGCTCCTCGAACGCGGCGTCCGCGGCGGTCCGCGACGGCAGCCGTTCGGCGAGGATGTCGAGCCGCTCGACCAGCGCCCGCGCCTGGCGGGTCTGCTCCACCAGGGTGCGGGCGACGAAGGTCGAGCGTCGCGTGAAGTGGTCGACCAGGTGGGTGCAGACCGCGAGCAGCACCGGTTCGTACAGCGCGTAGGCCGCCGCCGAGAGGTCCGCCGGCCGCCGCACCCGCCGTGCCAGTTCCTCCGGCCCGAGCGAGACGGCCTGCACGTCGTCCATCTCCAGCTCGCCCAGCGCCGCCAGTGACCGCAGCAGCGCCTCGGTCAGCTCCGCGCGGACCTCCGCGTCCGGCGCCTCGTGCGGCCCGGCAGCACGGGCGGCGCGGTCCACCAGCTCCGCCACCGGCTTGCGCAGCTCGCCGGCGCGCACCGCGTCCCGCTCCGGCCCGACCACCAGCAGCGAACCGATCCGCACCGGCCCCTCGGCCAGCCCCGCCCCCGGCTCGCCCCGCCGCACCAGCTTCTTCAGCAGTGGTACCGCCACCGCCGACGCCAGCCGCAGTCCGACCATTCCGCCGTCCATCCGGCCCCCTCCCGGCCCGTCCACCCCCGCGAGCGTTGAGCCTAGGGCAACCGGGCCGTCACCCGCGGGCGTTGTGGCGCGCGGGGCGGCCCGCGACCGCGCCGCGCCGCGCGATCCGCCCCTACGCTGGCAGGGACAGGCGGAAAGCACCGACGGCGGACACGGAGGCGACGCGATGGTCGAGGTAGAGGCGCTACGGGCCGAGATGCAGCTGGAGAGGGACCCGTGGCCCACCACGCGGGCCGGTGCCGAGGTCGAGGTGCGGGCGGCGGCCTCCGAGGAGGAGATCATGGCCGCGTCGGCGCTGTTCGACGGCCCGGTGCGCGCCGCGTGGGCCGAGCGGTTCGTCGCCGAGCCCACCCACCACCTGCTGTTCGCCTACGCGGACAACACCCCGGTGGGGATGGTCAGCGGCATGGAGATCACCCACCCCGACAAGGGCACCGAGATGCTGCTCTACGAACTCGGGGTGGACGAGGAGCACCGGCGGCGGGGCGTCGGGACGGTGCTGGTGCGGGAGATGCTGCGCACCGCGCGGGAGCGGGGATGCGGCGGGATGTGGGTCCCACTGGAGACGGACAACGAGCCCGCGCTGCGGACCTACCGCTCGGCGGGCGGCGACCGCGAGAGCGACGCGGCCATGGTGTGGACCATCTCCGCGCCCGGCAGCCGCTGAGCAGGGCCGCCCCGGGCCGCGCGGGCCCAGGGCGACGATCGACCACGCCGCCGTACCGGCCGGGAGGCCAGGACGGCGGCGTGGCGCGGTGCGACCGGCCCGGCGTCAGGCGCCGGGAAGCCGGTAGGTGCCGTCGGGCAGCCGCTCGACCAGGCCGTCGGTCAGCAGCCCCCGCAGCGCCCGGTTGCGCTGCTCCGGCTTGTTCCACACCTGGTCCAGCGTGGCCCGGCTGACGGGGTCGACCGACTCCCGCAGCACGGCCAGCAGCTTGCCGCGGACCTGGCGGTCGGTGCCGGCATAGGTCTGGCCGCGCCGCTCCGGGCCGTCGTGCGCCGGGGTCCCCGCACGGCGCCAGGCGCACTGGTCCGCGATCGGGCAGGCCGAGCAGTCGGGCTTGCGGGCGGTGCAGACCAGGGCGCCGAGTTCCATCGTGGCGGCGGCCCACCGGGCGGCGGTGGCCGGCTCCTCCGGCAGCATCGCCCGGGCCAGCCGCCGTTCGGCGGCGGTGGTGGCGTTGGGCGGGTACTGGCTGCCGCCCGCCGCGCGGGCGAAGACCCGCCGCACGTTGGTGTCGAGGACCGCGTGGCGCTGGCCGTAGGCGAACGACGCGACCGCCGCGGCGGTGTACTCGCCGACGCCGGGCAGCGCCAGCAGCAGGTGGTGGTCGGCGGGGACCTGGCCCTCGTACCGTTCCGCTATGGCGGCGGCCGCCGCGTGCAGCCGGAGGGCGCGGCGCGGGTAGCCGAGACGGCCCCAGGCGCGGACCGCCTCGCCGGTCGACTCGGCGGCGAGGTCGCCGGGGGTCGGCCAGCGGCGCATCCACTCCTCGTAGATCGGGAGCACACGGCTGACGGGTGTCTGCTGGAGCATGAACTCGCTGACCATGACGCCCCACGCGCCGGCCTCCGGGCGGCGCCAGGGCAGGTCGCGGGCGTTCTCGCCGAACCAGTCGATGACCGGCGCGTGCAGGTCGGCGGGTCGGGGGCCGGGAACGGTGTCACCGGCACTGGGGACGGTTTCCACGGGGCTGGTACTCATCGCAGTCATGGCACACCGATCCTGGCACGTTCGCGCCGCAGTGGTGAACGGCCCGCGCCGGGTGGCGCGCGACGGGCCCCGAAAGGAGGGTGGGCAGGCGCACGGAGTGACGGCGGGCGCGCCCCTGCACGACGGCGCGCACATTGCCCGCGATCGACGCGCGGCACGCGGTGGTCGAACGCTTCATCTACGGCCCGGCGTCGTAGAGTTTGCGCGTGGGATCTCTGCGCAATCCGATCGGCCCGCTCCCTTCCTCGATCTACTGGCGGCGAAGGGTAGTTGTGCTGCTCGTGTTGGTCCTGCTGGCGGTGATGTCCTGGGTCGCGATACGCGGCCTCGGGTCCGGCCCCGCCAGCGGATCGAGCGACGACGGCGCGGGCGGGGGACCGGTGCCGTCGATCACCCCGGGTGACACGGACACCGACGACCACATCGACCAGCGCCCGGGTGGCGGCGGTGGCGACGACTCCGAGGACGACGACTCCGACAGCGGCGACGAGGACTCCGAGGAGACCGGCGGCGCGGGCGGCGGTTCCGGTGGCGGTTCCGACGACGCCGGCGAGGAGGGCACCGGCGAGGACGGCGGCAGCAGCGGCCAGGGCACGGGCGACACCGACGCCGCCAACGGCGGGGTGGACGGCGAGGGAGCCGACGCCGCCGGCGTCGCCAACCTGGCGGACTGCGCCGGCATCGACGGCGTCACCGCCTCCCTGCGCAGCGACGCCAACGCCTACGCCCCCGGCGAGAAGCCGAAGATCCGGCTCACGGTCCGCAACGAGTCCGGCTCGCCCTGCCGGGTCGACGTCGGCCACGAGGCACTGACCGTCCGGCTCACCACCGACGACGACAACGTCTGGACCTCCGCCCACTGCCCGACCGGCGCCGGAGCCCTCCTGCGCGAGGTCCCCGCCGGCGACGGCGTCAACCACGTCGTGGAGTGGGACGGCCGCTACTCCAGCAGCGACGCCTGCGAGGGCCCGGCCCAGTCGACGGCCCCCACCGGGACCTACCTGGCGGAAGCGAGCCTCGACGGGTTCGACGTCATCCGCACGACCTTCCGCATGGACGAGGACTAGCACCGGTCGGACACCGTTCGGCTCGCGCCGAGCCCGCGCCGAGCCGCGGTGCGGCGCTAGCCGTCGTCGCCACGTCGTCCGGCGGCACAACGACGTCGAAGAGAGCCCGGAGAGCGCCCGGGCGAGCCCGGACGGAGGCTATGATGGGGTGTGCTCCGCCGGTGCCGCGCCCCGGCGGAACAACGCGGCCCACAGGAAACCCTCGCCGAACAGCGCCGACCCGGCCGGTTCCTGCCGCATGCGCCGCAGTTCCACCTCCGTCAGGTCGGAGAAGATCCGTCGCAGCGAATCCGGTGAGTAGGCCAGGCCGCCCCGCAGGTCACGTTCGCGGTAGATGTCCGCGTCGCCGAGTTCCGACCCCATCCCCTGCTCCCCGGCGGCGAAGCCGGTGAGCGCGAGGTGGCCGCCGGGGGCGAGGACCCGGTCGAGAAGAGCCAGGTAGCTGACGCGGCGGTGCGGCGGCAGGTGGTGGAAGAAGCCCGAATCGACCACCAGGTCGTAGGGGCCGCTCAGCGCGGTGGCCGGAAGGGTGAAGGCGTCACCGCACAGCAGGCGGACGGTGACGTCGGCACGGCGCGCCCGCTCCTCGGCCCAGGCGACCGCCACGGGGGAGAGGTCCACCGCGTCCACCTCGAATCCGTGCGACGCGAGGTACAGGGCGTTGCGTCCCGCGCCGCACCCCAGGTCCAGGGCGCGGCCCGGCGTGATCAGCCCTCGGTCGAGGTGGGCGGCCAGGTTCTCGTCCGGCTTCGCCACGAAGAACGGGACCGGTCGGGACCGGTCGGTGTAGAAGCTGTCCCAGAAGTCCCTGCCGTCGCCCGTTGCCTCCCGGCCGGTCTCCGGCCGGGAGGCGAAGAGCCCGTCCAGGAGCGCGAAGACATCCTCGACGGTCCGTACGGTCCGGTCCATCCGGCCTCCTTCCACCGTGCTCGATCCTAGGAGCAGGTGCGGTAAAAGACCAGGTCAGGCGGGGTGTGCCGGGGGTGGGGGCGGGCAGCTGCCGGCCTCGTGGGCCGACGGTGGACCACCCCGCCACGGTATGGCCCGGCGTCCGCCCAGACGCCCTCCCGGGCTCGGGCAGGGGGCTTCCACGGGCGAGCCGGGGGCGCTACTTCGGCGAATCCGTCGGACACGACGGCGGGGGCCGGGTGCCCGCGGCGCAGAGCTGCCGTGAGCACCCGGCCCCCGCCGGTCGGACCGCCGCGGCTGCGCGCGGCGCCGTCGTCAGACGTACCGCTCCAGGATCGAGGACTCCGCGAGCCGCGACAGCCCCTCCCGCACCGAGCGGGCCCGGGTCTCCCCGACGCCGTCCACCGCCTGGAGATCGTCCACGCTGGCCGCGAGAAGCTTCTGCAGCCCGCCGAAGTGGTCGACCAGCCGGTCGATGACGGTCCCCGGCAGCCGCGGCACCTTGGCCAGCAGCCGGAAGCCGCGCGGCGAGACCGCGCTGTCCAGCGTCTCCGGCGACGAGCCGTAGCCGAGCGCCCGCGCCACCATCGTCAGCTCCAGCAGCCCCGGGTGCGTCAGCGCGTCCAGGTCGGCGAGGGCCGCGGAGACCTTGCGGGACCGTTTCCCCCCGGTCTCGGGAAGGTAGTCGCGGACGATCAGCTGCCGCTCCGGCTCCACGCCCGCGATCAGCTCGTCGAGCTGGAGGGAGAGCAGCCGCCCGTCCGTGCCCAGCTCGACCACGTACTCGGCGATCTCCGTGGCGATGCGGCGGACCATCTCCAGCCGCTGCGCCACCGCCGCGACGTCCCGGACGGTGACCAGGTCCTCGATCTCCAGGGCGGAGAGCGTGCCCGCGACCTCGTCCAGCCGCAGCTTGTACCGCTCCAGCGTCGCCAGCGCCTGGTTGGCGCGGGAGAGGATGGCGCCCGAGTCCTCCAGGACGCGCCGCTGACCCTCCAGGTAGAGGGCGATCAGCCGCATCGACTGGCTGACCGACACCACGGGGAAGCCGGTCTGGATCGAGACGCGCTGCGCCGTGCGGTGCCGGGTGCCGGTCTCCTCCGTCGGGATCGAGGAGTCGGGCACCAACTGCACGCCCGCCCGCACGATCTTCGCCGTCACCGGATCGATCACCACCGCGCCGTCGAGCTTGCACAGCTCGCGCAGCCGCGTCGCGGTGAACTCCACATCGAGGACGAAACCGCCGGAGCACAGCGTCTCCACGGTCTCGTCGAAGCCGAGCAGGATGAGCCCGCCCGTGTTGCCCCGGAGGACACGCTCCAGGCCGTCACGCAGCTGGGTGCCCGGTGCGACGGCGCTCAGCGACGAACGCAGCAGCCCCTCCGCACCGGATCGCACCGGTCCTGCCGGCCGGTCGCTGCCTGCCATGCACTCCTCCGGTCATCTCGTTCAGTGCGACAGGAGTCTACCGGCGCGATTCCTCGGCCTGCCCAGACTCCCGCCGCCCGGTCCCGCCACGCGCCGCGCGGGCCGCGCCGCGGCCGGTCGGCAGCACCCGCAGCGCCTCCCCGATGTCCGCCACCTCCAGCACCCGCATGCCGGGCGGCGTCTCGCCGGAGTCCGCGGGGGCCAGGGCGTGGGTGAACCCCAACCGGGCCGCCTCGGCGAGCCGCCGCTGCACCCCCGTCACGCGCCGCACCTCGCCGGCCAACCCCACCTCGCCCACCGCCACCAGGTTCTTCGGCAGCGGCACGTCGCTCGCCGCGCTGGCCAGCGCCAGCGCCACCGCGAGGTCGGCGGCCGGCTCCGTCAGCCGCACCCCGCCGACCGTGGCCGTGTAGATGTCGTTCTTGCCCAGGGCGGTGATCCGGCCGCGCTGCTCCAGCACCGCCAGCATCATCGACACCCGGGAGGTCTCCAGGCCGGAGGTGGTGCGCCGCGGCGACGGGATCTGGCTGTCCACCGTCAGCGACTGCACCTCCGCGACCAGCGGCCGCCGCCCCTCCAGCGCCACCGTGAGGCAGGTCCCCGGCACCGGCTCGGAGCGGCGCGTCAGGAACAGCCCGGACGGGTCGGCGAGCGAGGTGATCCCGGCGTCGTGCAGTTCGAAGCAGCCGACCTCGTCGGTGGCGCCGTAGCGGTTCTTCACCCCCCGGACCAGTCGCAGCCGGTTGTGGCGGTCGCCCTCGAAGTGCAGCACCACGTCGACCAGGTGCTCCAGCAGCCGCGGGCCCGCGATCGAGCCGTCCTTGGTGACGTGGCCCACCAGCAGCGTGGCCATGCCGCGCTCCTTGGACTCGCGGATCAGCGCGGCGGCGACCTCGCGGACCTGCGCCACACCGCCCGGCGCGCCGTCCAGCTCCGGCGAGGCGACCGTCTGCACCGAGTCCATCACCAGCAGCGCCGGCTTCACCACGTCCAACTGGCCCAGCACGGCGGAGAGATCGGTCTCGGCCGCGAGGTACAGGTGGTCGTCGATCGCGTTGATGCGGTCCGCCCGCAGCCGCACCTGGCCCGCGGACTCCTCACCGGTGACATACAGGGTGGGGGTCTGCGCCGAGGCCGCCTTGGCGGCGACGTCCAGCAGCAGGGTGGACTTGCCGACGCCCGGCTCGCCCGCCAGCAGCACCACCGCCCCCGGCACCAGACCGCCGCCGAGTACCCGGTCCAGCTCGGGCACCCCGGTGGAACGCGCCGACGCGCGGCGGGTGTCGACCTGCCCGATCGGTACGGCGGGCTTCGCCACACGGGTCGCCGCCGTGGTACGGACCGCCGCCGTGCCGCCGCCGACCTCCTCGACGGTGCCCCAGGCCTGGCACTCGGAGCAGCGGCCGAGCCACTTGACGGTGGTCCAACCGCACTCGCTGCACCGGTAGCTGGGGCGGTCTGCTTTACGTGCCATGCCCAGACCGTACCGGCAGCCGCCGACACCGCCCCGGCCCGCCGCCGGTCGGCGGTCGACCGGCCCGCGGAGCCGGTCGGCGCCCGGTCCGTGCCCCGCCGCCGGTCCATCGCCAGCACCTCGATCTCCAGCCGTCCGCCGTCACCCGGAAGCTCCAGGTCCAGGCGGTCGCCGACCGTCGGGAACGCCCCGAGCCGGTCCACG
>NZ_JAAVJD010000166.1 GCF_012033735.1 Streptomyces lonarensis | reverse complement strand
GACCGGGGGTACTCCGGTCGCCGCGCCGCGCCGCGGTGCGTCTTACGCCGGGGTGCGGCCCCGGCGCTGAGGTGTGCCGGCTGTCAGCCCTGCTTCTCGCGCTTGAGCACGCCCTGGGCGACGATGACGGCTCCCAGCGGGGCGAAGGCCATGAAGACCCAGTCCATGGGCTCGGCGCCCTCGTTCCACAGCTCGATCAGTTCGCCCATGTCGCCGAAGAAGAGGCTCATCGCGCCGTCACCGGAGCCGAGCATCAGCGTCTGGAGCTCGTTGGCGACCATGGCGAGGCCGAAGATGGTGCCGAGGTAGATCGCCACCCCGGCCAGCAGCACACCCGCGCCGTAGGCGACCCAGTTGCGCTTGGCGAGGAAGGCGGGGCCCGCGCCGACGATGACGCCCACCAGCAGCGAGACGTAGCCGATCTGGCGGGTCTCCCCCGCCTCCAGGTCGGTCATGGCGTTGAAGAGGGCACCGTAGGCGAAGATGCAGATCACGGTGGCGACCAGCGCGGCGCCCAGCGCGAACCAGAGGTTCTGCGGCGGGCCGGAGGACTTCTCCTCCTCGCCGCCGGGGGCCTGCCCGGGGGCGCCTCCCGGCGCAGGGTAGCCGTAGCCGCCCTGCTGCCCGCCCACGGCGCCGGGCTGGGCGCCGGGCTGTCCTCCGTAGCCCGCGGGCGCCGGCTGGCCGTAACCGCCCGGTGCCTGCTGCGGGGGCGCCCCCGCGGGGGCGCCGTACGCCGGCTGCTGGGGTACGGGCGGCGC
This sequence comes from Streptomyces lonarensis, assembly GCF_012033735.1. Lineage (GTDB taxonomy): Bacteria > Actinomycetota > Actinomycetes > Streptomycetales > Streptomycetaceae > Streptomyces > Streptomyces lonarensis. Next base: position 10,738 of record NZ_JAAVJD010000166.1, on the reverse strand, counting down.
GGCGAAGCCGGGGGGCGGGGTGTGCGGCGCGCCGAAGCCCTGCGGCTGCGCAGGTGCGGGCTGTCCCTGCTGCGGGCCGGGCCCGCCGTCGCCGGTCGGCTGCTGCTGCCAGGGCTGGCTCATCGTGGTCTCCCCCTGCGTGCGGTACCCGCGCGCTGTGATGCGGTGAAAGCGCAGATGGTCCCGCTGCGCAAGGGAAGCTAACCGCGTGGCGGACCGGCACGACAAGCTGTTTGTCGGCACTGTGACACGACGGCGACATCCGTCACGGCGTCAGGTCACGGACATCGCCGCAGGTCGCGGCAGGGGCGGCCGGGAACCGACCGTCCACGCCCGACGCCGCACACCCGCCGCCCGACCGCGAAGCGCTGACCGCCAACCGCCAACCGCCAACCGCCAACCGCCAACCGTCAGAGCTTCTCGACCGGCGCGTACCGCAGCAGCAGCCGCTTGGGGCTCTCGCCGCCGAAGTCGACGGTGGCCTGCGCCCGGTCGCCGCTGCCCTCGACCGCGACGACGGTGCCCAGTCCGAAGGTGTCGTGCGTGACGCGGTCGCCCGGCGCCAGGGCGACGACCTCGCGGTCCTTGACCCGGCCGGTCGCGAACCCGGAGGCGCCGCGGGTCAGCCGGTTCCGCGAGGCGCCGCCCGCCGCCGTCCCGCCGCGCCCGGGGGCCGGTGCGCTCGCGGTGCCGCCGGTGCGGCGCCAGTCGAGGTGGACGCCGGGGATCTCCTCCAGGAACCGGGACGGCGGGTTGTACTGCGGCTGACCCCAGGCGCTGCGGACCGTGGCGCGGGTGACGTACAGCCGCTCCCGGGCCCGCGTGATGCCGACGTAGGCGAGGCGCCGCTCCTCCTCCAGCTCCTTCGTCTTCCCCAGCGACCGCATGTGCGGGAAGACGCCGTCCTCCATGCCGGTGAGGAAGACCGTGGGGAACTCCAGGCCCTTGGCGGTGTGCAGCGTCATCAGCGTGATGACGCCGTCGGTCCCCTCCTCGTCGTCGGGGATCTGGTCGGAGTCGGCGACCAGCGAGACCCGTTCCAGGAAGTCCGCGAGGGTGCCCGGCTCGTCCTCCGGCTGGGCCTCCTCGAACTCCAGCGCCACGGCGGCGAGCTCCTGGAGGTTCTCCACCCGGGTCTCGTCCTGCGGGTCGGTCGAGGCCTGGAGCTCGGCCAGGTAGCCGGTGCGTTCCAGGACGGCCTCCAGCACGGTGGCGGGGCCGGCGCCGGACTCGGCGATCGTGGCCAGCTCCTCCAGCAGCGCGTTGAACCGTTTCACGGCGTTGGCGGACCGTGCGGCCATGCCGTACGCCTCGTCCACGCGGCGCAGCGCCTGGGCGAACGACACCTTCTCCCGCAGCGCCAGCGCCTCGATCATCGCCTCGGCCCGGTCGCCGATGCCGCGCTTCGGCACGTTGAGCACGCGCCGCAGCGAGACGGTGTCCTCGCGGTTGGCGAGCACCCGCAGGTAGGCCAGGACGTCGCGGACCTCGCGGCGCTCGTAGAAGCGCACGCCGCCGACGACCTTGTAGGGCAGCCCGACCCGGATGAAGATCTCCTCGAAGACCCGGGACTGGGCGTTGGTGCGGTAGAAGACCGCGACGTCACCGGGGCGGCTGGTGCCGGCGTCGGTGAGCCGGTCGATCTCCTCGGCGACGAACTGCGCCTCGTCGTGCTCGGTGTCGGCCACGTAGCCGACGATCTTGGCGCCCTCGCCGGACTCGGTCCACAGGTTCTTGGCGCGCCGGTTCTCGTTGCGCTCGATGACCGCGTTGGCGGCGGTGAGGATGGTCTGGGTGGAGCGGTAGTTCTGCTCCAGCAGCAGCGTCGTCGCCTGCGGGTAGTCCTCCTCGAACTGGAGGATGTTGCGGATGGTGGCGCCGCGGAAGGCGTAGATCGACTGGTCGGCGTCGCCGACGACGCACAGCTCGGCGGGCTGGACCGCGCCCGGCTCCTCGCTCGCGGTGCCGACAAGCTCACGGACGAGCGTGTACTGGGCGTGGTTGGTGTCCTGGTACTCGTCCACCATCACGTGGCGGAACCGGCGCCGGTAGTGCTCGGCGACGTCGGGGAACGCCTGGAGCAGGTTGACGGTGGTCATGATGATGTCGTCGAAGTCCAGGGCGTTGGCCTGCTGGAGCCGGGACTGGTAGAGCGCGTACGCCTCGGCGAGCGTCTTCTCGAACCCGTCCTGGGCGCCGGCGGCGAAGTCCTCGGGGTCGATCAGCTCGTTCTTGAGGTTGGAGACCTTGGCGCTGAACGACTTCGGGGGGAACTTCTTGGGGTCGAGGTCCAGGTCGCGGCAGACCAGCGCCATCAGCCGCTTGGAGTCGGCGGCGTCGTAGATGGAGAAGCTCGACGTCATGCCGAGCTTCTTCGACTCACGGCGCAGGATGCGGACGCAGGCGCTGTGGAAGGTCATCACCCACATCGCGTTGGCGCGCGGGCCGACCAGCTCGGCGACGCGCTCCTTCATCTCGCCGGCGGCCTTGTTGGTGAAGGTGATCGCGAGGATCTGCCCGGGGTGGACGCCGCGGGCGGCGAGGAGGTGGCCGATACGGTGGGTGAGGACGCGGGTCTTCCCCGAGCCGGCCCCGGCGACGATCAGCAGCGGGGCGCCGCTGTGGGTGACGGCCGCTCGCTGCTGCTCGTTGAGCCCGGTGAGCAGCTGCTCGGGGTCGATCGCGGGCCGGGCGGCGCCGTCACGGTAGTACCCGGGCGCTTCGGGTTCCGCGGTGAAGGCGCCGGCGAAGAGGTCGTGGGGGACGTCCTCGTGCGGCGGGTACGCCCCCTCCTCCGGCGGCGGGGGCGGCTCCTCGTCGTGGCGGGGCGCGTCCCAGGCGGACCGCCCGCCGGAAGCGTCGTCGACGACCTCGGCGAAGGTCCCCTGGTGTGCGGTGCCGCCGGGGCGGCCGGCCGCGCCGGCGGCCGCCGCGAGGAAGTCGGCGCTGTCGTCGAAAAGGCTGCTGCTCATCGCTCCCGAGTCTAAGGTGACGGCCGACGGTGCCCCGCGGCTCCTAGAATCCCGGTATGACTAACCTGCCGCAGCCCCCCGACCACGATCCGCGCGCTGCCCTGAGGGCCTCGGACTCGGACCGGGAGGCCGTCGCGGAGCAGCTGCGGGAGGCGGCCGGCGACGGGCGGCTGGACCTGGAGGAGCTGCAGGAGCGGCTGGACCGGACGTTCGCCGCGAAGACCTACGGCGAGTTGGCGCCCATCACGGCGGACCTGCCGAGCGGCCGGACGCACGCGGCACCGCAGCGGCAGGCGGAGCCGGCGCCGCCCCTGGTGTTGAAGGGCGGCGCCGCGGGCGACTCCCGCAAGGGGCACTGGGTGGTACCGCAGCGCATTCATCTCTACGGCGGCATGGGCGGGGTCAAGGTCGACTTCACTCAGGCGGAACTGACGCAGCCGCTGGTGGAGTTGGACGCTCACGGCGACATCGGCGGGGTCACGGTGGTCGTGCCGGTCACCTGGCGGGTGGAGCTGCTGCACACCGAGTCCGGGCTGGGCGGTGTCTCCAACAAGACCAGCAAGCTGCCGCCGCCGGAGGGGCCGGCACCGGTGCTGCGGGCCAGCTGCTCGGGTGGGATCGGCGGGGTCACCATCCGCCACCCCAACCGCTGGGAGCTGCGGAAACTCCGAAAGTAGGCGCACGCGGGAGCGCGTGCGCCGCGGCGTGCCCGCCGGTGCCTGGCTGCGATCGGTCAGGCCCGGCCCTCGCGCCCTCGCGAGAGGCCGGCGGCCGTGTCGCAGCGCGGCGGGACGCCTCTCCGGCCGGCGCGGTCGGGACCGTGAACGTGCTGAAGGTCACGACTCGGTTTCGAGGATCGGTCCATCCGCTCTTCCCAACCCGCCGTGCCACTGGCTAGCGTGCGGGCACAGGGTGACCCGCACGACGGCTGCCGAACCCGGCGGCACGGGTCTCCCCCGCCGAGTCCGGAGTCCTTCGCCGGAGCCGGGGAACCACTTGGGAGCGCGCCCACCGCGCTCCCCGGGCCGAGTCGGGGCCGCGCTCCCTGGGGCGCATCCCGTAGGGCAGCCTTCCGTGGCCCGAGGCCGTCAGCTCACCTGGTAGGCGGTTGCCGGAAGGAAGGACACCGCTGTGGGTTCCCGTCGAAAGCCGCGTACCGGACTGTTCGCCTCCCCCGCCGCACGCCGCGGCGCCGTCGGCCTCGGGGCCGTCGCACTCTCCGCCACTCTCCTCTCCCAGCAGGCCCTGGCCGACGAGGAGTCCCTCTCCGAGGCGCGGGAACGCGCCGAGACCAGCTCCGGGCGGGTCGCCGAGGTCCGCGAGCAGGTGGACACGCTGTACCAGGAGGCGGGCGCCGCGACGCAGCGCTTCAACGCCGCCGAGGAGGCGACCGACGAGCAGCAGAAGGCCGTGGACGTCCTGCTCGACGAGGCCGCCGCGGCGGCCGGCGAGGTCAACGAGGCGCGGCGCACCGTCGGGCAGTTCGCGACCGCCCGCTACCGGCACGGCAACGCCTCCGACACCGCGACCCTGCTGCTGGTGAACAACCCGCAGCGGTATTTCGACACGCGCTACGCCCTCGGCCGGCTCACCGGCCAGCAGCAGCACGCCCTCGACAACTTCGCGGCCCGCCAGGGGGCGGCCGACGAGAAGCGCGGCGAGGCCGAGGAGGCCCTGGCCGAGCTGGAGGAGCGGCAGACCGAGCTGGACACCGAGAAGAAGGACGTCCAGGAGAAGCTGCGCGCCGCGAGGGAGCTGCTGGACTCGCTCTCCGAGGAGGAGGCGGAGCAGCTCGCCGAGCTGGAGCGGCTGGAGCAGGAGGAGGCCGAGCGCAAGGCGCGGGAGCTGCGCGAACGCCGCGAACGTGAGGCGCGCGAGGCGGCCGAGCGGGAGGCGGCCGAGGCCCCGGCCGCACCGGGGTCCGACGGCGGGGCGGGCGGTGGCTCGGACAGCGGGTCCGGCTCAGGCTCCGGCGGCTCGGGCTCCGGGGGCTCGGGCTCCGGGGGCGGCAGCGGCTCGGGAAGCGGCGGAGGCGGCTCGACGCCGAGCCCGCCTGCCGCGACACCGCCGTCGCCGGGCTCCGACTACAGCACCAAGGCGGCGAAGGCGCTGGCCTTCGCCGAGGCCGAGCTGGGCAAGCCCTATGTCTGGGGCGCCACCGGCCCCTCCGGCTGGGACTGCTCGGGGCTGACGCAGGCCGCGTGGCGGGCCGCCGGGGTGGAGCTGCCGCGCGTCACCTACGACCAGGTGAACTTCGGCAAGCGGGTGTCGCAGAGCGAGCTGCTGCCCGGGGACCTGATCTTCTTCTACCCCGGCGTCACCCACGTGGGGATCTACGTCGGCGACGGCCAGATGATCCACGCCCCGCGACCGGGCGACGTGGTGAAGGTCGAGGCGGTTCGCGTCATGCCGTTCCACAGCGCGGTGCGCCCCGCCTGAGGTTGAAGCTGAGCGGCACGCCGTCCCGCGGTGGCACCTGCCGCCGCCACCGCGGGGCCGGCGGCCGGCTCACCAGAGGGTGGCGATGAAGATGTTGACGGTGGTCAGCAGGCCGATGGTGCCGAAGATCGGGGTGGCGACCTTCTCCTCGTCCCGGTTGAGGTAGGCGAGGGCGGTCACCACCACGAGCAGGACGAGTTTGATCCCGACCTTGATGTGGTTGACGTCGGCGCCGTCCGCCTCGTTGAGGCCCACCAGCGCGATGCCGGTGACCAGCATGGTCAGGGCACCGTGCAGCATGCCGGGCGTGACGCGCGCGTCGCCGGACTTCAGCAGCTTCGTCTGGGCGAGGAAGCCGCCGAGCAGTGCGGCGATGCCGATGATGTGGAGCGCGAGGAACAGATTCGTCAGGAACTGCATGGTGGGGAGCGTACTGGCCGCCGTTCGGGTGGTTGACGCCCGTATGCTGATACGGACCCCTGGCCGGTGGCCGGGGTGCCCCGCCCCCGCCACCCGCTGTCCGGCGCCCGCGTCGGCCGGCTGCCTGGAGCCCGGATGTTCAGCCGCAAGAAGCAGTCCGCCGTCGTCATGGTCGTGGTCGCGTTGGTGGTCGGCGCGATGGTCCTGACCGGGCTGACTTCGATCGGCGGTTCCGGCGGCGCCGCCGACCAGAGCGGTGACCCGGAGGCGCTGGCCGCGATCCCGGCCGACGACCCGGTCCGGCAGCTGGAGCGCCGCGAGGCGGGCGACCCGATGGCGCTGGGCGACGAGGACGCGCCGGTGGTCATGGTCGAGTACTCCGACTTCCAGTGCGCCTTCTGCGGCGGCTACGTCCGCGGCACCTACCCGGAGCTGGTCGAGGAGTACGTCGACGCGGGGGTGCTGCGGATCGAGTTCCGCAACTTCCCGATCTTCGGCCCGGAGTCGGACACGGCGGCGCGCGCGGCGTGGGCGGCCGGGCAGCAGGGGCGGTTCTGGGAGTTCTACGAGGCCGCGTTCGCCGAGGACGCGCACCGCGACACGGGCAAGTACTCGGAGGACGGCGTGCGGGAGCTGGCCGAGCAGGCCGGTGTGGCCGACCTCGACCGGTTCACGGCGGACCTGGACTCCGAGGAGGCCGGCGCGTCGGTGGAGCGGGACGCGACCGAGGGGTTCGACCTCGGGGTGGAGACCACACCGGCGTTCCTGCTGAACGGCCACCCCGTGGTGGGTGGGCAACGACCCGACGTCTTCCGCGACATCATTGATCAGCTTCAGGCGCACGACGGCCAGAACTGACGCATTGCCGTCAGTCCCGGTCGGTCCGCCGGCCCGGGGGCGCTCCGGGGTTAGCGTCCGGAGCCATGGCTCACCCTGAGAGAACCGGCCGTCGACGGCCCGCGCACCGGAAGCCGAGGGCTCGTTCCCTCGTCGTCTCCCCGGCGCGTACCGCCGCCGGCCTCACCCTCGTCGGCGCCGCGACCGTGGGCGTGCTCCACGCCCCGGCCGCAGCGGACCCGCAGCCCAGTGCCGCCGAGGTCCGCGCGCGCGTCGCCGAGCTCCACCACGAGGCCGAGCAGGCCACCGAGCGGTACAACGGAGCGACGGAGGCCGCCGAGGAGGCCGAGAAGCGCCTGGAACGCCTCACCGATGACGCCGCCCGCCGGACCGCCGGACTGAACGAGGCGCGGGGCGCCCTCGGCGCCGACGCCGCCGCCCGCTACCGCTCCGGCGGGCTGCCGCCCACCGTGCAGCTGGCCCTCGCCGCCGACCCCGACTCGTACCTGAGCCGGGCCGCCGCGCTGGAACGCTCGCAGCACCGGCAGAGCGGCGCCCTGAACCGCCTGGAAGCCCAGCTGGACCGCATCGAGCAGGTCCGCGCGGAGGCCGAGCAGGAGCACGAGACGCTCCGCGAGGCACGCACCACCGCGAAGAAGGAACGCGCCGCGGTGCTGAAGCGCACCGCCGAGGCCGAGGAACTCCTCGCCACCCTCACCGCCGCCGAGCGGGCGGCCGCCCTCGCCGCGGAGGGCCACGGCGAGGAACCGGCCGCGGGCGGCTCCCCGGAGGCGCCCGACCGACGCTCCGACGGCCGCTCCGACGGCGGCGAGCGGGCCGCGCGCACCGAGGAGCGGCCGCCCGCTCCCCCGCCCGCACCCGCCGGCTCCCGCGCGGCGCAGGCGGTCGCCTTCGCCCAGGGCCAGCTCGGCAAGCCGTACGGCTGGGGCGCCACCGGCCCCTCGGCCTTCGACTGCTCCGGGCTGACGCAGGCCGCCTGGCAGGCGGCGGGGGTGTCCCTGCCGCGCACCAGCCACAGTCAGATCGGCGCCGGAGCGCGTGTCTCCCGCGACCAGCTGTCCCCCGGCGACCTGGTCTTCTACTACCCGGGCCTCACCCACGTCGGCATGTACGTCGGCAACGGCCAGATCATCCACGCCTCCCGCCCCGGCACCCCGGTCCGCTACGCGCCGGTCGACTCGATGCCGTTCGCCGGCGCCGCCCGACCGGGCTGACCCGACCGCACCGCGCCTCTGCCGCGCCGCCCCGCCCGGCAGCGCGCGGCCGGGCGGCAGCCCACCGGCGGAGAGCACCGCGTCGGACCGGACCGCACGCACCGCGGCCCCCGCCGCCCGCACGTCGACGCGCCCCCCTGCCCCGCTCCGCCTGCGATCCCGCGGCGCCCACCGCGGGAAGAAGCCGGGAGCCGGCGTCGGGCACGGACCGCGGCAGCGCGGCCCGGAAGCGGTCTCGCCCACAGTGGCCGACACGGATCTACGCGCGTAGGCGAAAAGCGGTTAGGCTCCCTCCCGTGAACGCTTCAGAGAATGTGGAGAGGGCCGAGGCGGCTGCCGCACGCCTGCGCGAGCTGACCGGTGCGGACAGTCACGACGTGGCTCTGGTGATGGGTTCGGGCTGGGTCCCGGCCGCGGATGCGCTGGGGGAACCGGAGGCCGAGTTCCCCGTCACGGAGCTGCCGGGCTTCCCGCCGCCCGCCGTCCTCGGCCACTCCGGCACGATCCGCTCCTACCGCACCGCGGGCGGCAAGCGCGCCCTGGTCTTCCTCGGCCGCACCCACTACTACGAGGGCCACGGGGTCGCCGCCGTCGCCCACGGGGTGCGCACCGCGGTCGCCGCGGGCTGCAAGGTCGTCGTGCTGACCAACGGCTGCGGCGGGCTCCGCCCCGGCATGCGCCCCGGTCAGCCGGTGCTGATCAGCGACCACATCAACCTCACCGCCGCCTCCCCCATCGAGGGCGCGAACTTCGTGGACCTCACCGACCTCTACTCGCCGCGGCTGCGCGCGCTGTGCAAGGAGGTCGAGCCCAGCCTGGAGGAGGGCGTCTACGTCCAGTTCCCCGGGCCGCACTACGAGACCCCGGCCGAGATCACCATGGTCCGCGCCATCGGCGGCGACCTCGTCGGCATGTCGACCGTCCTGGAGGCCATCGCCGCCCGCGAGGCGGGCGCGGAGGTGCTGGGCGTCTCGCTGGTGACCAACCTCGCCGCCGGCATCACCGGCGAGCCGCTGGACCACGCCGAGGTACTCCAGGCGGGCCGCGACTCCGCCGTCCGCATGGGGGCGCTGCTCTCGCAGGTCCTGGAGCGCATCTGATGACGGCCGGCGACCACCGCGCCGCGGCCGACGAGCAGCTCCGGGCACGCGCGGCCGCCTGGCTGGCGGAGGACCCCGACGCGGAGACCCGCGAGGAACTGGCGGCGCTGCTCGCCGCCGAGGGGCCGGCCGCGCACGAGGAACTCGCCGCACGGTTCGCCGGGGATCTGGAGTTCGGCACCGCCGGACTCCGCGCCGAGCTCGGCGCGGGGCCGATGCGGATGAACCGCTCCGTGGTGATCCGCACCGCCGCCGGCATCGCCGCCGAGCTGCGGGACCGGCATCCGGAGCTGGACCGCCCGCTGGTGGTCGTCGGCTACGACGCCCGGCACCGCAGCGCCGACTTCGCGCGCGACACCGCCGCCGTCATGACCGGCGCGGGGCTCCGGGCGGCCGTGCTGCCCCGCCCGCTGCCGACGCCCGTCCTGGCGTTCGCCATCCGCCACCTCGGCGCGGTGGCGGGGATCGCCGTCACCGCCAGCCACAACCCGCCGCGGGACAACGGCTACAAGGTGTACCTCGGCGACGGCAGCCAGATCGTGCCGCCCGCGGACACCTCCATCGCGGCCCGCATCGCGGCCGTCGGCCCGCTCGCCGGGGTGGCCCGGCCGCAGTCGGGGTGGGAGACGCTGGGCGAGGAGATCGTCGACGCGTACCTCGACCGCGCGCCGGCCGTCCTCACCGAGGGCTCGCCGCGGACCGCGTCGCTGGTGTACACCCCGCTCCACGGCGTCGGGCAGCAGGTGCTGGAGGCCGCCTTCGCCCGCGCCGGGTTCCCCGCGCCGCTGCCCGTCGCGGAGCAGGCGGTGCCCGACCCGGACTTCCCGACGGTCGCCTTCCCCAACCCGGAGGAGCCCGGCGCCATGGACCTGGCGTTCGCGGCCGCCCGTGCCGCGGCCGTCCCGCCGGACCTCGTCGTCGCCAACGACCCGGACGCCGACCGCTGCGCGGTGGCGGTGCCGGACGAGGGCGCGCCGGACGGCTGGCGGATGCTCCACGGTGACGAGGTCGGGGCGCTGCTCGCGGCCCACCTGATCCGGCGCGGCGCCGAAGGCACCTTCGCCGCGACCATCGTCTCGTCCTCGCTCGTGGGGCGGATGGCGACGGCTGCCGGGCTGCCCTACGAGGAGACCCTCACCGGCTTCAAGTGGCTGGGGCGGGTCCCCGGACTGCGGTTCGCCTACGAGGAGGCGCTGGGCTACTGCGTCGACCCCGACGCCGTCCGCGACAAGGACGGCATCACCGCCGCGCTGCTGGTGGCGGAGGTCGCGAGCGGGTTGAAGGCGGAGGGCCGCACCGTCACGGAGCTGCTGGACGAGCTGGCCGTCGCCCACGGCCTGCACCTGACCGACCAGCTCTCGTTCCGCGTCGCGGAGCTGTCGCTGATCACCGACGCCATGGCGCGGCTGCGGGCCGCGCCGCCGAGCGAACTGGCGGGGCTGCCGGTCCTGCGGGTGGACGACCTCGCCGCGGGCGGCCCGGCGCTGCCGCCCACCGACGGTCTGCGCTACACACTGCGCGGCGCCCGGGTCGTGGTGCGGCCCAGCGGGACCGAGCCCAAGCTGAAGTGCTACCTGGAGGCCGTGGTGGACGTCCCCGGCGCCGGCGCCGTTCCGGCGGCACGCGCCGAGGCGGCCGCGACGCTCGCCGCGCTCAAGCGCGACCTCACCGCGGCGCTCGGTATCTGACCCCACCGGCGGGCCGGGGCGGCGGTACGGCCGTCCCGGCCCGGTGG
>NZ_JAAVJD010000165.1 GCF_012033735.1 Streptomyces lonarensis | reverse complement strand
CGGCCGGCCGTGGCGGCCGACCGGGCGGGTCGTCGGGGCAACGCTCCGGCGGGGTCAGCCCAGGGCGTCCAGGAACGCGGCGGCGACCGGCCCGGCGTGGGAGCCGCCCGAGCCGCCGTCCAGCAGCATCACCGCGAAGGCGAGGTCGTTGTCCGCGTCGTACCCCACGATCCAGGCGTTGGTGGTGACCTCGCCCTCGCCGTCGGCGACCTCGGCGGTCCCCGTCTTGGCGTGGGCGGTGCCCGGCACGTCGGCGAGAGCGGAGGCGGTGCCCTGGGTCACGGTCTCCCGCATCAGCTCGCGCAGCGTCTCGACGGTCTCCTCGGAGAGCCTCTCGCCGCCGGCCGTCTCCTCCTGGGCGGCGTCGGGCAGCAGCACCGGCGGGCGGAACTCACCGTCGGCGACGGTGGCGGCCACCCCGGCCATCGCCAGCGGTCCCGCCTCCACGCGGCCCTGACCGATGAGGGAGGCGGCGTGGTCGGTGTCGCTGTCGAAGGCGGGGACGCCCCCGGAGAACGCGCCGAACCCGGCCTCCCATCCGGTGCCGATGCCGAAGGCCTCGGCGGCGCGCGTCAGTTCCTCGTGGCCGACCTGGTCGCGGTGCTCGATGAAGGTGGTGTTGCAGGAACGGACGAACGCCTCGCGGAGGGTGGTGTCCTCACCGAGCTCGAACTCGTTCTGGTTGTGGAACTCGCGGCCGTCGACGTTCGCGAACTGCGTGCAGCCCAGCACGGACTCGGCGGAGGTCCCGCCCTCCAGCAGCGCTGCCGCCGTCACGATCTTGAACCCCGAGCCGGGCGCGTACTTCCCCTGCGCGGAGCGCGCGTAGTCGGCCGGCTGGTCGGCGAGGGCCAGGATCTCCCCGGTGGAGGGCCGGATCGCGGCGATCGAACCGTCCTGGTCCTGGTCGGCAAGGGCCTCCTCGGCGGCGCGCTGCACGTCGAGGTCGATCGTGGTCCGCAGCGGCTCGCCCGGCGCGCCGCCGTCACCGGCGGCCAGCGTCTCCACCGCCGCGCCGGTTTCCCGGTCGGCGAGGACGACCTCGGTGGTCGGTACCCCGGCCAGCTCCGCGTCGTGCAGCGCCTGGAGCCCGGAACTGCCCTCGCCGGTGTCGGAGTCGACGCCGCCGACCAGTCCGCGCGCCTCGAAGGCGAGGGTGCGGCTGCCCTCGGCGGTCTGCAGGCCCTCGACCGCCTCGACGGTGTCCCGGTGCTCCTCGTAGTCGGCGTCGCGCAGGGTCACCACAGGCACGGCCTGGTCCTCGTCGGCCTCCTCGACCCGCTCCTGCAGCGCCGCCACGTCCACCCCGGCGTCGAGCTCCTCGACGGCCTCCCACGCGGCGTCGGGGTCCGTCAGCTGCGCCGGCCAGATCGACAGGGACCACACCCGCCCGACGCCCGCGAGTTCCTCGCCCCCGGCGGCGAGGACGGGCGCCCGGTCCGGGCGGTCCTCGCGCCGCACCAGCGTGGTGCCCTCGGCGAGCTGGGGATGGAGGGCGGCGGGCTCCCAGCGCACCGTCCAGTCACCGTCGGCGCGGGTGAGCCGGAGCGTCGCCTCGTAGCTCCACTCGGGCAGCCCGGGGCCCAGATTCCACGTCGCGGTGTAGGGCACCTCGCGGTCGCCGCCGTCCACCGGACGGGAGTCGCCCGACACGGTCAGCTCGCGCCCCTCGGCGGCGAGGTTGCGGGTGACCGACGCCATCAGGGAGGCGGCGGCCTCCGGGTCGTCGGTGAGCTCCGCCGCGGGGTTGTCGCCGCTCTCCTCCGTGACGTCCTCCGGCCACGCCGCGAGGAACTCGCCCGCGCGCTGCCCGGCCGCGTCGCCGTCGTCGCCGCGCAGCAGCCAGAACAGCAGCCCGGCGAGCAGCACGCAGCCCACGGCCACTCCCCCCGCGATCCGTACCCGTGTGCTACCCATGCGTGCCTCCCGCGTCTCGGCCGGAACGGCCGTCGGTGCCCCACCCGGCGGCCTCGGCCCGGCCGGCACCCCGCCCCGCGGGGACCGGCGCCCGTGATCGCCGCCCCCGGCAGCGTACACAGGGGCCGCGGCGGCGCAGCCGCCGTACCGGCGGCTGCCGACGTGACCGGCCCCGGCCCGTGCGCCGCCTCGCGCCAAGGGCTCACCGGCGGCAGACTCGACCGTGCCCGTGTGCGCCGGAACCCCCACCGGGCACCGACCGCGCCCGGCCACCGAACCGAGCAGAGGAGAGACAGATGCCCGCGAGTCCCCTGACCGACGCCGAGATCGACCGGGCCCTTGCCGAGCTGCCGGACTGGCGGCTGCGGGACGGCGACCTGACCGCCGCCTTCACCGTGGACCGCGGCGCGCTGCCCGGGTTCTACGCGGCGCTGGCCGCGGCCGAGGACGAGGCCGGCCACCACGCGCGCGTCACGGTGACGTACACGGCGGTGGGGCTGGCGCTGAACACCCACGACGCCGGCGGCGCCGTCACCGCCAAGGACACCGCGCTGGCGGAGCAGCTCTCCCGGATCGCGGCCGACCACGGCGGCCGCGCCGACCGGGGGTGAGCGCACCCGCCCCGGAACGCGCGAAGGCCCCCGGACCAGGCGTGGTGCCTGGCCGGGGGCCCGCTGTCGAGTGGAGATGGCGGGAATCGAACCCGCGTCCATCGGTGCAGAGACAGGGCTTCTCCGAGCGCAGTCCGCTGCGCTTTTCTCGGCCCCGGGAGTCACACGGACAAGCCCCCGACGGGCTCAGTCACTGTTGGATGTCCCAGTCAGCTCCCGTGACCGGAGCTGGTGGTGAGTCCCCTAGCTGATGCCAGGCACCGGGGCGGGAACACCCCCGGGCTGACACTTCACACTCGTTGCTCAGGCAGCGAGGGTGAAGGAATCGCGCTTGTTTTCGGCGATTATTTTTTTGCGACATATGGTTAACGAGATCATTGTCGCTTCCTCGGCTCGCTTCCCCTGCCTGGACAGCCGATGTCGAAACCGATCATCCCCATGTTGAGTTGACAAACGACCCGCGTCCGCCGCCCCGGAGGGCCGCGTCCCCGCGTCGTGCGCTGCACCCGATCATACGGGACAGCGTCCCGGCGGGCGAATGTATTCCGCCCGGCGCCGCCGCGCCGGGCGGCTCAGCGGCCGCGCTGCCGCCGGCGTGCGGCCGCGACCGCGCGGTCGGCCTCGCGGCGGTCCTGCTGCTCGCGCAGGGTGTGCCGCTTGTCGTACTCCTTCTTGCCGCGCGCGAGGGCGAGTTCGACCTTGGCCCGGCCGTCCTTGAAGTACAGGGCCAGCGGCACCAGCGTCAGGCCGCTCTCCTGCATCTTCCCGACCAGCTTGTCGATCTCGGCGCGGTGCATCAGCAGCTTCCGCTTGCGCCGCGCGCTGTGGTTGGTCCAGGTCCCCTGGGCGTACTCGGGGATGTGGACGTTGTGCAGCCACGCCTCCCCGCCGTCGATCTGCCCGAAGCCGTCGACCAGGGACGCCCGCCCCTGGCGCAACGACTTGACCTCCGTGCCGGTCAGCACCAGACCGCACTCGTAGGTGTCGAGGATGTGGTAATCGTGTCGCGCCTTCTTGTGCTGCGCGATCAGCTTGCGCCCCGTCTCTTTAGCCATGACCCGGCCATCCTACGACCGACCACCCGCCCGGGGCACCGGGTTAACCACCGGCACGCCGCGGTGGCCGCCTGCCCGCACCGGGCAGCACGTCCGGCGCCGCCCCGCGGTGCGGGGTGGCACAGGGCCGTCAGCCGCCCCCGGAGGCGAGCCCGCGCAGCACCGAGCGTGCCCGGGCGTCGGCGTTCTCCTCCGGGGCCGGCACGAGGTCCGGTTCGATCCCCCGGCCGTCCGCGACGCGGCTGCCCGACGGGGTGGCGTAGGTGCCGACCGTCAGCTCCGCGACGGAGCCGTCGGGCTGCTCGACCGGCATCTGCACCGTGCCCTTGCCGAAGGTGGGGCGTCCGACCACGACGGCCCGCATCCGGTCCCGCAGGGCACCGGCGAGCAGCTCGGCCGAGCTCATGGTGCCCCCGTCCACCAGGACCACCAGCGGCCGGTCGGTGTCGCCGCCCGCGCGCGCGTGCAGCGCGTGCTGCCGGCCGTGCACGTCGTAGGTGGCGACGACGCCGCCGTCGAGGAAGACCGAGGCCGTCTCGGCGGCCTCCTCGATCAGTCCGCCCGGGTTGCCGCGGAGGTCGAGCACGATCCCGTCCCCCTCGGGCGCGGCGGCGACCGCCGCGCGCACCTGTGCCGCGGCGCCCTGCACGAAGGCGGCGACCCGCACCTCGGTCACGCCGTCGGCCGGCCGGCGCACCGTGACGGGCTCCACCGCCAGCAGCTCCCGGAAGAGCTCCTCCTCGAAGCTCCGGCCGTCCCGCTCCACCCCGACCAGGACGGCGCTGCCGGCGCCGGCGGGCGCCGGGCCGCCGCTGCCGCGCAGCCGTCCCACCACCTCGGTCACCGGCCGGTCGTCCACGGAATCGCCGTCGACGCTGCGCAGCAGATCCCCGGTGCGGACCCCGGCGCGCTGGGCGGGGCTGCCGGAGCGGACCTCGCTCACCACCGTCCGGCCGTCCTGGGTGCGCCGCACCGCCATCCCCGTCCCGACGTACTCGCCGTCGAGCGACTGGCGGAAGGCCTCGTACTCCTCGGCGGTGAACGCGGAGGACCAGTGGTCGCCGCTGCCCTCGACGACGCGGGCGGCGTCCGGTGACGGTCCGGGCCCGGCGTGGCCGGTGCCCACGCCCCACGGTCCGGACCAGGCCCCGGCGGCCAGCAGACCGGCACAGGCCCCCGCCAGCACCGAGCGGCGCAGGCCGGGACGTGGGTAGAGGCGTTCGAGCCGCGACATGCTGCGGAGTGTAGGGCAGCGGACCGGCGCGGTAACGGTGCCGGTGGACCACAGTCGTCCGAATCACATCGAGGCGCGGGCGCGGACGCGCCACGCCCCGGCGCACGGAGGTGCGCCGGGGCGTGGTGCGGCCGAAGGAGCCGCCGGGTCAGACCTTGAGGTACTTGCGCAGGGCGAACATCGCCGCGATCGACGGCATCAGCGCCCCGACCACCAGGATGAACGGCATCACGGAGACCACCGCGTCCCAGCCGACGAAGTCGATCACCTGAATCCGCTCGTCCAGGAAGCCGTCGATGAGGAACAGCTTGCCGCTGACCAGGAGTCCGCAGGCGAACAGCGCCCCGATGATCCCCGCGATGGCGGCCTCCAGGATGAACGGCGCCTGGATGTAGAAACTCGACGCGCCCACCAGCCGCATGATGCCGGTCTCCCGCCGTCTGCTGAACGCCGACACCCGCACGGTGTTGACGATCAGCAGCAGCGCCACGACCAGCATCAGCGCCATCAGGCCCAGCGCCGCGATGTTGACGCCGTTGAGGAGTTGGAACAGGTTCTCCAGCAACGCCCGTTGGTCCTGGACGGAGTGGACCCCGTCCCGGCCGGCGAAGGCGGTGGAAATGGCCTCGTACTTCTCCGGGTCGTGGAGCTTGACCCGGAAGGACTCCTGCATCTGGTCCGGGGTCACCACGGCGGCCAGCGGCGAGTCCTTCTCCTGCTCGCGGTAGTGCTCGTACGCCTCCTCCGCCGACTCCGACCAGACCTGGTCGACGATGTCGTAGGCGTTGAGCTCGGCCTCTATCTCTTCCTTCTGCTCGTCGGTCACCGCGCCGCGCGGGCAGGCGGCGGGATCGGCCTCGGCGTCGTACTTGTTGCAGAGGAAGATCGAGACCTGGACCTTGTCGTACCAGAAGTCCTTCATGGAACCGACCTGCTCGCGGGCGAGCAGCGAACCGCCGAGCAGCGACAGCGACAGGGCGACGGAGACGACGACCGCCAGGGTCATCGTGACGTTGCGACGGAGACCGACACCGATCTCCGACAGGACGAAGTGGGCGCGCATGGCGTCCTTTCCCTACTCGTTGCTGTCGCGGATCAGTTCTGGTAGCCGTAGACGCCGCGCGCCTGGTCGCGCACCAGGCGGCCCTTCTCCAGCTCGATCACGCGTTTGCGCATCTGGTCCACGATCTGGGCGTCGTGGGTCGCCATCACGACCGTCGTCCCCGTGCGGTTGATGCGGTCCAGCAGCCGCATGATGCCGACGGAGGTCTGCGGGTCGAGGTTGCCCGTCGGTTCGTCCGCGATCAGCAGCATCGGCCGGTTCACGAAGGCGCGGGCGATGGCCACACGCTGCTGCTCACCACCGGACAACTCGCCCGGCATCCGGTCCTCCTTGCCGCCGAGGCCGACCAGGTCGAGCACCTCGGGGACGGTCTTGCGGATCTGGCCGCGCCCCTTGCCGATGACCTCCAGGGCGAACGCGACGTTCTGACCGACCGTCTTGTTGGGCAGCAGCCGGAAGTCCTGGAAGACCGTGCCCAGTTGGCGCCGGACCTGCGGGACCTTCCAGTTGGACAGCCGGCCGAAGTCCTTGCCCAGCACGTGGACGCTGCCCTCGCTGGCCTTCTCCTCGCGCAGGATGAGCCGGAGGAAGGTGGACTTGCCGGACCCGGAGGAGCCCACCAGGAAGACGAACTCACCGCGGTTGATCTCCAGGGAGACGTCCCGCAGGGCGGGGGCGTTCTGCCGGGGGTAGGTCTTGCTGACGCTGTCGAATCGGATCACGGTTGCACCAAGCTGGGACTGGGTAGGTGTGGGAGAACCTTCGCCTGGCGGCACCCCCTTCGAGGGGCGACGATACGCGAACCGGAACGCCCGGCGCAGTCACCGCCCGGACCCGTCCCCATAGGTCCTGTTTGCCCCGCGCCGAACCCCGGGCGCGCGCCGTCGCGGACCCCCGGCGCGGCGGCGCGGGGGACATCACACCGGCTCGGTGGCCCGCCCCGCGCGAGAGGGTGGCACAGTGGTGGGGGACGCTACGAGAGGAGCCGCCGCATGGCCGCCGACTGGCTGGTGTGTGCGAACTGCGCGGGGCGCGTGAGCGAGGGCCGCTGTGCGACGTGTCGCGCGCAGCTGGCGCGGCAGCGCGAGCGGGGGCCCTGGGAGGCACTGACAGGCCCTGCGGGGCTCCTGGCGCTGGTACTGGCGCTGGCGGCCATCGCCCTGGTGGTGGCGCGACCGGCCTGACGGCGGACGCCGGGGAGCGGGCCGCACCGCGGCGGTGGAACACCGAGCAGGACGGGACGGGCCCGGAGCGTGACGCTCCGGGCCCGTCTGCCGTACCACCGCGCGGGTCGCGCGGCTGACTGCCGCCTGGATCAGGCAGCCGCGCCGGTCTTGCCGAGAGCCTTCGGCAGGTAACGGAACGCGACGCCGCCGGCCACCATGGTGGCCGCGCCGACCAGCAGCAGCATGTTGCCGTCGGCCGCACCGGTCTCGGCGAGTTCGCCGCCGTTGCCGCTGCCCGCCTCGGAGCCGGTCGCGGACTGGTCCACGACCTCGGTCAGGTCCTCGTCGGCCTCCGGGGCCTCGATACCCTCGGTGGCGCCGGCCGACTGCGGGGCGCCGGTGCTGCCACCGGTGCTGCCGCCGGCGTCGCCGCCGCCCTGGTTACCGCCGGTGTCACCGCCGCCCTGGTTGCCACCGGTGTCACCGCCGCCCTGGTTGCCACCGGCGTCGCCGCCGCCCTGGTTACCGCCGGCGTCGCCGCCGCCCTGGTCGCCGCCGCCCTGGTCGCCGCCGCCCTGGTCAGCACCGCCCTGGTCAGCACCCTCGTCGGAGCCGCCCTGGTCGCCGCCACCCTGATCGGCACCGCCCTGGTCAGCACCCTGATCGGCACCGCCCTGGTCGCCGCCCTGGTCGACGCCCTCGGGGCCGCCGCCGGGGCCACCGGTGCCGCCGTCGGTCTCCTCGTCGTCACCGTCACCGTCGCCGTCCTCGGCGGGCGGGCAGGTCTGCGAAGGATCGTCCGGGCAGGCGCCGGGGCCTTCGTTGGCCTGGGCCACACCCGCGACCGCGAGAGAGGCACCCGCCGCGAAGACCGCGCCGGCGGCCAGACGCGCCACGTTGATGCGCACCTTGGAACTCGCCATAAGTGTTCACTACCCCCTGTAGCTGATGTAGTTGTGCGTGACTCGTCATCGGGTGCCCTGCACCTCGGTGGCTCGGGATTCCGTGGCCGGGGACCGCCGGGGCACGCAATCAGCCCGGCGCCACTCCCCCCAGGTACCGCGCGCTGCCGAAAAGCAGGCGCACCGGCGCACAGCCTTGCGTCGAATGGTCACACCGTCAAGTCACGGGTTACCAACGCTGCGCACGCGCAAGGCGTCGGCGAATACCCCCACCTCGCACACACCGCTTCCGCACATTCAACTGCGGCGAAGGCGAACGAAGTTCGGGGCGGTGTGAGGGAGAACACCGCCGGTTCTCACCCGTAGGGCTGAAAACCGGTGGCTCCCCCTCGGAAAACAACGCCCGCCCGGCCGTACGGGCCGGGCGGGAGGCGTCGTTGCGGGAACCGGGGCTCAGCCCTGCTCCTCCTGCTCCTGCTGCTTCCGCCAGCGGATGCCCGCCTCCAGGAAGTCGTCGATGTCACCGTCGAGAACGCCCTGCGGGTTGCCGGTCTCGTGGTCGGTGCGCAGGTCCTTGACCATCTGGTACGGCTGCAGCACGTACGAACGCATCTGGCTGCCCCAGGAGTTGCCGCCGTCGCCCTTGAGGGCGTCCATCTTGGCCTGCTCCTCGGCCCGGCGGTGCGCCAGCAGCCGCGCCTGGAGGACGCGCATCGCGGCGGCGCGGTTCTGGAGCTGCGACTTCTCGTTCTGGCAGGAGACCACGATGCCGGTCGGCAGGTGCGTCATCCGCACCGCGGAGTCGGTGGTGTTGACCGACTGGCCGCCCGGGCCCGAGGACCGGAACACGTCGATGCGGATCTCGTTCTCGGGGATGTCGATGTGGTCGGTCTGCTCCACCACGGGGAGCACCTCGACCCCCGCGAACGAGGTCTGCCGGCGGCCCTGGTTGTCGAACGGCGAGATGCGCACCAGGCGGTGGGTGCCCTGCTCGACCGAGAGGGTGCCGTAGGCGTACGGGACGCGCACGGAGAAGGTGGTGGACTTGATGCCCGCCTCCTCCGCGTACGAGGTGTCGAGCACCTCGGTCGGGTAGCCCTTGCGCTCGGCCCAGCGCAGGTACATCCGCTGCAGCTGCTCCGCGAAGTCGGCGGCGTCCACACCCCCGGCCTCGGCGCGGATGGAGACCATCGCCTCCCGCGAGTCGTACTCGCCGGAGAGCAGGGTGCGGACCTCCAGCTCGGCGATCGACCTGCGCAGGGACTCCAGCTCCGCGAGCGCCTCGGCCTTGGTGTCGGCGTCGTTCTCGCTCTCGGCGAGCTCGAACATCACCTCCAGGTCGTCGATGCGCGACCGCAGCTCCTCGGTCTTGCGGACCTGCCCCTGGAGCATCGCGAGCCGGCTGGTGACCTGCTGGGCGTTGTCCGGGTCGTCCCAGAGGGACGGCGCCGCCGCGTGCTCCTCGAGCACGGCGATCTCGGACCTCAGCTTGTCCAGGTCGAGGACGGCCTCGACCGACTCAAGGGTCGAGGTGAGGGACTTCAGCTCTTCGGAAACATCGACGACTGCCACGTCTCCAGCGTAGCGGTTGCCCGCACCGGGGAGCCCCCCGCTGCGGCCCGGCGGGCGTCGGCCGGGCGGCTCAGGCCAGCGCGAGGACCCCGACCACGACCAGCGCGACCGCCAGCAGCGCGGCGCCGAGGGTGACCGCGAGGCGCCGGCGGCGCTCGGCGGCACCGTGCCGGGCCGACCCCGCGCGGCGCTGCCCCGGGGTGCGGGGCAGCCGGGCGGTCCCGTTGGCGCCGCCCGCCAGTTCCTCGGCGTCGGGGACCCGCATGCGGGTGTGGGTGACGCGGTCGGGGTCGCTGACCGAGCCGCGCACCAGCGCCACCGCGCCCCGGGGCGTCTCGGCCTCCTCCGTGCTCTCCTCGGCCCCGGCCCGCTCGCGCACGGGGGCGTCGCTCTCCTCGCCGCTCTCGATGTCGAGGGCGGGCAGCCCCCGCAGCACGGGTTGGAGCTCGCGGAGCCGGGAGGCCAGTTCCGCGGCGCGGAGCCGGGAGGCCGGCGCCTTGGCCAGGCACTGCTGGAGGAGCTCCCACAACTCGTCGGGGAGGCCGGGGAGCGGTGCCGCCGTCTCGGTGACGTGCCGCCGCAGAACGGCGCCGGTGTGGCCGCCGCCGAAGGGGGTGAAGCCGGCGAGCAACTCGTAGAGGACGGTCGCGAGGGCGTAGATGTCCACCGGCGCCCGGGAGGGCAGACCCTCGACGATCTCCGGGGCGATGTAGTCCGGCGTCCCGACGACGCGGGAGGTGGTGCCGCGGCGGGGCTCGTCGATCAGCTGGGCGACGCCGAAGTCGGCGAGCAGCGCGCGGGGCGCGTGACCGGTGGCGTCGAGCAGGATGTTCTCCGGCTTGACGTCCCGGTGCACCACCCCGGCGCGGTGGGCCACGGCGAGCGCGTCGGCGACGTCCACGACGAGGGCGACGGCGTCGGCCGGGGCGAGCCGCCGGTGGCGGGTGAGGTGGGCGCGCAGGTCGGCGCCGCGCACCAGGTCCATGACGAGGGCGAGGTCGGTGCCGTCCTCGCTGATGACCAGCTCGCGCACGCCCACGATCCGGGGGTGCTCCAGCCCGAGGAGGGTGCGGCGCTCGTGGGTGAACCGCTCGACCAGTTCCGGGTCGGCCGCGAGGTCCTCGCGGAGCAGCTTGATCGCGACCGGGCCGTCGGGCCCCCGACCGAGCCATACCGTCCCGGCGCTGCCCCGACCGAGGACGCGCTCCGTGGTGTACTGGCTACCGATGTTGCGTGCCATGGCGGCAGGTTACGGCGTCGGCGCGTTGGAACCCCTCAACCACACCGGGATTGCCCGGTTTTGCGGAAGAACGTCGGACGGCAACCGCCGGGATAAATCGACAAATCCCCGAGACCGCCGCCGTATTGGCCCGGTTGCTTTGTCGGGGTGCGCCATTCACCGGCGCCCCCCGAGCGCGGCGCAAGCGCCGGAACGGGCGTGCCCGACCGGCCTCCGGTCGCGAACTCGCCGCCGCTTTCGACCCGTTCATCGAAGAACACGGCCGGAGCGACGGCGGTTGCCATTCCGTGCGGCGGAGGTCAATTCCCGTTCAGGTTCGCAATGTCGTCCTGCACGCCTTCCACACGTTCCTGGGCGCTGTCGATGAGCCCCACCCATTCCCCGACCCGGTCGAAGAAGTCCGTGGTGGCCTCCCAGAAACCCTGCCCCGAGGCGACCCAGTCCGGCAGCGGTGTCAGGTTCCACAGCAGGACGCCGATCACGACGATGATCAGCACCATGAAGAGGCAGCCCTTCAGGCACCCCAGACCGGGGATGCGCATCGGGTTGGCGCTGCGGCTGCGGCCGCGCGGCTCGCGGCGCGGCTCGGGCTCGGGGCGCGGCCGGCGTTCGCGCTGCGGCCGGGGCTCCGGCCGGCGGGGCTGCGGCTCCGGCTGGTGGTACTGGGGCGGGGGCTGGCGGTACTCGCGCTGGTAGGGCTCCTGGTACTGCTGGGGCGGCGGCTGGCGGTAGCCGCCCCGCTGCTGCCCGTACCCCTGGTCGGGGTGGCCGTAGCCGTGCTGCTGCCCCTGCCCCTGCTGCCGGCCGGGCGGCTGCTGCTGGCGGGGGCGCTGCGGCGGCCGGGGACCCCGCTGCGGAGCGTGGCGCAGCGGGTCCTCGGCGGGGTCGAACGGCTGGACCTGGGTCTGCTCGTTGCGGTCGCGCGCCGCGCGCATCTGGCTCTGCCAGGGGTGGGGTTCGTCCTGCCCGCCCCCGGTGGAGCCGCCCTGCCCGCCGGAGGGCGGGCCGGGCGGCTGCGCCGGCATCGCCCGGGTGGCGTCGAGTCCGCCGCGGTCGCCCTGGCCGGCAG
>NZ_JAAVJD010000164.1:1276-11912 GCF_012033735.1 Streptomyces lonarensis | reverse complement strand
CCGCGGACCCGCGGCCCGCCGGTACTGTCCGTTGCGGCACCCGCCGCGACCACCACCGACAGGAGCCGACAGCCCCATGACCGACAGAGCCTCGAGCGGCGGCGGCAGCGACGCCGCGCTCCGCGCCTCCGCCACCCGCCTGGCGCGGCCGCCCGCCGCGCTGGACCGCGGACTTGATCGGATCGGTCTCCGCACGCCCCTCGCCCGCGACGCCGCCCTCGCGGCCGTGCTGGCGCTCGCGGCGGCCGGCCTGCTCTGGGCGTCCCTCGCGATCATGGGAGTCGTCGACGGGGTCCGGCTGCCGACCGGCAGCGCCGCGGCGCTGACCGCCGTCGTCTTCCTGCAACCGCTGCCGCTGTGCCTGCGCCGCCGCCACCCCACCGGGGCGCTCCTCGCCGTCGCCGCCGCGCAGCTCGCCGTCTACGCCTTCCTCCCCGCCACCGTGGCCTTCCAGGGGCTGGCGACCTTCGTCGCCGGCTACACCTGCGGCCTGCTGCTGTCGACGCGGGCGCTGGTGCGGCTGCTGGTGGTGGTGAGCCTGGCCACCGCCCTGATGAGCGGCGCCGTCGCGGGGACGCTCTTCGACCCGCAGCCGCTGCCCGGGTCGGACGCGGCACAGGTCCTTGCGGAAGCGGACCCCGCCGTCCACCTGGTGATTCTCACGGGGCTGCTCTCCGCGGTGGGCTGCTACGCGGTCCCGGCACTGGTCGGGGTGTACGTGGCGACCCGCCGCGATTACGTCGAGCTGGTGCGGCTCCGCGCCGACGAGGCGGTCCGCGCGCAGCGCGAGCGGGCCGAGAACGCGGTACGTGCCGAACGCACCAGCATGGCGCGGGAACTCCACGACATCGCGGCCCACCACCTCTCCGGGATGGTCGTGCAGGCCGGAGCCGCCGAGCGGCTCATCGGCCGCGACGACGACGCGGCGCGGGCGGCGACCTCCTGGGTCCGTACCCAGGGGCGGGAGACGCTCGACAGCCTCCGCATGGTGGTCCGCGCGTTGCGCGAGCCCGGCCCCGACGGCCCCGGGGCGGACGGCACCTTCGACGGCGCGCCCGTTCCCGGGATCGCCGCGCTGGACCGGCTGGTGGCCGCCGAACGCCGCCTGGGCGCCGACGTCGAGCTGACCCACGAGGGCGAGCCCCGGGCGCTGCCGCCGGTCGCCGACATCACCGTCTACCGTGTCGCGCAGGAAGCGCTCACCAACGCCCGGGACCACGCGTCGGGTGCGCCGGTGCGCATCGTCCTGCGCCACGGCTCGTCCCGCGTGGTCCTGGAGGTGGCGAACGACCCGCCGCCGGGCGGCTCCGCGGGGGCCGTCGGGGGCGCCTCCCGGGGCCACGGCCTGCTGGGGATGCGCGAACGCGCGCAGTTGGTGGGCGGACGGCTGGACGCCGCACCGGAAGGGCCGGGCGGCTGGCGGGTGCGGCTGGAGATCCCGCTGACGGGGGAGACCGGCCGCGGCGCGACGCAGGGAACGCGAGGAGAGCGGTGACGGAGGGGCACGGCGTGATCAGGGTGCTGCTGGTGGACGACCAGTCCATGGTGCGAGCCGGTTTCCGGGTCATCCTCGGCACGGCCGAGGACATCGAGGTGGTCGGTGACTGCGCCGACGGCCGCAGCGCGGTGGAGCTGGCGGAGCGGCTACGGCCGGACGTGGTCTGCATGGACGTCCGGATGCCCGGCGGCGACGGCCTGACGGCGACCCGCGAGATCCTCGCCCGCCTCGCCGACGACCCGCCGCACGTCCTCATCGTCACCACCTTCGACCTGGACGACTACGTCTTCGGCGCGCTGGAGGCGGGGGCCGCCGGGTTCGTGCTGAAGGACACCGACCCGGACGACCTGATCGACGCCGTGCGCCGCGTCGCGGCCGGCCACGGCCTGGTCGACCAGACGGTGACCCGCCGCGTCATCACGGAGTTCGCCCGCCGCACCCCGCCACCGCAGCCGGAGGACGACCCCACCGCGCTGCTGACCGGCCGGGAGACGGAGATCGTCCGCCTGCTGGCACGCGGCATGTCCAACGCCGAGATCGGACGGGAGCTGTTCATCGAGACCACCACCGTCAAGTCCCACCTCGGCCGCGCCATGACCAAGATCGGCGCCCGCGACCGGGTCCAGACCGTCGTCTGGGCCTACCGCACCGGCATCGCCCGCCCCTGACACCGGCCCTGCGGCGGTGACCGGCGGGCGCGGCCGGGCGCTACCGGTGACCGGCGCAGGGCGGCGCAGCGCCGGTCACCGCCGCAGGGCGGCGCGTTGGAGGGCTTCCAGGGGGCCGTGGCGGAAGCGGCGGGTCCAGAGACTGGCGGCGGTGAGCAGGATGGCGCTGACCGCCGCCCACAGCCCCATCACCCACCACGGCCCGGCGTCCGGCCCCAGCCGGGCGGCGAGGCCGGCGCCGATGCCGTAGGCGAGCAGGACGCACAGCACGTTCTGGAGCACGTAGCAGGTGAGCGCCGTCCGGCCGACCGACGCGACGGCCGCGCTGGCGGCGGTGGCGACCCGCCCCGGGCAGCGGATGCGGTCCGCGAGCGCCCCGACGAGACCGATGTACCCCAGCGCGACGAGCGGGGCCGCGACGTAGCGGTTGAGGAGGAACCCGCCCTCCCCGGCGAAGGCGAACAACACCGTCAGCGGGAGACCGACCCCCAGCCCCCACCGGAGCATCCGGCCCCGCAGGCGGCGCCCGGTCGCGTCCGGGCCGAACGCCCCGGCACGGTACAACCGCACGCCCAGCAGGAACAGGGCGACCAGCAGCCCGAACGTCAGCACCGGCTCCAGTCGCAGCGCGAGGGCGTTCTCCAACCGGAACGCCACCTGCTCGCCGTAGCCGCCCTCCGCGTAGAGCGCCACGACGGACGGCGCTACCTGTTGCTCCCCCTCCGGAGCGGGGCCCGCCGCGAGGAGCAGGGCGGAGCACACGGCCATCAGCGTGAGATGCCCGCCCGCCGCCCACCACAGCCAGCGCCGCTGCGCCCGTTCGCTGCGGGTCAGGAGCCACGCCACCAGGAGCGCGGTCACCGCGTACCCCATGAGCACGTCCCACGCGAAGACCAGCAGGAAGTGCAGCGCGCCCTCGGCGAAGAGGAACGCGGCCCGCCACCGGTACCGTCCCGGCCAGGGCCGGCCCCGGCGGGCGGCCGAGTCGAACTGGATGGCCAGCCCGACGCCGAAGAGGACGGTGAGCAGGGCGAGGAACTTCCCGTCAGCGAGCAGCCGGAAGGCGCTCTCCGCCGCGTCGGACACCGAGGACAGGTCGGGCGTGACGAGCGGGCCGCCGAGCACCGACCACTCCGCACCCGGAGCCGTGAAGATCCACACGTTGGTCATGAGGGTGCCGAGGACCGCCACACCCCGCAGCAGGTCGAGAAGCGGCAGCCGGCCGCTCCCCGCTTCCTCTCCCGCAGCGCCCGCAGGGCGAGGGGTGGCGACGGGGTTCGGGACAGCGGTGGGCGCCGGAGGCCCGCCGGTTGACTCGGTGCTGGTCATGCCCCACAGCGTGCGGCGACCGGACCATGGCCCACATCGTGTTCATGGATGATCGTCGTGTACGACGAAGGATGCAGGCGGGTGCCCGTGACCGGCGGGCCGCCACCGTGACCGGCGGCCCGCCGCACGGGCTCAGACGCGGAAGTGCCCCGCGGCGAGAGCGGAGACAAAGCCCCGCCAGCTCTCGGGGGAGAGGGCGAGAGTGGACCCGGTCGGGTTCTTGGAGTCGCGGACCGGAATCAACCCCGGCAGATTGCGCGCGAACTCCACGCAGTCGCCGTTGCTGGCCCCACTGTGGCTGGACTTGATCCACAGCGGGGTGCCGGCGCCGGCACGTGCAGACTGCTCATGCTTCATCGGTGTAGTCCTTCGCGACCGCCCTGAGGAGGGCTACAGATTCTTGGTGTGGAAGTGCATCACTCAATGCCAAGTCGTACATGGCTTGGCAGCGTGCTACCTGCGCCGGATCGTCGATGAGTCGTCCGGTGAGTACGTTCTCGGTGTAGGCCACGGGCGCCCCGTCGGGGAACTCCATAAGCGAAAGCATCCCCTCCATCAGTGCGTGCGAACCAGTAGAGAACGGGAGGATGTGCAGCCGGAGACGTCCCGATTCTGCCAGGTCGGCGATCTTTTCCAGCTGCTTCGCCATGACCGTGGGCCCGCCTACGGGGCGACGGATGACAGACTCGTCCAGGAGGGTCCAGATTACCGGCGAGCTGGGGTCCGTTAGCCGCGCAGCTCTGTTCATTCGATTGACCACTTGCTCGTCAATTGACTCGCCCGCAGGGTTGGGCCAACCGGTGCGGAAGATCTCTCTGGCGTACTCCGGGGTCTGCAGAATCCCCGGAACAAGCATTGATCCGAAGTGTCGGATCACGGAGGCCAGTTGCTCCAGCTCCGCCGCCTCCGTGAAGTGGTCGGCGAAGCGGCGTTCCAGGTCCTTGAGCCAGCGGGCGAACCAGCCGTCCGTCGCCAGTGCCTGGTCGATACGTGCGGCGTCGTCGGGGTTGGGGAGGCGTCGTCCCGCCTCGAAGTGGCTGATGAGTGTGGGAGAGCAGACCACGATGCTGCTCAACGCCTCCTGCGTCATGCCGGCGGCGGTCCGCCGACGGCGTAGTTCGTCCCCGTACTTCTGTCGGGGCGTGCGATACCCGCGTTCCGGCATTCCCTGGCTCCCCACGATGAAAACGCGCCTGTCAGCCATTTCCCCCTGGCAAGCCTAGTGCTTGCGAACGCACTCTGTGAGTGGATCTGTACGCAGCGGCAGGGAGTTGGGTGTGGTGGAGACGAGTGGGGCGGCGGAGAATCCGCCGGGAGACGGGCGTGGCAGTGGTGACACGCCGGTTGGGCTCTCGGGGGAGCAACTGCGTTCGGCGGTGGGTGCGTTGAACACGGTGATCGACGCGCACCTCCGCGCGCTGCGCCTCGGTGGCTCGGCCGGTGGGCGCCGATGCGCCGGCTGTCGGTGCCGGTGTGCGATCGGTTGCGGGGGTGCGGAGTGAGCTGCGGCGAGCTGCGTGGGTTCTGGGGTGAGCTGGTGGTGCGCAGCCCGGATGCCCACGGGGAGTGGTATCTCGGCGGGCACTGGGCGGCGGGTCCGGAGGATGCGCTGCTGTGGATGGTCGACCGGGCCGGACGGCTGGCCGACGCCCTCCACCCCGTTCCCGGCGGTGGGCCGTTCCCGCTCGCGGTCCTGGAGTCCGCGGGGGAGGGGTACGACCCGGCGGCGGTGTTCCGGGAGTGGGCGGCGGATGCCGGGTACCAGCGGGTGCAGGCGCGGGCCCTGCGGGGTGGCCGGCCCGTCAGCGTCAACAGCCGTGGCCCGGACGTGGTCGCCGGGCAGGGCGCGGTGGAGGTGCTGTACTCCCTCTCCTGCCGGCCGGTCGTCGTGCCGTCGGCGGCCGGTCAGCCGGCGCTGCCGGAGCGGAGCAGTGCGTCGAGGCGGTCGAGCGTCCACTGCCAGCTGGTGTCCGAGTCCACCGGGGTGTGGGAGAACCCGGTCGCGGCCTCCAGGCTGATGTAGCCGTGGAAGACGCTGCCGAGCAGGCGCACCGCGTGGGTCTGGTCGGGTTCGGCGATGTCGTAGCCGCGCAGGACGGCGCGCGCCAGTTGGGAGTGCCGGACGCCCGCGCTCGCCATGGCGGTCTCGTGGTCGAGCGGCAGCCGAGCGGCCTCGTACCGGCCGGGATGCGCGCGGGCGTAGTCGCGGTAGGCGCCCGCGAAGGCGGCGAGGGCGTCGCGGCCGGAGCGGCCGGCGAGCGCCTCCGCGACGCGGTCCGCCATCTCGCGCAGCGCGAGGAGCGCCACCCCGGTCCGCAGGTCGTCGGTGCCACCGATGTGCGAGTAGAGGCTGGCCGCCTTGACGTCGAACCGGCGGGCCACGGCGGAGGCGGTCACCTGAGCGAGGCCCGCCTCGTCCGCCAGCTCCGCGGCGGCGGCGACCAGTCGTTCGGGGGTGAGTCCGGCGCGTGCCATCGGGGGCTCCCTGGAGTGGGGTGGGGTGGGGTGGGGTTCGAGTGTCCGGCACGGTGTCGGGTGCGGTGGCTGCGGGGCCGATGCTTGCCTGACGAGTATAAGCATTTGCCTAAGCCCTGTAGGAAACCTACCGTGGGCGTCATGAGACCCATGACCGACCGCGAGATCCGGAGCGCGTTCGTCAACTGCTCCAAGGGCGCGGCCAAGCGCATCCCCGTCCCCCGCGACCTGGACGACCGCCCCTGGGACGACCTGGACTTCCTCGGCTGGCGCGACGCCGGCGCACCGGACCGCGCCTACCTCGTCACCCGCTACGAGGACCGGGCCCGGGCGATCGTGCTGCGCAGCGCACCGCCCGCCGCCTGGCAGGTCCGACGCAGCATGTGCTCCGTCTGCCTCACCGCGCCCAGTGCGGGCGTCTCCCTCATGGTGGCGCCGCGCGCCGGCCGCGCGGGACAGGACGGGAACTCGGTCGGCACCTACCTCTGCGCCGACCTGAACTGCTCGCTGTACATCCGCGGACTCAAGGACGCCGGGCCGAGCGCCCGGCTGCCCGAGGTGATCACGGTCGAGGAGCGGATCGCGCGGGCCGTCACCAACCTGGAGTCGTTCCTCGCCCGGGTCCACCGCTGAGGGTCCACCGCTGAGGGGCCGCCGTGCGGCGCGGGAGTCCGGGACGGCCGATGGCGTCCACCCGTCCTGCGACGGGTGGACGCCATCGGTGTCCGGCGGCTAGACGCTCGCGGTCGTACCCGCCTGCCCGCCGGCGGTCGTACCCGCCTGCCCGCCGGCGGTCGGGCCCGCGGCCGGGCCGGGCGTCGCCGAGGGCGGCAGCGCGGCCGGCGCGGTCGGCACCCGCGGCAGCGCGTACGGGTGGTGCTCCCGGAGCCAGGTGATCATCTCCTCGCGGACCGAGCAGCGCAGCGTCCACACGTCGTCGGAGTTCTGCGCCGACATCGACGCCCGGACCTCGATCGTGGTCGGGGTGGTGTCGGTGATCAGCAGCCCCCAGGTCCGGCCGTCCCAGTCCGCGCGGCCCAGTAGGAACTCGTGCAGGTGGGACCGCATCTCGGCGATGGGCGCCGAGTGGTCCAGGTGCATGAAGACCGTGCCGGTTATCTCGTGCCCGCCCTTGGACCAGTTCTCGTACGGCTGGTTGTTGAAGTACGACACCGGCATGGTCAACCGGCGGTCGTCCCAGATCCGGATGGTGAGGAACGCCAGCGAGATCTCCTCCACCGTGCCCCACTCGCCCTCGACCACCACCGTGTCGCCGATCTTGACGGAGTCCCCGAAGGCGATCTGGAGCCCGGCGAAGAGGTTCCCCAGCATGGACTGGGCCGCCACACCGGCGATGATGCCGATCACACCGGCCGAGGCCAGCAGTGACGTCCCCAGCGCCCGCAGCGCGGGGAAGACCAGCATGATCGCCACGGCCGCCGCGACCATCGCCAGCACCGTTGTCACGATCCGGCGGAGCATCGTCAGCTGGGTGCGGAACTGCCGTACCCGGGCGACGTCGTCGGTGCGGGCGGCGTAGTCGGCGAGGACGTTTTCCGCGATCGCACCCGCGACGCGTATCGCGAGCCACGCCGCCGAGGCGATGGTCACCGTCGCGAGGACGCTGAGGATGACCCGGCCCTGCGGCGCGCGAATCTCCGCGAACTCATAGGTCAGTTGCAGCGCGCCGGAGCCCATCAGCACCTGGAGCGGCAGCTGGCAGCGCCGCAGCAGCTCCGGCAGCCGGTTCTGGGGTCTCCGGGTGGTCGCCGCGTGCAGCGCCCGGTCGATGAGCCAGCCGATGACGAGTGTCGCGGCGATGGTGCCCCCGAGCACCAGTACCGGTCGCATCACGTCCTCCATGGTGTCTACCTACCTCCGTCCGGACCGGCCTCGGTCCTGTGGCGTGCCTGGCGCGCGTCAGCCGCAAGGCTAACTGGCAGGATGGGCCGACCGACCGGAACCGAGATCCCCGGAGACCTCCCCGTCATGGCTGACATCGTCCTCGTCCACTCCGTCCTCGGCCTGCGCCCGGCCGTCACCGAGGCGGCCGAGCGGCTCCGCGCGGCCGGCCACCGGGTGGAGGCCCCCGACCTGTTCGAGGGACGTATCTCACAGACGACGGAGGAGGGACGCGAGGTCGCCGACGGAATCGGCCACGAGGAGCTGCTGCGCCGCGTGGCCGCCGCCTCCGCTCGGCTCACCGAGGGCGCCGCCGCCGACGGGCCCGGCCCCGTCTATGCCGGCTTCTCCCTCGGTGCCGCCCTCGCGCAGACCGTCGCGATGAACGACACCCGTGCCCGCGGGCTGCTGCTGCTCCACGGCACCGCCGACATCGCCGAGGACGCCGCGGTCGACGACCTCCCGGTACAGCTGCACGTCGCCGACCCGGACCCGTTCGAACCGCACGACTGGCTGTCCGCCTGGTACCTGAACATGCGGCGCAGCGGCGCCGACGTCGAGGTCTACCGCTACCAGGGCGCCGGGCACCTCTTCACCGACCCCGAGCTGCCCGACCACGACGCCGAGGCGACCGAGCGCACCTGGCGGCTGGCGCTCGCGTTCCTCGACGAGCTGGACTGAGCGGCCCCGGCGCCCCCTTCCGTCGGGAGTCCGCGCCCGGCCACCCGCGCTCGGCCCCTGCGCCCGGACCGCCCGCGCAGGCGGCGCCGGTGGCACGGGGAGCCGAAGCGTCGGAGTGAGCCGCGGTGGCGGGCGCCCGGCCGCACCTCCCCACCGCACCCCCGGGGCGCGCGGCGACCGCCACGCGCCCCGCGGGTGGCCGCTCCGGGGACGGACCCGGCCCCGCCGCGCACCCCCGGACCGGGACTAGCCGGGGGAGCGGCGCCGCTGACGCGGTATCCGGGCCCGCCCCTCCCGCTCCAGCCCCTCCCGCTCCAGCGCGTCCCGCTTCAGCCCCTCCCGCGCCGCCGTGACACGGTCGGCGGCCTCGGGCGGCGGGGCCAGGGCGATCCCCGCGTCGGTCAGCATGCTCAGATCCAGCGTCCACGTCAGCCGGGAGCGGGCCTGCCAGGTGTCGAAGGCCGCGGCGATGTGCCGGTCCGCCCCGGCCTCGCTCATGCCCGTCACCCGCATCAGGTGCGCACGTGCCTGCGCGGCCCGGCCCTTGACCTGGGCCAGGCCGAAATGCGTCACCGTGTGGCAGTCGGTGCAGAGGCAGATCAGCCGCCGCAGCGTCTGCACCCGACGCGCCTCGTCGTAGTGCCAGCGCTCGTGGGCCTCCAACCAGCGCCGGGCCGCGCGATCCGGCCCCGCCCCGCACGCCTCGCAGCGCTGTCCCGCCCGCGCGTGGATCATGCGGCGCAGCCGTTCCCAGTCCCGCTCCGCGACGCAGGAGCGCACGTTGGTGAACCAGCAGCTGCTGGGCACCAGATCCACGAAGAGGCCGTTGCCGAGCGAGCGGTCCTCACCCGGCAGCAGCTCCGGCACCTCCGCCCCCGCGGCCCAGCGGAGCAGCTCCTCCATCCCCGGCCGCGGTGCGTACCACCGCCGCACCGCCGGGTCCCACCGGGCGCCCGCCGCCTTCGCCATGTCCTTCTCCGCGAACGGCACATCGAGCCATAACCGCTCCGCCGCCATGCATCCCCCTCGTGTCGACACCGTCGGCTGAGGGGCCACCTTAGGGCCCCCGGCCGACAACCGGGACCCGCGGTGGACGGCGGGGGCGGCCGGGGCAGTCCGCCCGGGGCCGGGGCTCCGGGCGGACTGCGCGCCGCGCGGGTCAGTCCCCGGCGGTGGCGGGGCAGTTCTCCCGCACGTAGCCGTCCCGGCCCACGGGCAGCACCATCAGGTCGCGCTTGACCACCGACAGCCGGTCGCCCCACCCCGAGCAGGTGGTGTCGAAGCCGCCGTCGGTGTACTCCACCACCAGCACCCGGTCGTCGTAGGCGGAGGCGTACCCCTCGCACTCGTTCCACTGGCCGCAGTTCTCCGCGACGACGAAGTCGAACCCGGCCTCGTCGCGCCGGTCGACCAGCTCCACCGCGTTCTTCTGCGCCACGGCCAGGCCCAGCTCGTGGCCGCGACCGGTCAGCTCGGCGGCCATGGCCACCGCGTCGTCCTCGGAGATGTACTCGTCGAAGCGGTAGAAGGTGTCGTAGTTGTCCGGCTCGACGGCCTGGAAGCCCTTCTCCGCGCAGTCCGCCATCCACGCGCCGACCACGTCCGCGATCCGCTCGCGCTTCTCGTCGGTGCGGATGTCGAGGACCGCCTCGCCCCAGGCGCCGTCGTAGACGACCTCGCCGGCAGCGTCCCGCAGCAGCAGGTCGTCGTCCCAGTCGTCCTCCGCGTTCGGCTGCGACTGGAAGGCGTTGACGTAGCAGATGCTGTACAGGTCGTCGGCGGGCGCCGCGGTGTGGTCGCGCACGACGACCTCGACGTCGGCGTCCGGCTCGTAGGCCCCGCCGATCTGGTAGTCCCAGCCCGTCGCGCGCGGCGGGAGCTGCGGCTCGGCCGCGCTCGCCTCACCGCGGGGCAACAGGGCGAGGCCGGCACCCGCCGCCGTGACGGCTATCGCCGCGGTCACGGCGAGGGCGGGGGTGCGGCGGCTCTTGCGGTGCTCTGACACTGTTCCTCCGAGTATGGGTGTGGGGGGTGGTGCACGTGGGGGGCCGGACAACCGGCCCCCCACGCACGCCGCGGGGGG
>NZ_JAAVJD010000164.1:0-1266 GCF_012033735.1 Streptomyces lonarensis | reverse complement strand
CCCCCCCCCCCCCCCCCCCCCCCCCCCCCCGCGCCGGTACGAGGAGTACAGCACGGTCAGTCCTGCGACTCGCCGTCCTCGGTCTCCTCGGCGTCTGCGTCCGCGTCCGCATCGGCGTCCGCGTCCGGGTTCTCGTCGGCGGAGTCACCGCCGGCGCTGTTGCCGCGGCCCTCCGCGGCGGAGGTCTCCAGGGCGGCGCGCAGCGCCTCCGGGGTCTCCGGGGTGGTGATGGTCTCGCCGTCGACCATGATCGTCGGGGTCGACTCGACGCCCGAGTTGGCGAACTTGTCGGCCATCTTCGCCGCCCAGACGGCGAAGGCGGACTCACGGATGTCGGACTCGAACTGGTCGAAGTCGGCTTCCAGCTCCGGGACGGAACGGCCGATGTCGACCAGCTTGTCGTCCTCGTCGAAGTCGCGCATGCCGTTGGCGCTGGTGTGGTACTCGGTGGAGTACAGCGCGTCGACGTAGCCGAGGAAGGCCTCGTCGCTCACGTTCAGCGCGGCGCCCATCGCGGCGATGGCGTTCTTGGAGCCGTCACCGCCGGCCTGCGGGTTGTCGTCGAAGAACGCGCCGAAGGTGAAGTCGCCGTTGTACTCGCCCTCGGCGATCGACTGCTTGATGTCCTGGCCCATCCGCTGCTCGAAGGCGGCGCAGCCGCCGCAGCGCGGCTCCTCGTAGAAGGAGACGGTGTGCGGGGCGTTCTCGTCGCCGACCAGGACGGTCAGGCCGTCGTCGCCGGAGGCGTTGGCGGGGGCGGAGTCCGCGTAGGTGGTGTCGCCCTCCTCCGGCTCGCCCGCGACCTGCCGCTCGACGGCGGCCCAGTCGGTGGCGCTGCCGCCGCCGCCCATGTTGGCGATGGCCATACCGGCGAAACCGGCGATCGCCAGCACGCCGAGCGCCACGGCGCCGACGACGAGCTGCCGCTTGGTCTTCTCCTTGCGGGCTTCCTTCTCCCGCTCGGCGCGCAGCCGCTCACGTGCGGCGCGCTTGGCTTCCTGTGTGTTGCGCTTGCTCATGCTCGTTGGTCTCCGTCTGAATCCGTCGAATACGTGGGGGAGACGCCGCCGGTCGACGCGCGGGGGTGCGGCGCGGGCGGCGCTGGCCGTGGGACGACGACCCGGAGTACGACCGGGGCGTCAGGCCGCGAGGACGACCGCCGACGGCGGGCCGCGTCGCAGGACGGAGTGGCTCAGCAGCGGGGCGGGGGCCGCCGTGATCGGTGGCGCCCCGGTGGCGCGGTGCGTGACGGTCATGGATCGGCAC
>NZ_JAAVJD010000163.1 GCF_012033735.1 Streptomyces lonarensis | reverse complement strand
CTCCCCCACCACCACACCCCGCTGGCCGGCCCCGTGGGCCGTGCCGCCCCTGCTGCCGGCCGCAGGCCGGGACGGAGAGACACCATGACCGCGACACCGACCGACGCCGCCGCGAGCGGCGGGCCCACCGGCGACCGCACGACCGCGCCCGTGCCCGTGCCCGTCGGCGCCGGCGACACCGTGCTGCGCCCGCTCGGCCCGACCGAGCGGTGGTACTGGCTCGCCGACCAGGTCTCGCCGTACAACGGCCTGGCCCGGGTCCGCGTCCGGGGCGACCTCACCGCGGACGACATCGCCGCCGCCCTCACCGAGTTGCAGCGGCGCCACCCGTTGCTGCGGGCCGCGGTCCGGGCCGACGCCAAGGGCCGGCCCGTCTTCGTCGCCGTCCCCGGCCGGGCCGCCGAGCTGCGCACCGGCCCGCTGACCGACCTCGACGGGCAGTGGGTCGAGGAACTGCAGGAGCGGGAGTCCTGCCGGCCGCTGGACCTGGCGCGCGGCCCGGCCTTCCGGGCGGTCCTGCTCAGCACCCCCGACGGCCTCACCCACGACCTGCTGCTGGTGGTCTCCCACGTCGTGGTGGACGCCAGTTCGCTGGTGTCGCTGCTGCGGGAGTGCGTCACCGCCGTCGCCGCGGACGGACGGGGGCGGGAGGCGGAGCGGACGGTGCTGCCGCCGGTGGAGGAGCTGATCCCCCGCGCCCACCGCACCTACCGGCCGGCCGAGCTGCTGCGTACGGCGCGGTCCATGGTGCGCGAGCAGCGGCGCATCAAGGAGCGGGCGCCGGTGCGGATCGTCGGTGGCGAGCGGGTGCCGTTCGCCGAACGCCGCTCCGGTCTGGTCCACCGGTCGGTGCCCGCGGCGGCTCTCGACGCGCTGCTCGCCGAGAGCCGCCGGCAGGGCACGACGGTCCACGGCGCGCTGGGCGCCGCCCTGGTGCGGGCCGCGGCGGAACACGCGGACGACCTGTTCGCCCCGGAGGACCGGCCCGGCCCCGACGGGTCGATGCGCATCACGCTGGGCTCACCGGTGGACCTCCGCGCGCGGCTGGAGCCGCGCGTGGCGCCCGAGGAGGTCGGCGCCTTCGTCTCGATGCTGCGCACCAACGTGGACCACCGGCCGGAGCGGGAGTTCTGGGAGACGGCCCGTTCCATCACCACGGACATGCGTGAACGCCGGGAGCAGAGCGAGGACTTCTGCATGCTCCACATCTCGCGGTGGGTGGTGCCGCGCGCCGACAAGGGGGTGCTGAAGCTGCTGGAGGCTGCGGAGGCCTCCAACCCGCAGAACCTGGCGCTCTCCAACTTCGGGCGGGTCGACTTCCCCGAGCGGGACGGGCCGCTGCGGTTCTCGGAGGTGCAGCTCGCGGCGAGCCTGGGCGCGAGCTGCTACCTGGGCGCGGTGGTGGTCACCGCCCACGACACGGCCAACCTCAACCTCAACTACCTGCGGCGGGCGATCTCCCCGGAGACCGCCGTCGCCGTCGCCGACCGCTGGCACCGGTTGGTGATGGAGCGGTGCGAGGCGGCGGGCGCGGGCGGCGACGGGGCTGCGGCGGCGCGCGCGTGAGCGGGCACGTCGGGCCGCACCCGCTGGACGGGACGGAGGAGATGGCGGTGACCGCACCGCACGACGGGTCCGGGACCCGGTCGGCGTACGAGCAACGGGGCTGGTGCGCGGCACCGTTCGAGCTGGAGCCGGAGCTGCTGGCCTCGGTCAGGTCGCGGGTCGAGGCGATCTCCCGGACGGCGCGTCCCGAGGTGGTGTACGAGGAGGGCTCCGACACCGTGCGCGCGCTGCACGGCTGCCACCGCTACGACGAGGTGTGCGCCGCGCTGGTGCGCCACCCGGCCGTGGTCCGGCTGGCCGAGGAGCTGGTGGGAGAGCCCGTGTACCTGTACCAGTTCAAGGTCAACATCAAGGGACCGCGCGAGGGCCAGGAGTGGCCCTGGCACCAGGACTTCGCGTTCTGGGCCCACGAGGACGGGATGCCGGAGCCGCGGGCGGTGAACATCGCGGTCAACCTGGACGAGGTGCACCCCGCCAACGGCCCGCTGACCGTGCTCAGCGGGTCGCACCGGCTGGGACTGGTCGGTGACGGCGCGGCAGAGAGCGGCGACGACTGGCGTTCCCACGTCTCGGCCCGCCTCACGCACACCGTCCCCGAGGAGGTGGCGCGCGCCCTGGCCGTGGAGCATCCGCCGCGGCAGGTGCTCGGCGGTGCCGGCGCGGTGACCGCCTTCCACCCCTCGATCGTGCACGCCTCGTCGAACAACACCTCCGCGGACCGGCGCGCGGTGCTCTTCCTCACCTACAACGCCGCCACCAACGCCCCGGCGCACCCGAAGCGGCCGGCGTTCCTGGTCGAGCGGGACACCACACCGGTCCGGGCCGCCGTGCACACCGGCTGAGCCGGGCCGCGCGCCGGGGCCGGGTGGCGACGGCGGCGGCACCCACCGACGGTGGCCGAGTGCCCCCTCCGCCGTGCGGCGGACCGCAGCCGGCGCCGCCCGCCGACGCGCCGCGGGGCACACCCGTGCCGGTGGGCACCCGCCCGCGGCCGACCTGCCCGGGGACCGCCGAAACCGCCGTGCCCGCTGCGCCCGCTGCGCGGCCCTTCCGCCGGCCGCGGGGCGTCACACACCGGCACCGCACTGTCCGAATCCGTTATCGGACACCGTTTCTCGCGAATCGGCCAAGGTTCGGGGCCGACCACCCCGAACTTTCGGCCACCGTTGCCGTACCGGCCGGTAGGGCGCGAACATCACTGTCGACAGGGGGTCTCAATCTGATTCCGGAAGCGAGCGGAGCCGTTGGCACCGGGGCAGACAACAGCGACAGCGGTTGCCGGCACGTGGGGCCCGCCCGCGACGGAAATGTCTCGTGCTCACTGCAAGGTCGCAGCAGGAAGGCAACCACCACCAGTGAAGATCAATCTTCTGGGGCCGATGGAGGTCATCGATGACGGGGTCCAGCTGCGGATACCAGGGGAGAAGTTACGGGCGGTCCTCGCCGCTCTCGCGCTGTCCGCACGCCGCTCGGTGTCCCGAAGCGAATTGATTGACGAATTGTGGGGGGAAACACCACCCAACAGTGCCGGAAATTCACTGCACGGCCACATCGCCCGGCTGCGGCGGGTTCTCGTCGCCCACGGCGGCAAGTCGGACCTGCGGGACGTCATCCGCACCTCGCCCACGGGCTACGTGCTGGACCTCCCGCCCGACGACGTGGACGTCTCCCGACTCTTCCACCTCGTGGCGCGCTCCGACGCCGCCGCCGCGCACGATCCACGCACCGCCGTCGACCTGCTCAACGAGGCCCTGGCGCTCTGGCGCGGGCCGGCGCTGGTCGACGCCGGCAACGGCATGATCTGCCAGGTCGCCTACACCCAGCTGGAGGAGGTCAGACTGGGGGCGTACGAGAGACTCTTCGACATCCGGCTGCGGCTCGACCAGGCCCGGGCCGTCATTCCCGACCTGGAGCTGCTGCACGCCCGGTACCCGCTGCACGAGCGGTTCTGCGAGCAGCTCATCACCGCGCTCTACCTCTCGGGACGCCAGGCCGACGCGCTGAACACCTACCACCGCACCCGGGACTACCTCTCGCAGCACCTCGGTCTGCAACCCGGCCACGGGCTGCGCGACCGGGTGCAGGACATCCTCCGCCAGGCCCCCCACCTCATCTGAGGCCGGCGGCACGGGCCGGCCGGGGGGACCGGCTCACACCGCTCACACCGACTTCGTGACCCGCAGGATCTGCCAGATGGCCCCCAGCCGGGCCCGCCCGTGGAACGCCAGGTACTCGGGATGGACCAGCTGGGGGCCCCACTTCTCCTTGTACGCCAGTTGGCTCGCGGCGGGGTAGATCTTCTCGCCGCGCTCGGCGAGCAGCCGCATGATGCGGGCGGTGGCCCGGCTGGACTCCGGCGGGTCGTGCTCCGGGGAGAGACCCGTGAACGGCGTGAACCCGAAGTGCAGCCACTGCGCGCCCTCCTCGCGGAACGTCTCCAGCGCGGTGAGGTTGATGGCCTCCATGACGCCCGGGGGTGCCTGCGGGACCCGCCGGCTCAGGTCGTGCAGCCACCCGGGGCGCGACCCGTAGGCGGGCGAGTACGAGATGTACGCGATCGGCTCGCCGTCGAGCCGGCCCAGCAGCAGCCGCCGGGCGTGCTGCGCGGGCCCGCCCAGTTCCCCGACGAGGAACTCGATCTCCTTGACGTGCCGGCCCTTGCCGCGGAGCCACGCGGCGTCGATGCCCTCGATGCGGGTGCCGACCTCCTCCGGCGCGACCTCGGTCACCTCCAGTCCGCTGCGCCGCGCGCGCGAGATCTTGTTGCGCAGCTTCATGAAGCGCGTGCCGCGCAGCGAGAACTCCGGCAGGTGGACCGAGTAGGAGGAACCGACCTGGTTGACGGTGTAGCCGCACCGGGCGTAGAGCTCGACGTCCGGCCCGAGCAACTGGACCGCCACGACCTTGCGCCGCCGCTCGCGCGCGTGGGCGAGGAAGGCGCGCAGCAGCGACTCCCGTTCCGCCGGCGGCGCCCAGACGCCGCCGAACTGCACCAGGTACCGCCCGGCCTCCCGGTAGGCGATGACGCCCTCGGAGACAGGGGCGGTGAAGTAGGCGTTGCCGGCGTTGAGCGCGAGGAACGCGCTGGGGTTGTCGCCGTGGCTGCGCAGCTTCTCCAGCACGTCCAGCACCTCGTCGTCGGAGACGGTGCCGCCGGGGTTCGTCATCTCACTCCTGTGGTCCGAGAACGTGGTCGAGCTCCCGCGCCGGATCGGCTCGCGGCGTCGGATGCGGTCGGCAGCAGGGCGGAAGGGCGCCCTCCGACCGGGTGGCGTTCGGGCTTCTTTCGCCAACGCAGCAGAGGGCCGTGGCCGGCGGCGGGGGCCCGGCGCGGGGTCCCGCACACGCTCCGAGGCGTCGGTGGGCGGGGCCGCGGCCCCGTCCCATGCTCTTCACCTGCGCTGCCATCCCGCTGAAACGGCTGTCTCAGCGCGTTCTCAGTCCCGTCTCCGGGGATTCTCAGGTGGCTCTGTGAAGGTCTGACCCGTCACCTGGAGTGCGGAATTCCCGTCATCGGCGGGCCGGAGAGCGGAGGGCTGCGTGAGCAGCGATGTCGCAATGACCCCGACGTCGACGGAAGAACCGACCGAAGCGTCTTCTTCCGGTGTCACGACTTATCTCTCGCTGGTGGGCGGCGAGACCGTTCCCGGTGAGGAGTGGGTCTATGTCGTCGACTCCGACGCGCTGCTCGACAACGCGTTCGCGACGCTGTCCCTCAAAAGGAAACTCGAACGCGGAAAAGTCTCGGCAAAGAATCTCCCGCCGACCATCGTCGGCCGGGTGGCACGGGCCGACCGCGCCACCACGGAGCGCGCCCTTCAGGCGGCGGCCGCGGCGACGGGGCCGTGGTCGCGGGTCCCGGCGGAGGTCCGCATCGACCGGTTCGGGGAACTGCTCCGCCGCCGGCTCGTCGAGCGGTCCGAGCAGCTGACCGAGGTGCTGGTCAGGGAGGGTCACCCCCTCGCACTGGCGCGGTGGCAGGTGTCGGGCGCCCTGGAGGTGTTCGGGCCGGAATCGCTGGGGTTCTACCGTTCCCAGATGCTGCAGGAGTTCCGCCACGGGGACCGGCGGATCTCGGTCCGCCGGCGCCCCGACGGCGTGGTCTGCCTCAACCCGCCGCAGAACGCGCCGCTCTCCAGCGCCCTGCTGGGGGTGACCGCCATCATGGCCGGTAACTCCCTTGTGGTCCGCGCGCCCCGTAGTGCGCCCCTGGGCGCGATGTACGTACTGCAGGAAGTCGTCGCGCCGGTCCTGGCCGAACTCGGAGCCCCGCCCGGCACGCTCAACGCGGTCTGCGGCGACCCGGCACCCATGCTCAACGCCTGGCTGGACAGCCCGCTGGTCGACGACATCATGTACTTCGGCAGCAGCGAGAACGGCATCCGCTTCCAGGAGCGCTGCATCGCCGCCGGGAAGAAGCCGATCCTGGAGCTCGCCGGGAACGACGTCGTCCTGGTCTGGAAGGACGCCGACCTCGAAGCGGCCGCGGACGCCATCACCGAGAGCTTCTACGGCTCCGGTCAGCTCTGCATGATCCCCAACCAGGTGGTCGTCCACCCCGACGTCCGCGACCGGCTGCTGGCGCTGCTCGCCGAACGGGCGGCACGGATTCGGCCGGGCCGCGCCTCGGAGGAGGGCGTCCTGCTCACGCCGGTCCTGCGGAACGAGAAGTTCTTCTCCTGCCTCCAGGACGCCCTGGACCGGGGCGCCGAACTCGTCTGCGGCGGCCACGCGGTGCAGGAGGACGGCACCCGGGACACCGCCGGCATCTTCCTGGAACCGACCGTGGTGCTGATACGCGGCGGGCTGGAGAAGGCGCGCGAGGTGCAGGCGGTGCGCGAGGAGACCTTCTTCCCGCTGCTGCCGGTGATCGCGGCGGAGCCGGCCCCCGACGACGTGCAGCTCGACCGGTTCGTCGACTTCGTCAACAGCAACGCCTACGGGCTGCGGAACTCCGCGTGGGCGGGCGACCCGGAAGTGGTCGACGCGATCGTCGGCCGGATCACCCAGGGCGGGCTGCTGAAGGTCAACGACTCCCACATCGGCTTCCTGCCCTACCTGCCCACCCACGGCGGCACCGGGCTGACCGGCGGCGCCTTCGGCGAGGCCAACTACCCGATCCTGCGCACCTCCCACGTCCAGGGGGTCAGCGTCGCCACCGGCGTCCGTCCCACCGAGGCGGTCTTCGGCGCCTGGCAGGCGATGCGCGCCGCCGCGGGCGACTGACCCGGCCGCGTCCTGCTCGCACGGCACCGCAGCACGGCACCGCAGCACGGCACCGCAGCACGGCACCGCAGCACGGCACCGCGGCACGGCACCCGCCGCACGGCACCGCACCACCCGCACCCGCCCGATCCGATGAGCTCCAGAAGAGTCCCGAGGGGGCCCCTTGCGTTCGCTGGAATCCGCACGTGAGACGTGCGAGTCGCTGCTGCCCGGTCTGCTCGGCCGGCTCGCCGACGTACCGCTGGAGGAGCTGGAGGCGCCCCGCAGCGCGGCCTTCGACGACTTCCGGGCCGCCGGCGGCCCGGCCCTGCTGATCCCCGCCTCCTACGGCGGCAAGGGCGCCGACCCGCTGCAGGCGCTCGCCGTGGTGCGCGCCCTCGCGTCGCGCGCCCCCTCGCTGGCCATCGCCACCACGATGCACCACTTCTCCGTGGCGACGCTGTTCACCCTCGCCGACAGCATCCAGAGCAGCGGTATGGAGTGGGCCCTGCTGGAGGGCATCGCCGAGCAGCGGCTGCTGGTCGCGTCCGGCTTCGCCGAGGGCCGCCCCGGCCGGGGCATCCTCTCGCCGACGATGACGGCCACCGAGGCCGACGGCGGCTACGTCATCAACGGCGCCAAGAAGCCCTGCAGCCTGGCGCACTCGATGGACCTGCTCACCGCGAGCGTGGCGCTGCCGGCGGCCGACGGCGGGGAGCCGTCCATGGCGGTGCTGCTGGTCCCCCGGGAGACCGAGGGCATCTCCGTCCACCCCTTCTGGGGCAGCCGGACGCTGGCAGGCGCCGAGAGCGACGAGGTGCGGCTGACCGACGTCTTCGTCGACGAGAAGCTGCTGATGCGGACCGAGCCCTCGGTCGCCGGCCGGCTCGACGACCTGCAGACCGTCGGCCTCATCTGGTTCGAGCTGCTGATCTCCGCCTGCTACCTCGGCATCGTCAGCGGCCTGGTGGAGCGGGTGGTGGACGGCGGGCGCGGCAGCGCCGCGGACCGCGCCGGGGTGCTGACCCGCCTGGAGACGGGCGCCCTGCTGCTGGAGGGCACCGCCCGCATGATCGCGGACGGCGACACCGGCAACGCCGACCTGGCGCGCACCCTCGTCGCCCGCTACGGCGTGCAGGACGCGCTGCGGGACGCGCTGGGCCGGGCCGTGGAACTCCTCGGCGGGTCGGCGTTCATGTCCTCCTCCGACGTCGGCTACCTCGCCGGCGCCGCGCACGGCCTGTCGTTCCACCCGCCGTCGCGGGCGAGTTTCACCGACCCCTATCTCGACCACGCCGCGGGCCGGCCGCTGCGCCTGACCTGACGAGGGAGAGCCATGACATCGACCCCAGCCGCACCTCCGCCGCCGCTGCGCACCCCGGCCGCGCGGGCAGCCGTCCCCGGGCGGGACGAACTCGGGGCCCTGTACCGGGCCCACCTCAGCAAGGGCCGGGCCACGCTCGGCGAACTCTTCGGCGGCCACGTCGAGGTCGCCTCCCAGGGCGCCTGGGTCACCACCGCCGACGGCAGCCGCTTCCTGAACTGCGGCGGCTACGGCGTCTTCCTCGCCGGCGCGCGGCACCCCACGGTGGTGCGGCACGTCGCCGAGCAGCTGGCGACGCACCCCGTGGCGACACGGCTGTTCCTGGAGCCCCAGATGGCGCTGGCGGCCGACGCACTGGTCGCCGTCGCCCCCGCCGGGCTGGAGCGGGTGCACTTCGCCGGCTCGGGGGCGGAGGCGGTGGAGGCCGCGGTGAAGCTGGCCCGCACCCGCGGCCGCCGCCGGCTGGTCGCGACGGAGAACGGGTACCACGGCAAGACGATGGGCGCGCTCAGCCTGACCGGCCGCAGCGTCTTCCAGGAGCCGTTCCGGCCGCTGCTGCCGGACACCACCCACGTTCCGTTCGGCGACCCCGCCGCCCTGGAGGCAGTGGTGGCGGCCCACCCGGGTGAGGCGTGCGTGGTGCTGGAGCCCGTCCAGGGCGAGGCGGGGGTGGTGATCCCGCCCGACGGCTACCTGCGGTCGGTGCAGGAGATCTGCCACCGCCACGGCGCGTTCCTGGTGCTGGACGAGATCCAGACCGGGCTCGGGCGGCTCGGCTCATGGTGGGGCGTGGACCGCGAGGGCGTCACCCCCGACGTGCTGCTGGTCGGCAAGGGGCTCAGCGGCGGGATCGTCCCGGTCTCGGCGGTGGTCGCCACCCACGAGGCGTTCCGGGCGTTCGACCGGGACCCCTACCTCCACACCTCCACCTTCGCCGGGGCACCGCTGGCGATGGCCGCCGTCCGCGGGGCCCTCGCCGCGCTCCACGAGGACGACCTCGTCACGCGCTCCCGGCAGCTCGGCGCGGAGATGCTACCGGAGCTGGAGCGGATCGTCCGCTCGCACTACGGCACCGCCGTCCGCGACGTCCGGGGCCGGGGGCTGCTGCTGGGGATCGAGTTCGCCGAACCCGGCCCGGCCGGCGACCTGCTGATCGAGCTGATCATGAACGGTGTCATCGCCAACCACTCCCTCAACTCGCACCTCGTCCTGCGCTTCACCCCACCCGCGGTACTCACCCGCGGCGACCTGGACTTCTTCTACGAGGCGGTCGACCGGGCGTGCCGCGCGCAGAGCGTCCGCTACGGAACGACGGCAGAAGGCGGCAGCAACC
This sequence comes from Streptomyces lonarensis, assembly GCF_012033735.1. Lineage (GTDB taxonomy): Bacteria > Actinomycetota > Actinomycetes > Streptomycetales > Streptomycetaceae > Streptomyces > Streptomyces lonarensis. Next base: position 2,707 of record NZ_JAAVJD010000163.1, on the reverse strand, counting down.
ATGCGTAGCGTCAGTGTCACCCTCAGGATCGCCGAGCAGGACGCCGAGCAGGCGTTCGACCGGGTCAGCGCGTTCAGCCGCTACCCGGAGCTGACCGACGTGATCCGCTCGGTCGAGACCCGGCAGGTCTCCCCCTCCGAGGAGATCAGCGACTGGGAGGTCTACTTCCGCAACGGCGTGCTGTGCTGGAGCGAGAGCGACCTCTTCGACCGGGACACCCTCACCATCACCTTCGAGCAGGTGGACGGCGACTTCGCGGAGTTCCGCGGCACCTGGCGCATGGCGGCCGACGGCCCCCACTGCCTGGTGGTCTTCGCCGCCGAGTTCGACTTCGGCATCCCCAGCCTCGCCGGCATCCTGGACCCGGTCGCGCAGCGGGTCTTCAAGGAGACCATTGCCCGGGTGGTCATCGGGCTGTTCGCGGGCGGTGCCGAGGTGGTGGGCGACGAGGCCGTCGCCCGGGCGGTCGCCGACGCGCGGGCGGTCGCCGAGGCGCGGGCGGCAGCCGCGGCAGGTGCCCCGGGGGCGCTCTGATGGACGCCCGGAACCTCTTCGAGACCCCGACGACCTACCGGCTGATCCGGCTGGAGTACGCGCTGGGGCTGGCGGTCGCCACGGTCCTGCTGCTGGCCAACCTGGGCGAGGTGCGCTGGGCCGCCTTCCTCGCGCTGTTCGTGTACATCGACCTCATCGGCTACATCCCCGGTGCGATCGCCCACCACCGCAGCCCGACCGGCGAGATCCACCGGGCCTACTACGTGCTCTACAACGCGATGCACAGCCTGGTGACGCAGGGGCTGGTGGTCCTCGCCTGGATCTGGCTGTGGGGCGCGGAGTGGGCGCTGCTCGCCATCCCGATCCACCTCTTCGGCGACCGCGCGCTCTTCGGCAACTTCCTCAAGCCGTTCGCGCTGAGCTTCGAACCGGTCCCCCACCCCGCCTACACCCGGCTCGCCGCCGATCTGGCGGCCCCGGCGGCCGGGCGCACCGCCGCCCCGGCCGGCGACAGCGGCACATCCGGCACCGGCACCCACACCGACACCGGCACAGCCGCCGCCCACCGGGCCCAGAACTCCTGACGGCGCGCCCGCACGCTCTCGCGGCGCACCGACGACACCTCTTCCGGAAGGGGACACCATGTCCGACACCTACCAGCGCCTCGTCGACCTGCTCGCCGGCTCCTTCGGCCTGGACGCGGCGGACATCACGCCGGACAGCACACTCGGCGGCCTCGAACTGGACTCGCTCGCCCTCGTCGAGCTGTCCGTCGCCTCCCAGGAGGAGTTCGGGGTGGAACTCGACGACAGCGAGGTCGACCTCGGCTCCACCATCGCGCACGCGGCCGGGGTCATCTCCGGGAAGCTGACGGCCGTCTGATGAGCGGCGCCACGGGAACGGCTCGCAGGGAGCCGTTCCACGCCGCCGTCACCGGGGTCGGTCTCGTCACCGCCGCCGGGGTCGGGGTGGCCCGCACCTGGGAGACGCTGCACGCCGCCCGCGGCACCGCGGCGGTGGACCACCCGGAGCTCGCGGGCCTGCCGGTCGACTTCGCCTGCTCGGTACCCGACTTCGACCCCGGGGCCCTCATCGAACGCAAGCAGCTGTGGCGGCTGGACCGCAGCAGCCAGCTGGTGCTGGTGGCGGCGCACGAGGCCCTCGCCGACTCGGGGCTGGACCGGGACGCCTGGGACGCCACCCGCGTCGGGGTCGTCCTCGGCAACGGCATCGGCGGCGCCGCGACCTGGGAGAAGCAGCACACCGTGCTGCTGGAGCGGGGGCCGCGCCGGGTCTCCCCTCTCCTGGTGCCGATGCTCTCCCCCAACATGTGCGCCGGCTACGTCTCCATGATGTTCGGCGCCCGCGGCCCCAGCTTCGTGACGGCGACGGCCTGCGCCTCGGGGACCACCGCGACGGGCGTGGCGCGCGAGCTGCTGCGCTCGGGGCTGTGCGACGTGGTCGTCACCGGCGGCACCGAGGCTCCGCTGGTGCCGTCGCTGGTCACCGGGTTCAGCCAGATGGGGGCGCTGGCCGCCCGGCGCGAGGACCTCGCCGAGACCTCCCGGCCCTTCGACGCGGACCGCGGCGGCTTCGTGCCGGCCGAGGGCGCGGGCGTGCTGGTGCTGGAACGCCCGGAGCACGCGCGGGCGCGCGGCGCGCGCGTCCGGGCGATGGTCAGCGGCTACGGGGCCTCGGCCGACGCCCACCACGCGACGGCGCCCGACCCGGACGGGATCGGCGCCGAACTCGCGCTCCGGGCCGCGTTGACCGACGCCGGCGTCGGTGCCGACGAGGTCGACCACGTCAACGCGCACGGCACCGCCACCCAGCTCAACGACGCCACCGAGGCCCGGATGATCCGCCGGGTGCTGGGCGAGGGCCCCGCCGTCACCTCGGTCAAGGGGGTGGTGGGCCACTCGCTGGCGGCGGCCGGCGCCATCGAGGCGGTGGTGACGGCGCTGACCGTGGAGAGCGGCCACATCCCGCCGACGGCCAACCTCGAGAGCCTGGACCCGGAGCTGGAGGTGGACATGGTCCACAAGGCCGGCCGCCGGGCGGCGGTCGAGGTGGCGGTCAGCAACTCGTTCGGCTTCGGGGGGCAGAATGCCGTGCTGGTCCTCACCCGGGCCTGAGCGGGCCGCGGCAGCGCCCGGGCGCGGGCGCGGGCACCGCCGCCGCCAGCGCGGCGAAGGAGTCCACGGCCCGGCCG
>NZ_JAAVJD010000162.1 GCF_012033735.1 Streptomyces lonarensis | reverse complement strand
CCGGCGGCGCGGGGCGTACGGTCGCCCCGCCCGCCGTGCGCCGTAGGCTGTGGACCGTGCAGGAACTCCGTGACGCCCCCCTGGCCCCGCTCACCACCTTCCGCCTCGGCGGTCCGGCCCGCCGGCTGCTCACCGCGACCACCGAGGACGAGGTGATCGCCGCCGTCGGCGAGGCCGACGAGCGCGGTGAGCCGCTGCTGCTGATCGGTGGCGGCAGCAACCTGGTCATCGCCGACGAAGGCTTCGACGGCACCGCGCTGCGCATCGCGACGCGCGGCACGACCCTCGACGGCACCCGCCTGGAGGTCGCGGCCGGGGAGAACTGGTCCGAGACGGTCGCCCGTACCGTCGAGGCCGGGCTCGCCGGCGTCGAGTGCCTCGCCGGCATCCCGGGCTCCACCGGCGCCACCCCGATCCAGAACGTGGGTGCGTACGGTCAGGAGGTCGCCTCCGTGGTGACCGAGGTCGTCGCCTGGGACCGCCGGGAGCGTCGGACCGTGGTGCTGCCCGCGGGCGAGTGCGGCTTCTCCTACCGGCACAGCCGGTTCAAGGCCGAGCCCGACCGGCACGTCGTGCTGCGGGTCAGGATGGAGCTGGAGGACGCGGACGGCCGCTCGGCGCCGCTCCGCTACGCCGAGACCGCCCGGGCGATGGGCGTGGAGACCGGCGACCGTGTGCCGCTGGCCGACGCCCGCGAGACCGTCCTCAAGCTGCGCAGCGGCAAGGGCATGGTGCTCGACCCCGAGGACCACGACACCTGGTCCGCCGGCTCCTTCTTCACCAACCCGGTGCTCGACGACGCGTCCTTCGCCGCGTTCCTCACCCGCGCCGCCGAGCGGCTGGGTCCCGACGTGACGCCCCCCGGGTTCCCCGCCGGGGAGGGGCACACCAAGACCTCCGCCGCCTGGCTCATCGACCGCGCCGGCTTCACCAAGGGCTACGGCGAGGGCCCCGCCCGCATCTCCGGCAAGCACACCCTGGCGCTCACCAACCGCGGCGCCGCGCGCACCGCCGACCTGCTCGCCCTCGCCCGCGAGGTCCGCGACGGGGTGCGGGACGCCTTCGGGATCACGCTGGTCAACGAGCCGGTGACGGTCGGCTGCTCGCTCTGAGCCGCACCCGGCGCGCCCGCCCGGCGGGGGCGCCGGGCGGGGGCGCCGGGCGGGGCCGCCGTCAGTCGGCCCGGGGTCCGGCCGCCGGGTTGTCCGCGAGCCAGGCGTCGACGTCGGCCAGCGCCTCCGCCAGCGCTGCGGCCGGCATCCGGGCCGCCCGCAGCGACTGCCGTCCCAGCTCCGCCAGCTCCTCGTCGGTGAACCCGTGGTGCTCACGGGCGATCTCGTACTGCGCGGCCAGCCGCGACCCGAAGAGCAACGGGTCGTCGGCGCCCAGCGCCATCGGCACCCCGGCGTCCCACAGGGCGCGCAGCGGCACGTCCTCCGGTTTCTCGTAGACGCCGAGCGCCACGTTGGAGGCCGGGCAGACCTCGCACGTCACCCCCGACTGCGCCAACCGCGCCAGCAGCCGCGGGTCCTCGGCGGCGCGGACGCCGTGCCCGATGCGGTCCGCCCGCAGGTCGTCCAGGCAGTCGCGGACGCTGGAGGCGCCCGACAGCTCACCGCCGTGCGGGGCGGCGATCAGCCCGCCCTCCCGGGCGATGGCGAACGCACGGTCGAAGTCACGTGCGAAGCCGCGTCGTTCGTCGTTGGAGAGGCCGAAGCCGATGACGCCGCGGTCGGCGAACCGCACCGCGAGGCGGGCCAGGGTCCGCGCGTCCAGCGGGTGCTTCATGCGGTTGGCCGCGACCAGCACCCGGATCGGCAGCCCGGTCTCCGCGGTGGCGCGGTCCACCGAGTCCAGGATGATCTCCAGCGCCGGGATGAGCCCGCCCAGCCGCGGCGCGTAGGAGGTCGGGTCCACCTGTATCTCCAGCCAGCGGGACCCGTCGGCCACGTCCTCCTGCGCCGTCTCCCGCACCAGCCGCTGGATGTCCTCCGGCTCCCGCAGGCAGGACCGCGCCATGTCGTAGAGGCGCTGGAACCGGAACCAGCCGCGCTCGTCGGTGGCACGCAGCTTCGGGGGCTCCCCGCCCTTGAGCGCCTCCGGGAGGTGGACGCCGTACTTGTCCGCCAGCTCCAGGAGGGTGCCGGACCGCATGGAGCCGGTGAAGTGCAGATGCAGATGGGCCTTCGGCAACAGCCGGACATCTCGAACACTCGCCATTGGGAGATGGTGCCGCATGCATGCTCCCCGGCGGTAATCCGCCCGGCCGGGCACCGTCCGTCCCGGCGCCCGGCCGGCCGTCCCGCCCGCCCGTACGGCGACGGGCCGCCCTCCGCAGTCGGAGGACGGCCCGTCGCCGTACGGGCGGTGCGGGATCAGTCCCGCGCCTCGGCCAGCAGCTTCTGGAGACGCGAGACACCCTCGGTCAGGTCCTCGTCGCCCAGCGCGTAGGAGAGCCGCAGGTAGCCGGGGGTGCCGAACGCCTCGCCCGGGACCACGGCCACCTCGACCTCGTCCAGGATGATCTCCGCCAGCTCGACGCTGGTGGCGGCGCGGCGGCCGCGGATCTCCTTGCCGAGCAGCGCCTTCACCGAGGGGTAGGCGTAGAACGCGCCCTCCGGCTCGGGGCACTCCACGCCCGGGATCTCGTTCAGCATCCGCACGATGGTGCGCCGACGCCGGTCGAACGCCTTGCGCATCTCCGCGACGGCGTCCAGCTCGCCGGAGACCGCGGCCAGCGCCGCGATCTGCGCGACGTTGCTGACGTTGGAGGTGGCGTGGGACTGGAGGTTGGTGGCCGCCTTGACGACGTCCTTCGGGCCGATGAGCCACCCGACCCGCCAACCCGTCATCGCGTAGGTCTTCGCCACGCCGTTGACGACGATGCAGCGGTCGGCCAGCTCCGGCACCTCGACCGGCAGCGAGCTGAACTCGGCGTCCCCGTAGACCAGGTGTTCGTAGATCTCGTCGGTGAGCACCCACAGGCCGTGCTCCGCCGCCCACAGGCCGATCTCGCGGACCTGCTCGCGGGTGTAGACGGCGCCGGTCGGGTTGGACGGCGAGACGAACAGCACCACCTTGGTGTTCGGGGTGCGGGCGGCCTCCAGCTGCTCCACGCTCACCCGGTAGCCGGTGGTCTCGTCGGCGACGACCTCCACCGGGACGCCGCCGGCCAGCCGGATCGACTCGGGGTAGGTCGTCCAGTACGGCGCGGGGACGATGACCTCGTCGCCCGGGTCGAGGATCGCGGCGAACGCCTCGTAGATGGCCTGCTTGCCGCCGTTGGTGACCAGCACCTGGGCGGGCTCGACCTCGTAGCCGGAGTCGCGCAGCGTCTTGGCGGCGATCGCGGCCTTCAGGTCGGGGAGCCCGCCGGCGGGGGTGTAGCGGTGGTACCGGGGGTCGCGGGCGGCCTGGACCGCCGCGTCGACGATGTAGTCCGGGGTCGGGAAGTCCGGTTCGCCCGCACCGAAGCCGATCACCGGGCGGCCGGTGGCCTTGAGGGCCTTGGCCTTGGCGTCCACGGCCAGGGTGGCGGACTCGGAGATGGCCCCGACGCGTGCCGAGACACGGCGCTGCGTGGGCGGGGTGGCGGACTGTGCGGATGGCGTCTCGGAACTCATACCCGGCATCGTTGCAGAACACGCCCGTCCGCGGCACGGAGGTGCCCGCACTGCGGACCCCGCCGTCCGGCCGGTGACACACCGCCGCCCCGGTCCGGGGCCCGCCGGGCCCCCGGACCGGGCCCCGGAGGCCCTGGCGGCCGCGGGCCGGCAGGGCTGCCGCGGGGGGTGCCGCGGCCCCCGCCGAAGACTGCGCCCGGTACCCGTTCGACGCCGGGCGGTATCACCGCGTACACTCACGTCTCGTTGGTCGCAGCCCGGTCCGATCGGAAGGCGTCTCGCCTCTCCGAGGAGATCGTGTAACTTTGGTCGCGGCAACAAAGGGTCGTAGCTCAATTGGTAGAGCACTGGTCTCCAAAACCAGCGGTTGGGGGTTCAAGTCCCTCCGGCCCTGCTGCACACTGTGAAAGCCGCCCGGCTTGGGCCGGGCGGCTATGACCATGACCGGGATCGGGTGAGGACGAGTGGCTGGAATCGCGGACTCCGTCGAGGCGCCGGAGCCCCGGGGGGAAGGCACCGGTCGTCGCGGGAAGCGCGGCAAGCGCGGCCCACTGGGGCGGCTCGCGCTCTTCTACCGCCAGGTCGTCGCGGAACTCCGCAAGGTCGTCTGGCCCACCCGCCGCCAGCTGACCACCTACACGGCCGCGGTCATCGCGTTCGTGCTCGTGATGATCGCGCTCCTGTCTGTGCTTGACTGGGGATTCACCCGAGTCATCGACTACGTCTTCGGCTGACCCGCACCCGGCGAGGTGGGCCGGGCGTATCCGTACATCGCGGGACAGTCCACCGACGTGAAGCCAGGAAGAAGCAGCTACCGTGTCTGACCCGAACCCGAACGACGCCGCCGCGCCCGCCCAGGACGACGGCACCGCGCGCGACATCATCGAGGCCGCGGACACCGTGGACCCGACCGAGGCCGCTGACGAGGTCGACGGCACCTTCGCCGAGGAGGTCGCCGCCAAGGTGGAGGGCGGCGCGGCCGCCGAGACCGCCGAGGACGAGACCGCTCGGGAGCTGGCCGGCTACGCCGAGGTGGCGGGCGACGGCGACGAGGACGACGAGCACGTCGTGGCCGACACCGCCGCGGACGCCGTCGCCGAGGTCGAGGCCCAGGAGGCCGAGGTCGAGCAGGCCGTGGACCCGGTCGCCGCACTCCGCGAGGAACTCCGCGTGCTGCCCGGCGAGTGGTACGTCGTGCACACCTACGCGGGCTACGAGAACCGCGTGAAGACCAACCTGGAGCAGCGCGCCGTCTCCCTCAACGTCGAGGACTTCATCTTCCAGGTGGAGGTCCCGACCGAAGAGGTCGTGCAGATCAAGAACGGCGACCGCCGCACCGTCAAGCAGAACAAGCTGCCCAGCTACGTGCTGGTCCGCATGGACCTCACCAACGAGTCCTGGGGCGTCGTCCGCAACACGCCCGGCGTCACCGGCTTCGTCGGCAACGCCTACGACCCGTACCCGCTGACGCTGGACGAGATCGTGAAGATGCTCGCCCCCGAGGCCGAGCAGAAGGCCGCCGCCGAGGCGGCCGGCCCCGGCGCCTCCGCCGCCTCCCGCCGCGTCGAGGTCCAGGTCCTGGACTTCGAGGTCGGCGACGCGGTCACCGTCACCGACGGCCCGTTCGCGACGCTGCAGGCGACGATCAACGAGATCAACGCCGACTCCAAGAAGGTCAAGGGCCTGGTGGAGATCTTCGGTCGCGAGACCCCGGTCGAGCTGAGCTTCGACCAGATCACCAAGAACTGACGCCCTCAGCGCGCCGAGACGCCCCCGCACCGCCGAGCACCGGCGATGCGGGGGCGTTGGCCGTTCGGTGCGGTCCGCGCCGCCTTCCGTGACAGCGCGTCACCGTGGCCGCCCCCGGCGTGTGCCCCGCACCGCCGCCGAGCCCGGGGCGGGCCCCGGGCCGGCCGGCGGGCACGACCCGGGTGGCGCCGAGCAGGGGCAGCCCGGCCCGGACCGCGGTTAGTCTGGGCGCATGCGCGCGCTGATAGTGGAGAACGACGACAGGGTGGCGCGCGCCCTGAGCCGCACCCTGCGGGGCGACGGCTACGACGTGGAGCGCGCCCGCAGCGTCGAGGAGGCGGGCCGGGCGATCACCGCGGGTGACTTCGCCATCGCCCTGGTCGACCTCGGACTCGACGACGGCGACGGCGTGGACGTCATCCGGATGCTGCGCGACCACCCCTCCACAGGCGTCATCGTGGTCACCGCCCGCGGCGAGCAGGCCAACCGGGTGAGAGGGCTGCGGGCCGGAGCCGACGACTACCTGGTCAAGCCGTTCGGCGTCGCCGAGCTGCTCGCCCGGATCGAGGCGGTCACCCGGCGGCTCCGCGTCGGGCACACCGTCGCCGCCGCACGCGGCTCCATCAACCACGGCGACCTGGTCATCGACCAGGACCGCCACGAGGTCGCCCGCCACGGCGAGCTGCTCCACCTCACCCGCAAGGAGTTCGACATCCTGGTGCTCTTGGCCCGGAACGTCGGCGCGGTGGTCGAACGCGACCGCATCCTCGACCAGGTCTGGCAGTCCACCTGGGAGGGGAGCAGCCGCACCCTCGACACCCACATGACCTCGCTGCGGGCGAAGCTGGGGCCGTCGGCGGCGATCGCCACCGTCCGCGGCGTCGGCTACCGGCTGGAGCCCGCGGCCGGCGCGGTCGGCTGAGCCGTGCGCCGCCGCATCGTCATCGCGCTGCTCCCGCTGCTGGCGCTGCTGGTGGTGGGCGTCGGCATCTCCTACACCGTCGTCGTCAGCGAGCGCTCCACCCAGCGGGTCTTCATCGACCGCAGCGGCGACGCCGTCCGCTTCGCGACACTGGCCGAGGCGGCGCTCATCTCGGGCGACACCTCCCGGCTCCACGCGGAGCTCGACGCCTACCAGGAGCTGTACTCCTCACCTGTCTGGGTGATCGGACTCGACGGGAGCCTGCTCCACGACCCCGGCGTGCCGCTGCCCAGGGACGAAGCGGTCGACGACCACGTGCAGCGGGCGTTCGCGGGCAGCCGGATCGGGGAGGCGCGGACGGTGTGGCCGTGGATGCCGGCGCCGCTGCGGGTGGTCGAGCCCGTCGGCCGGGACTCGCAGGTGACCGCGGTGGTGGTGATCGAGGCGCCCACGGACGTGCTGCGCGAGACGACCGTCCGGCAGTGGGGGGTGGGCGCGGTGCTGCTCCTGCTGCCGCTCGTCGTGCTGATGGCCGCGCTGTGGCCGCTCAGCCGCTGGATTCTGCGGCCGGTCCACGACCTGGAGCGCATCGCCGCCGATGTGCGCGGAGGTGAACTGGGGGCGCGCGCGGCGGTGGCGCACGGCCCTCCGGAGCTCCGCGGCCTGGCCTCCTCCTTCAACGCCACCGTGGACACGGTGCAGCGCACCCTGGAACGCCAGCGCATGTTCGTCGCCGACGCCGCCCACCAGCTCCGCAACCCGCTGGCGAGTCTCCGGCTGTCGGTGGAGAACCTCCGCCCCTGGGCGAAGGACCCCGACGCGCGCGAGGCCGTCGAGGAGGCGGTGGACGGCGCCGAGCAGATGAGCCAGATGTTCGAGGCGATGCTCGCCGCCACGGCCACCGCCAGTCAGGAGCGCGTCAGTGACAGCGAGGCGTGGACCCTGGCCCGGGTCTTCGAGACCGGCCGGCCCCGCTGGGAGCAGGTCACCGCCGAACACGGCCTGGTCCTCCGGGTGGTCGACCCGGACCCGGAACTCGTGCTGCGCCAGCCGCCCGGCGGGCTGGTGGCCGTGATCGGCGAGCTGGTGGAGAACGCCGCCCGCCTCTCCGGCGGGACCACCGTCACCGTGACGCCCCAGCCGCCCGACGAGGAGCACCGCGGCGCCGTGGTGATCGCCGACGACGGCACCGGTCTCACCGCCGAGGAGCGCGAGGCGGCCCGGGGCCGCTTCTGGCGCGCGCAGCGCCACCAGAACGTGCGCGGCACCGGCCTCGGCCTGGCGATCATCCACGACGTGGTGGAGGACGTCGGCGGCGAGGTGCTGCTGGCGGCCAACACCCCCACCGGCCTGCGGGTGACCGTCCGGCTGCCGGTCGCCGGCACCGGCTGACCGGCGTCCCGGGCGGCCCCGCCCCCGTCGGGCCGCCCCGCCCCCGCCGCCCCCGCCCGGCGCGGCAGGTCAGCCCATCGTCTTCTGACCGTCCAGGGCCTCCCGGATGATGTCGGCATGGCCCGCGTGCTGCGTCGTCTCCGCGAGCACGTGCACCAGCACCCGGCGGGCGGACCAGGCGGCACCGGCCTCGAACCAGGGCGCCTCCGGCAGCGGCTGCGCCACGGAGAGGTCCGCCAGGGACCCGAAGACCTCCGCCGTCCGCGCCGCGACGGCCTCGTACTCGGAGAGCACCCCCGCGAGCGTCTCGCCCGGCAGCAGCCGGAAGGCGTCGCCCCACGCGGCGAGATCCGCCTCCGTCATCTCCGAGAAGTTGCCGATCGCGCCGGCGCCGTCCAGGACGAACGCGGTCCAGCTCCGTTCCACCCCCGCGACGTGCTTGACCAGGCCGGCCAGCGACAGCTCGCTGACGGTGGTGCGGCGCGTCGCCTGCTCGTCGTCGAGCCCCTGCACGGTGCGCAGCAGCAGGCCGCGGTGGTGGGCGAGGGCGGAGAGGAGATCCGTCGCCTCGTCGTGCGCCGGCCCCGCGGGCGCCGTGCCCCCGGTCGTGTCCGCCGTGGCGTCGGCGGCGGGGTTGTCGGCGCGGTTGTCGGCGGGGTTGTCGGTCGACTGCTCCGGTGTGGAAAGCATGGGACGTCCTCCTGTGATGGTGCCCCGAGGCGGCTCCCGCCCGGGTGCCTCCGACGCTAGGTACCCTTCCGGCCGGTATCCGGCCGCAAGGCGCGCGAGAATCACAGCCATGGCGGACACCGGATCCCGAACCCTGCGGCTGCTCTCCCTCCTCCAGAGCCACCGGCACTGGAGCGGGGACGACCTCGCGAGCCGGCTCGGCGTCTCGGCCCGCACCCTGCGCCGCGACGTCGACCGGCTGCGCACCCTCGGCTACCCGGTCACCGCGCACCGCGGCACCGACGGCGGCTACCAGCTCGCGGCAGGCGCGACGCTGCCGCCGCTGGTCATGGACGACGAGGAGGCGGTGGCGCTGGTCGTCGGCCTCCAGGCGGCCACCCGCATCGGAGCCGTGGCGGGCGCGGGCGAGGCGTCCGCCCGGGTGCTGTCGACGGTGCTGCGGGTCATGCCCACCCGGCTCCGCCGCCGCGCCGAGGCGCTGAGCAGCGTCACCGACTCCGCCGGCTGGTGGCGGGAGACCGAGGGCGGGGGAGTGGAGCCGGGGGTGCTGGTGGTGCTCGCCCCGGCCTGCCGGGACGGCGAGACGGTGCGGTGCGGCTACGAGGCCGCCGACGGCGCCCGCACCGAACGCCATCTGGAGCCGCACCGCCTGGTCTGCCTGGGGCGGCGCTGGTACCTCGTCGCCTACGACCTGACCCGGCAGGACTGGCGCTCGCTGCGCGTGGACCGCCTCCACGACCCGCGGACCACCGGGGAGCGGTTCCGCCACCGCCGGGTGCCGGGCGGCGACCCGGCCGCCTGGGTCCGCGAACGCGTCGGCGGCGCGCCGCGCCGCCACCGGGTCGAGGCGCTGATCGCCGCGCCGCCCGAGACGGTGCGGTCGCGGACGGGCGACTGGGCGACGATCGAGGCCACCGACGACCCCGGGCAGAGCCGGCTGCGGATGAACGCCGACGACCTCGCCTGGCCGGCCGTCGCCCTCGCCACCGTCGACGCCGACATCCGGGTGCTGCACCCGCCCGAGCTGCGGGAGCTGCTGCACCGCTGGGCGGAGCGGCTCCACCGGGCCTGACGCCCCGCCCCGGCGGCCGTCGCACCCCGCCGGTCAGGGCTTGACGTCGCGGAACCACCGGGCCGCACCCGGGTGCAGCGGGATCGGCGCCGTGGCGGCGGCCGTGCGGGTGTTGATCTGGTACGCCTCCGGCCGGGTCCGCGCCAGCCGGCCGGCGCCCCGGACCGTGGCGCCCGTCAGCGTCGTCGCCACGTCGTCGGGGAACTCCCGCCGCACCGCCAGCAGCGTGGGCACCGCGAGGGTGCGGGTGGTCGCCACCCCGGGGTAGACGGTGCTCGCGATCGTCACCGGCAGGTACTCACCCGGGTGGGCCCGCTGTATCGCCTCCGCCTCGGCGCCCAGATCCACGAAGTGGATGTCCGGGTCCTGCTCCAGCAGCCAGGCGATGGCGGGTGTCGGCATCGCGGTGAGGGAGGCGACCGCGTCGACCTCGCCCGCGACCAGCGCCCGCGCCGCCTCCTTCTGGCCCAGGTCCAGCGCCTCGACCTCCACCCCGGCGGCGGCCAGCATCCGCCCGCCGGTGAACCGGGTGCCCGAGCCCGGCAGCCCCATCGCGACCGGTCGGCCCGCGAGGTCCTGGAGGGTGCGGACCCCGCTCTCGCGAAGCGTCACCAGGTGCACGACGGAGTCGAAGATCCGCAGCAGCGCCGGTGTCTCCTCCTTGTGGGAGAGCAGCACGTCCACGTTGGCGTAGGCGAGGTCCACCTCGTCGGAGAGGAGCATCCGCACGTTGTCGACCGACGCCTCGGTGAAGACGACCTCCACCGCGCGGCGGCCGAGCGTCTCGTTCCACAGCTCGGTCAGCGCCGCACCGGACTCACGGTAGGTGGCGCCCTCCGGCCCGGTCGCCAGCCGCAGACCGCTGACATCGGGGGAGGGGGCGGTGTCGCACGCACTGAGAGCGACGACTCCGACGCCTGCCGCCAGCAGTGCGCGCCGGGAGAGCTCGCGCGCCGGCGCCAATGTCAGATCAACCCCAATTTCTGCCCGGTTTCGTTGCTGTAACGCGCACTCACTATCAGTGTGATGCGACCCACAAGATAGCAGTCAGAGGGATGGACGACCCATGACGAGTACGCCGACGACGCCGACGGTGAAAAAGAAGAAGCCCCTCTACAGCCACCTGTACTTCTGGGTGCTGCTGGGCATCGCGATCGGTATAGCCATCGGCCTCCTGGCGCCCGGCGTCGGCGCCGAGATGAAGTGGCTCGCCGACCTCTTCATCAAGCTGGTCAAGGTCGTCATCGCGCCGACCATCTTTGCGACCGTCGTCGTCGGCATCGCCGGCATGGGCAACCTCGCCAAGGCGGGCGGCCTCGCCCTCAAGACGGTGCTGTACTTCAACATCACCACCGTCTTCGCCCTCGCCATCGGCCTCGTCGTCATCAACGTCTGGCAGCCCGGCGCCGGCCTGGGCTACGACATCGACTCGTTCGACACCTCCGCGGCCGACGGCGCCATCGCCTCCGCGGGCGAGGCCGACGCCGGGTTCACCGGCTTCCTCCTCGGCCTGGTGCCGACCTCCTTCGCCAGCGCCTTCGTCGACGGCCAGCTGCTCCAGGTCCTGCTGCTCGCGATCCTCGTCGCCTGCGCCCTCACCATGCTCGGCGCCCGCGCCGAGGGCATGGTCCGCGGCCTGGACACCTTCGCCAAGGTCATGTTCGGCGTCATCAAGCTCGTCATGTGGGTCGCCCCGCTGGGCGCCATGGGCGGCATCGCCTTCACCATCGGTGAGCACGGCTCCGCGATCCTCGGCTCGCTCGCCTCGTTCATGGTGTCCTTCTGGGTCACCTGTCTGCTCTTCATCTTCCTGGTGCTCGGCCCCATCTGCTACGCATCGGGCTTCAACCTGATCAAGTACATCCGGTTCATCAAGGACGAGCTGCTCATCGTCCTCGGCACCTCCTCCTCCGAGACCGTGCTGCCCCGCATGCTCACCAAGCTGGAGGCGGCGGGCACCCCCAAGCACGTCGTCGGCATGACCATCCCGACCGGGTACTCCTTCAACCTGGACGGCACCGCCATCTACATGTCGATGGGCGCGCTCTTCATCGCCCAGGCCTTCGGCGTGGACGTCTCCATCTGGACGCAGATCGGCCTGCTGGTCTTCATGCTGATCTCCTCCAACGGCGCCGCCGGCGTCTCCGGCGCCGGCCTGGTCACCCTGGCCGCCTCGCTGGCCGCCTTCGACTCCGTCATCCCGGTCGCCGGTATCGCGCTCATCGTCGGCATCGACCGCTTCATGAGCGAGGGCCGCGCCCTGACCAACCTCACCGGCAACGGCATCGGCACCCTCGCCATCGCCCGCTGGACGGGCGACCTGGACCGCGACCGCCTCAAGTACGTCCTCGACAACCCCGACACGGTGGACGTGGACGAGCTGATGAAGGCCGAGGCCGAGGCCGGCATGCGCGAGGTCAACGAGGGCGAGAAGTCCCAGGACGCCCTCGCCACCGACCCCGCCAACCAGGACGGCGCCGGCACCGACCGCGACGGGAAGACCCCCGAGGAAGTGGCCGGCGGCACCCGCAGCTGACCCCCCGCGGGCGACCCCGCCCGACCCCTCACCGGCCCGGCCCGGCACCCCCACCGCGGGGTGCCGGGCCGGGCCGCTCCCGTCCGGGCCGGCCGCCTTGGCGAGGTTGCCCATGCCGGCGATGCCGACGACGACGGTCGCAAAGATGGTCGGCGCGATGACGACCTTGACCAGCTTGATGAAGAGGTCGGCGAGCC
>NZ_JAAVJD010000161.1 GCF_012033735.1 Streptomyces lonarensis | reverse complement strand
GCCGCGACGGGACGCGGCCGGCCGACCGGGGCGCGCGCTCCGGCGCGCCCCTCGCGTGTGGAGCGCCGCGGGAGCGGGGAGGCCACCGCAGAGAAGACACCCACGAAGGAGCACGACCGATGGCGCCAGACGTCCCCGATCTCGTCGACCGGGCACGGCAGGGCCAGCCCCGCGCGGTGGCCCGGCTGATCTCCCTGGTCGAGGGGGCGTCACCGCAGCTGCGCGACGTGATGGCCGCCCTCGCCCCGCACTCCGGCCACGCCTACGTGGTCGGACTCACCGGCCCGCCCGGGGTCGGCAAGTCCACCTCGACCTCGGCGCTGGTGACCGCCTACCGCAAGCGCGGCAAACGCGTCGGCGTGCTGGCGGTCGACCCGTCCTCGCCGTTCTCGGGGGGCGCGCTTCTCGGCGACCGGATTCGCATGGGGGAGCACGCCTCCGACCCGGGTGTCTACATCCGGTCGATGGCCACCCGCGGTCATCTCGGCGGCCTGTCGTGGGCCGCGCCGCAGGCGGTGCGGGTGCTGGACGCCGCCGGGTGCGACGTGGTCCTGGTCGAGACCGTCGGCGTCGGGCAGTCCGAGGTGGACATCGCCTCGCAGGCCGACACCTCGGTGGTGCTGCTGGCGCCGGGGGCGGGCGACGGCATCCAGGCCGCCAAGGCCGGGATTCTGGAGATCGGCGACGTCTTCGTGGTGAACAAGGCCGACCGCGACGGGGCCGACGCCACCGTCCGCGAGCTGAACCACATGCTCGGCCTGGGCGAGGCGCGGGAACCGGGCGACTGGCGGCCCTCGATCGTCAAGACGGTGGCGGCCCGCGCGGAGGGGGTCGACGAGGTGGTCGAGGCGCTGGAGAAGCACCACGCCTGGATGGCGGAGCACGGGGTGCTCGACCGCCGCCGCAGCGGCCGCGCCGCGCGCGAGGTGGAGGCCATCGCCGTCACGGCGCTGCGGGAACGCATCGGCGACCTGCGCGAGGACCGGCGGCTGGGCGCGCTGGGCGAGCGCATCGCCGCCGGGACGCTCGACCCCTACACCGCCGCCGACCAGCTGGTCGCGGAACTGACCGGCCAGGGCTGAGCCGGGGCCGCCGGAACGCACACCGGTGGCGCCGGCCCCGAGGGGCCGACGCCACCGGCTGTGATTTCGGGGACTCCCCAGCCCCCTACCCCCGCCGGACGCTCACGCGACCGGCGGAAGACCTGTGCGGCGTGCCGCCGCGACCGGCTCAGTCGTCGTGGCGGTCGTCGTCGTGGTCGTCGTCGCGCTCGACGTTACGGACGTCACCGGAGTTCAGGTCGACCTCCAGCTCCCACTCGCTGCCGTCCTCGGCGCGCAGCTCCACGTCCCAGACGCGGTCGTCCTTGTCCAGGTCGAGGTCCTTGACCTGCCCGGCGACGTGCTCCTCGGCGATCCGGACGGCGTCGGCGGCCGAGACGGACCCGCCGGAGAGCACCGAGACCTTCTCACGGACGTCGTCGTCGCGGTCCTGCTCGTGGTGGAGCACCTTGCCGCCGTCCAGGCTGATCTCCAGCTCGTGCTCCCGGTTGTCCTCGCCGGCGACCTCGACGTCCCAGTGCTTGTCGTCGCGGTCCAGGTCCAGCTCGACCACGTGACCGGGGACCGCCTCCAGCGCCGTGCGGATCACCTGGTCGGCGACGCCCGCGGCGGCCCGCTCCGCGCCCTTGCCCGTGTCGTCCCCGGAGCCCTTGCCGGCGTCGTCGCGGTCGTCGTCCCGGTCGTCGCGGTCGTCCCGGTCGTCGTCGCGGGTGTCGGCGGAGGTGGCGCCGCCGGGCGAGGGGCTGTCCTGCGCGCTCGACTCCGCCCGCAGCTCCTGGGCGGCGGCGCTGGGCTCGGAGCCCCCGCCGGACATGGCGGCCCCCGCGACGGTGCCACCTCCGATGACGGCGGCGGCTGCGACGGCGGCGACGACGGTGCTGCGCTTCATGACGGGTTCCTCCCCTGGTCGGTGCGGTACGAACACAACAGTGGCCCAGGCTTCCTGAAGGGAGCCTGAAGTCACCTGAAGAAGCCTTCAGGTGCCAGGTGCGAAGCTTGCTCCATGCGCGTGCTGATAGTGGAGGACGAACAGCGGCTCGCCGCCTCACTGGCGGCGGGGCTGGGCGCCGAGGGGTTCGCCGTCGACGTGGTGCACAACGGCACCGACGGACTGCACCGGGCGACCGAGTTCGACTACGACCTGGTCATCCTGGACATCATGCTGCCCGGGCTCAACGGCTACCGGGTCTGCGCCGCGCTGCGCGCGGCCGGCAACGAGACCCCGGTGCTGATGCTCACCGCCAAGGACGGCGAGTACGACGAGGCGGAGGGGCTCGACACCGGAGCCGACGACTACCTCACCAAGCCGTTCTCCTACGTCGTCCTCCTCGCCCGGGTCCGCGCGCTGCTGCGCCGGCGCGCGTCCGCCGGCGCCGCGCCCCGGCTGCGCGTCGGCGACCTGGAGATCGACCGCGGCTCGCGCCGGGTGGAGCGCGCCGGCCGCGAGGTGAGCCTCACCGCGAAGGAGTACACCGTGCTGGAGCAACTGGCCACCCGGGGCGGCGAGGTGGTCTCCAAGTCCGAGATCCTCGAACACGGCTGGGACTTCGCCTACGACGGCGACCCCAACATCGTCGAGGTCTACGTCAGCGCGCTGCGGCGGAAACTGGGTCCCGGACTGATCCACACCGTCCGCGGCGCCGGATACCGGCTCGCGCCGTGAAGACCCGTACCGCGCTGGGCGCGACCGCCGTGGTGGCCGTGGCGCTGCTGGCGGCCGCCCTGCTGATGCTCCAGGCGCTGCGGCAGAACCTGACCGACCAGGTCGACCTGCAGGCCGAGAACACCGCCCGCGGTATCGCCGTGCAGCTCGCGACCGGCAGCGACTTCGACGAGCTGGAACTCGACACCGACCGACCGGTCCAGGTCGTCGACGAGGACGGCATCGTGCGGGCCGCCAGCCCGGGCCTGGAGGCGGTGCGCGGCACCGGCACCGAGTCGGTGGACCCGGTGCCGTGGCCGGAGTTCGACGATGACGACGACGATGACGGAACCGGGGCGGTCGGGGACGAGGTGCGGCTCTTCGACGGCGTCGCCCTGGTCAACGGCGAGCCGGGCGACTACCGCTTCGCCGCCATCGACGCGGAGACCCCCGACGACCTGGAGGTCACCGTCAACGCCGGGTCGTCCGTGCAGGTCGGGCAGACCGCGCTGGCCTCGGTCCGCTCCTCGCTGCTCACCGGCTTTCCGCCGCTGCTGCTGGTCGTCGCCGGGGTGACCTGGCTGGTCACCTGGTGGGCGCTGCGCCCGGTGGAGGGTATTCGCCGCGAACTCGCCACCATCACCCACAGCGAGGACCTCTCCCGACGGGTCCCCGAGCCGACGTCCCGGGACGAGATCGGGCGGTTGGCGAACACCACCAACGAGACGCTGTCCGTCCTGGAGGCGTCCGTCGACCGGCAGCGGCGGTTCGTCGCCGACGCCTCCCACGAGCTGCGCAGCCCCATCGCCTCGTTGCGGACGCAGCTGGAGGTGGGGGCGGCCCATCCGGAGCTGCTCGACCTGCCGGGCGCGGTCAAGGACACCGTCCGGCTCCAGACGCTCGCCGCCGACCTGCTGCTGCTGGCGCGGCTCGACGCGGGCGAGCGCCCCGTGGGGAGCGGCCGGGTCGAACTGGCGGAGCTGGTCGCCGAGCAGGTCGACCACCGCGGCGCGGCGCGCAACACGGCCGACGCCCCGGTCACGGTGACGGCCGACCGGCTGGAGCCGGCGGCCGTCCCCGGCTCGGCCGGGATGGTGGAGCGGGTGCTGGTGAACCTGCTCGACAACGCCGAGCGGCACGCCGCCTCCCGGGTCCGGGTCTCGGTCCGGGCGGAGGGCGGCCACGGGGTCGTGGAGGTGGCCGACGACGGGGCGGGTGTCCCCGCCGGGGAGCGGGAGAAGATCTTCCAGCGGTTCGTGCGGCTGGACGAGGCGCGCAGCCGGGACGCCGGCGGCGCGGGGCTGGGGCTCGCCATCGCCCGGGACGTGGCGCAGCGCCACGGCGGGACGCTGACCGTCGGCGAGGCGCGGGAGGGTGGCGCGCTGTTCGTCCTGCGGGTGCCGGGGCTGCTGCCGCCCGAGGAGCCGGACGGGCCGGGCGGCGCGGGCTGACCCCGGGGCGCCCGGTACGAGGGCCGGCGCACCCGGGCCGCCGGCCGCTCCGCCCCGCGGCGGGGAGCGCCGTCGGGGAGGGGCGCGGCGCAGGGGCGAACGGCCCGGAGCCCGGTCCCCGCACGCGGTGCGTCAGCCGGCCGCGTCCACCTCCGCGCCGAGCCGGTCGAGCCACCGGGCGGTCCCCAGCTGTCGCCACTCGGGTTCCTCGTGCCCGTCGAGGAAGGTCGCCTGCTCCGTCAGGGTGAGGCGGGTGCCGTCGCCGTCCGGCGCGAGCTCGATCGTGGTGGTCGAGACGGTGGCGAGCGCCTCCCCGGTGGTGAGGGTGGAGGTGTGGACGATGCGCTCGTCGGGGACGAGGTCCTGGTAGACGGAGGCGAAGGCCAGCTCCTCGCCGCCGGCCCCGGTGCCCCGGGTCAGCTCCCGCCCGCCGACGCGGAAGTCGAGGCTGTGCTCCGCCCCGGCGCCGAACCAGCGGGCCTTCGCCGCCGGGTCCGACCACGCGGCGAAGACGCGCGAGGCGGAGGCGGCGAAGCGACGTTCCAGGCTGAAGGTGGTGTGGAGCGCGGTGTGGACGGCACTCATGGCGATGTCCCTTCCGTGGTGTCCGGGGCTGCCGCCGGGGCGTCCCGGCGGGGTGCGGCGAGGAGGCCGTCGAGGGCGTCGAGCCGGCTCTCCCAGGTGGTGCGCCGGTCGCCGATCCAGCTCTCGCCCTCGCGCAGCGGGGCCGGCTCGATGCGGCAGGTCCGCACGCGTCCGACCTTCTCCGAGCGGACGATGCCGGCGGCCTCCAGCACCTTCAGGTGCTGCACCACCGCGGCCAGGGTCATCGGCAGGGGTGCGGCGAGTTCGCTGACGGTGGCCGGGCCCCGGAGCAGTCGTTCGACGAGCGTTCGGCGTGTGCGGTCGGCCAGCGCCCGGAAGACGAGGTCCAACCGCTCCTCTTCGTTAAGCATCTACTTAAGTGTCTGCCCCGGGTGCCGCGCGGTCAAGCGCGGCACGGGGCGCTCGGGCGGGGCGGCCGCCGGCCCCGCCGGGTGCGGTCAGGCCCGGCCCCGCCGGACCCGCAGCTTCTCGGCGATCGGGCGCAGCGAGTCGTGGAGCGTGCGCAGTTCCTCGGGGGAGAGCCGGTCGATGAAGTGCTCGCGCACCGACTCGACGTGGTGCGGGGCGACCTCCCGCATGGTCTGCCAGCCCGCCTCGGTCAGTACGGCGAACAGTCCGCGGCGGTCGGAGTCGCAGTTCTCGCGGCGGACGTGGCCGGCGCGCTCCATCCGGGTGATCTGGTGGGAGAGCCGGCTCTTGGACTGCAGGGTCGCGGTGGCCAGGTCGCTCATCCGCATCCGCTGCTCCGGGGCCTCGGAGAGGTTGACCAGGATCTCGTAGTCGTTCATCGTCAGCCCGTAGGGCTGGATGTCCCGCTCCAGCTGGTACATCAGGAGCTTGCTGACGTCCAGATGGGTACGCCAGACGCGCTGCTCGTCGTCGGTCAGCCAGCGCGCGTCCGTTTCGGTCTCCATGCCCCAACTCTAGGCCGTACCGTCCCGTTCCTCGCGGATCGAGCCGCGGCCGCCGGCCGCGCTGCGGAGCCGGTCCGACGTGGGGCGGGCGGTGTCGGGCAGGGGTGCCGCGCGGGTGGGCCGGGGTGCCGGGCTCGGCGGTCGCCGGCCGCCCCGGCGGCGGCGGTCGGGGCGTACCGTGCCACACTGGCGGAGCTTGTGCATGCATTCACATGGGAGTGTCGAATCTGATGGAACAGAAGACCGCCGCCGCCCTCCGCCGCCTGAGGCTGGTGTCCGCCCCCGAGGCGATCTCCTTCCTGTTGCTGCTCGTGGCCTCCGTGCTGCGCCGCACCACCGACTTCGACGCCGTCCCGGTCCTCGGTGCCGTCCACGGCTTCCTCTTCGTCGTCTACGCCGTGCTGTGGCTGGACGCGTGGAACCGCGCGCGCTGGTCGTTCGGGACCGCCGCCTGGTACTTCGCGATGGCGGTCGTGCCCACCGGCGGGTTCTTCGCCGAGCGCCGGCTGCGCCGTGAGGAGGCCGCCCTCGCCGCGGCCCCCGGTTCCGAGGAGCCGCGTTCCGCGGACGGCGACCCCGTCCGCGCCTGACGCTTCCGCCACCACGTCGAGGGGCGCGCGGCAGACCTGCCGCGCGCCCCTCGACGTGGTCCGGCACACCGCTCCCACCGGCGGTTCCGCGGCTGTGCGGTCGCCTGCCGAGACGGGCCTTGCCGGGATGTGACCAGCCGGTAGGGTCGGGCCGTGCCGAAACCGCTGAGCCTCTCCTTCGACCCGATCGCGCGCGCCGACGAGCTGTGGCAGCGGCGCTGGGGAGCCGCGCCGCCGATGGCCGCGATCACCTCGATCATGCGTGCGCACCAGATTCTGCTGGCCGAGGTGGACGCCACGGTCCGCCCCTTCGGGCTCACGTTCGCCCGGTACGAGGCCCTGGTCCTGCTGACGTTCAGCAAGGCGGGTGAACTCCCGATGTCCAAGATCGGCGAGCGGCTCATGGTCCACCCGACCTCGGTGACCAACACCGTCGACCGGCTGGTGCGGGCCGGGCTGGCGACGAAGCGCCCCAACCCCAACGACGGCCGGGGCACCCTCGCCTCCATCACCGCCAAGGGGCGGGAGGTCTGCGACCATGCCACGGCCGCGCTGATGGGCACCGAGTTCGGCCTCGGTGCCTACGACGACGAGGAGTGCCGCGAGATCTTCGCGATGCTGCGGCCGCTGCGGGTGGCGGCGGGCGACTTCGAGGAGGGCTGAGCCGCCGGGCCGGCTGGGCGGCCGTCGGCACGCGCCCCCGGTGGCGGTCGGACCGGTCGGTGCCGATACGCTCGGGGGCATGAAGCGGAGTGTCCTGACGCGCTACCGGGTGATGGCTCTCGTCACCGCCGTGATGCTGCTGGTACTGAGCACCTGCATGGTGTTCAAGTACGGCTTCGACACCGGTGCGGACGTCACGTTCGTGGTGTCGCAGACCCACGGCCTGCTGTACATCATCTACCTGATCTTCGCCTTCGACCTCGGTCAGAAGGCCCGCTGGAAGTTCGGCAAGCTGCTGTGGGTGCTGCTCTCCGGCACCATCCCCTTCGTCGCCTTCTTCGTGGAGCGGCGGATCGCGGCGGAGGTGACGCCGCTGGTGGAGGAGTACGAGAAGCGTGTCGCCGACGAGGCGCGGGCGGACGAGGACCACGCCGCCGCGTCCCGGGAGAGCGTGACGCCCTGACCCGCCGCCGCGGGTCGTCCGGCTGACGGGCCCCGGTCGTGCCACCGCCCTCGCGGTGGTGGCACGACCGGGGCCTCTCGCGTGCGCGGGGCGGGAGGCGCGGCCTCCGGTGGGGGTCCGGGCAGGCGCTCCGGCGCCTCCCGGGCGGCGGAGCTCACCCGGGTGCTGCGCCGTCCTGGCAATTTACTTGGAAGTCCTAGTAAATTGGAGTCATGGACGCTGACGCCATCGCTGAGGGCCGCCGACGGTGGCAGGCCCGGTACGACGCCGCCCGCAAGCGGGACGCCGACTTCACCACGCTCTCGGGCGACCAGGTGGACCCGCTGTACGGCCCACGCCCCGGCGACCGCTACGAGGGGTTCGAGCGCATCGGCTGGCCCGGTGAGTTCCCCTTCACCCGCGGCCTGCACCCCACCGGCTACCGGGGCCGCCCCTGGACCATCCGGCAGTTCGCCGGCTTCGGGAACGCCCGGCAGACCAACGAGCGCTACAAGACGATCCTGGAGGCGGGCGGCGGGGGGCTCTCCGTCGCCTTCGACATGCCCACCCTCATGGGCCGGGACTCCGACGACCCCCGTTCGCTGGGCGAGGTCGGGCACTGCGGCGTGGCGATCGACTCCGCCGCGGACATGGAGATCCTCTTCGACGACATCCCGCTGCAGGACATCACCACCTCCATGACGATCTCCGGCCCCGCGGTGCCGGTCTTCTGCATGTACCTCGTCGCCGCCGAGCGGCAGGGTGTCGACCCCGGCGTCCTGAACGGCACGCTCCAGACGGACATCTTCAAGGAGTACATCGCCCAGAAGGAGTGGCTCTTCCCCCCGGAGCCGCACCTGCGCCTCATCGGCGACCTCATGGAGTACACCACCGCGGGCATCCCGGCCTACAAGCCGCTCTCGGTCTCCGGCTACCACATCCGCGAGGCCGGTGCGACGGCCGCGCAGGAGCTGGCCTACACCCTCGCCGACGGCTTCGGCTACGTCGAGCTGGGCCTCTCGCGCGGGCTGGAGGTCAACACCTTCGCCTCCGGGCTGTCCTTCTTCT
Organism: Streptomyces lonarensis; assembly: GCF_012033735.1. Taxonomy (GTDB): domain Bacteria; phylum Actinomycetota; class Actinomycetes; order Streptomycetales; family Streptomycetaceae; genus Streptomyces; species Streptomyces lonarensis. Next base: position 3,982 of record NZ_JAAVJD010000161.1, on the reverse strand, counting down.
TCGACGCGCATGTCGACTTCTTCGAGGAGATCGCCAAGTTCCGCGCCGCCCGCCGCATCTGGGCGCGCTGGATGCGCGACGTCTACGGCGCGAGCGACCCCAAGGCCCAGTGGCTCCGGTTCCACACCCAGACCGCCGGCGTCTCCCTCACCGCCCAGCAGCCCTACAACAACGTGGTGCGCACCGCGGTGGAGGCGCTGGCCGCCGTGCTGGGCGGCACCAACTCGCTCCACACCAACGCGCTGGACGAGACGCTGGCGCTGCCCAGCGAGCAGGCCGCCGAGATCGCGCTGCGCACCCAGCAGGTCCTCATGGAGGAGACCGGCGTCACCAACGTCGCCGACCCGCTGGGCGGCTCCTGGTACGTCGAGCAGCTCACCGACCGCATCGAGGCCGACGCCGAGAAGATCTTCGAGCAGATCACCGAGCGCGGCCGCCGTGCGGTCGGCGACGGCGAGCACCCCATCGGCCCGATCACCTCCGGTCTGCTCCGCGGCATCGAGGACGGCTGGTTCACCGGCCACATCGCCGAGGCCGCCTTCCAGTACCAGCGCTCCCTGGAGAAGGGCGAGAAGCGCATCGTCGGCGTCAACTGCGCGCACGGCTCGGTCACCGGCGACCTGGAGATCCTCCGCGTCAGCCACGAGGTGGAACGCGACCAGGTGCGGACCCTCGCCGACCGCAAGGCGCACCGGGACGCCGCCGTCGTCACCGCCGCGCTCGACGAGATGGTGGCCGCCGCCCGTGACGGGCGCAACATGATCGAACCCATGCTGCGCGCCGTCCGGGCGGAGGCCACTCTCGGTGAGATCTGCGACCGGCTGCGCGACGAGTGGGGGGTGTACGTGGAGCCCGCCGGGTTCTGACCGGTCCGTTTCCCCCCGCCGATCCGCGCCCCGCCGCGACGGCGGGGGACCGGGTGCCGGCCTCGGGGCCCGCAGTGCACGGGGGCGTGTGCCGGAACGCCCCGCGAGGGGGGAGACTGTTCCCATGCAGCCACGCAACATGTCCATGAGCGGCGTCGTCGATCTCTCCGCGGTGAAGGCGGCGGCCGAGGCGAAGGAGAAGGCCGAGGCGGCCCGCGCGCAGCGCGCGGCGCAGCCCGAGGGGGCCGCGTCGACCGCGCCGCTGGTCTTCGACGTCGACGAGGCCGGGTTCGAGCAGCAGGTGCTCCAGCGCAGCGCCGAGGTCCCGGTCGTCATCGACTTCTGGGCCGAGTGGTGCCAGCCGTGCAAGCAGCTCGGCCCGCTGCTGGAGAAGCTCGCCGCCGACTACGCCGGCCGGTTCGTGCTGGCCAAGGTCGACGTGGACAGCAACCAGATGCTGTTCCAGCAGTTCGGCGTCCAGGGCATCCCGGCGGTCTTCGCCGTCGTCGCCGGCCAGGCACTGCCGCTGTTCCAGGGCGCGGCGCCCGAGCAGCAGATCCGGCAGGTGCTCGACCAGCTGATCCAGGCGGCCGAGGAGCGGTTCGGCATCGTCGGCGCCCCGATCGACCCGGAGCAGGCGCAGCAGGCCGCCCAGGAGGCCCCGGAGCCCCCGCAGGACCCCGCGCTGAGCGCCGCGCACGAGGCGCTGGACGCCGGCGACCTCGCCGGTGCGATCCGCGCCTACGAGGGCGTCCTGGCCGACCAGCCGGCCAACGCCGAGGCCCGGTTGGGGCTCGGCCAGGCCAAGCTGCTGGAGCGGGTGCAGGGCGTCGACCTCGCGGCCGCCCGCAAGGACGCCGCCGACCGGCCCCGGGACGTCGACGCCCAGCTCGTCGCCGCCGATCTGGACCTCGTCGGCGGCCATGTGGAGGACGCGTTCGGCCGCCTGGTCGACGCGGTGCGCACGGCGGCCGGCGACGACCGCGACCGTGCGCGGGTCCGGCTGCTGGAGCTGTTCGAGCTCGTCGGGCCGGAGGACCCCCGGGTCGTCGCGGCGCGCGGCGCGCTCGCACGCGTCCTGTTCTGACCACCCCACCGCCCGGCGGCGCTCCGAGCCCGCCCCGCGACCCCGCGGCCCCCGGTGTCCCGTTCGGGAGACCGGGGGCCGCGTGTGCTCCCCGCAGTCCCCGGTTCACAGACTGCTGCCGCGTCGGGTGTGGCCCGGCGAAAAACGGCAAGGGGAGTGAAGGGCGCTCCGGGTGAACCAGGTAGGTTCATCAAGGGTGTTGTGCCCCTTTGGTGAACGGGCCGCCCGGTTTCGCTCCCGGTGCGCCCCGTTTGCTCCGTGCAGGTGTCCGCGGTGCCGCGGCCCGTTCCGGCTACCGGCCGGTAATGAGCCGCGTGGGCCGGGGGCATGATGTACACAACGATCGGCCGGGCCGGCGGTGCCACACGTCGGCCCCGGGCGCCGTCGTCGGACGGTCCGCCCGGAAGGGCGGGTGCGCGTCGCCCGCTCGTGGCAGTCGCCGGGGGTGGCCCGGGGGCATCGCGCTTCTCCACCGGGCGCCGGACCGCCCGCCTGCCGGCGGCGACCGGCGGCGCGGGGGAGTGGTCCACAAGGAGGAAGTCATGAATTCCCAGGCCCGTGGCGGCACCAGATGGAGGCGGTTCGCCGTGACCATGGTGCCGACGGTCGCCGCGACCGCGGCGATAGGCATCGCGGTGTCCCAAGGGGCGCTCGCCGCGTCCTTCTCGGTCTCCGGACAGGAGTTCAAGGTCTCGACGCCCGAACTCGTCAACACCGACGGGTTCGTGCAGTACGGCGGGGTCGTCGAGACCCCCCGCGGTCCGCGGCCGGTGGCGGTCTCCGCCTTCAACTCCGCGACCATCAAGGACCTCTGCCAGTCGGTCGTCATCCCCACGCCGATCGGCAACGTCAGCATCAAGCTGAACGCCGGCGGCGACCCGCGCCGGCCCGTCGAGGCGCGCAACCTCTTCATCGACCTCAACCAGGTCCAGGCGGACGCCGAGTTCACCAACATGGACATCGGCGTCTCGGTCGACGCCACCACCAAGGGCCCGCAGCCGGTCGGCCCGACCGTACCCGGCTCCTTCGCGCAGCAGGCGGACCGCGCTACCCTCACGGACGTGGAGCAGACCGCGCTGGCCACCTCCGCCGGTACGTTCAAGCTCAACGGGCTCCGGATGAGCGTGCACCGGGGCACCAACGAGTGCTTCTGACCCGCTGACCGCGGCGCACCGGCCGTGACCACCGGGGCAGGGCGTGAACGCACCGTCCCGCCCCGGTCACCCGGCCGACGGGGGACCGGCGTACCGTGCCTTCGTGAAGCCGACCGGGAGAACCCCGGAACGCCCCGGGAAACCCCGGGCCGTGCCCCGCAGGGAGACCGCAATGAGCAGCACCACCGCAGGTCGTCCGGTTCCGGCCGGCTCCGCCCTCGGCAGGGTCCGCCGCCGGTTCCACCTGTGGCGCGGCGGGCGGCCGTTCTGGGCCGGGCTGTACACGATGCTCGGCGGCGTGCCGATCATGTACTTCCCGTACGCCAACATGCAGTTCGGCGACCTGACGATCAGGATGGCGACCACGGCCGGTGCCGGGTCGCTGGTCATCGGCGTGCTGATGATCACGCTCGGCCTCACCATGTGGTACCAGCCGCTGACCCGGGTCTTCGCCGGCGTCGCCACGCTGGTGCTGGCGCTGGTCTCGCTGGTGGTCTCCAACTTCGGGGGCCTGGTGGTCGGTTTCCTGCTGAGCGTGGTCGGCGGCGGTATGTCGGTCTCCTGGGCGCCCGCGCGGCCGGAGGAGGAGCCGCCCGCCGACGACCGCGACCGCCCCGACGACGTGGGGGTGCCCGCGCCGCACGCCCCCGCCCGGCGTGCGGAGTCCGGCCCTGCCGCGTCCTCCGGTCCCGCCGAGCCCTCCGGCCCCGCGGCCGGTGAGCCCAGGGAGGGCGAGCGTGCCGTGTGACGCACCGCCGGACGCCGGAGCGCGCCGCGGCACAGGTGGAACCGGCGGCGGACCCTGCCGAGGGCGGAGCCGGCCGGAACCGGACGACCTGCGGTGGTGCTGCTCATTGCGGTCCTCGGGGCAGGGG
>NZ_JAAVJD010000160.1 GCF_012033735.1 Streptomyces lonarensis | reverse complement strand
ACCCGCCCCTGCCCCCGCCGTGCCCGGAACCCCCGCCGCGCGCGGAGGCCGCGGCCCGGAGCGCGGCCGTGGTGCTCCGCCCCGGCCGGGAACGTCCCCGCCGTCAGCCGGCGGCCGCCGAGGTGCCCCCCGTGCCCTGGCCGGCGGCGATCTGGCGGGCCATGAGCGTGGTCAGCTCGTAGGCGGTGTGCGAGGCGGCCACGGCGGTGATCTCCGCGTGGTCGTAGGCGGGTGCCACCTCCACCACGTCGGCGGAGACCAGGTTGCAGCCGGCCAGGCCCCGCAGGATCTCCAGCAGCTCGCGGGAGGTCATGCCGCCCGCCTCGGGGGTGCCGGTTCCGGGGGCGTGGGCGGGGTCGAGGCAGTCGATGTCGATGGAGACGTAGAGCGGGCGGTCGCCGATGCGCGCCCGCAGCTGGTCGGCGACCTCGTCGACCCCGCGCCGCATGACGTCGGCGGCGGTCACGATGCCGAACCCCATCTTCTCGTCGTCGTCGAGGTCCTTGCGCCCGTAGAGCGGGCCGCGGATGCCGACGTGGGAGAGGGCGGAGGTGTCGAGGACGCCCTCCTCGACGGCGCGGCGGAAGGGGGTGCCGTGGGTGTACTCGGCGCCGAAGTAGGTGTCCCAGGTGTCGAGGTGCGCGTCGAAATGGAGCAGCGCCACGGGGCCGTGGCGGCGGGCGGCGGCGCGCAGCAGCGGCAGGGCCACGGTGTGGTCGCCGCCGAGTGTCACCAGCCGGGTGCCGGAGGCCATCAGCTCGCCGGCGGCGGCCTCGACGGTCTCGACCGCCTCCTCGATGGAGAACGGGTTGACGGCGATGTCGCCCGCGTCGGCGACCTGGGCGAGGGCGAACGGCGAGGCGTCCTGGGCGGGGTTGTAGGGACGCAGCAGCCGGGACGCCTCCCGGATGGCATTGCCGCCGAAGCGCGCGCCGGGCCGGTAGGAGACGCCGCTGTCGAAGGGGACGCCGACCACCGCGATGTCGGTGCGCCCCACCTCGTCGAGGCGGGGCAGCCGGGCGAAGGTGGCGGGCCCGGCGTAGCGCGGGACGCGGGAGGAGTCGACGGGGCCGCGCGGCCCGGCGCCGGGGGTGGTGGAGGGGGCTGCGGACGGGTGCTCGTTGGACATGTCCCGCAGGGTAGGCGGCCGGGGCGGGCCGGGTCGCTGGACGCGGTGCAGGAACCGCCGGTCACGTTTTGGCCACTGTGTACGGGCGCCGGGGTGCCGCCCGGGACGACCGCCGCCACAATGGGATCATGTTTCCGGTTTCGCGTGTGCCCTCCCGTGACGAGCTGATCGACCACCTCGTGGGGGCCCGCATCGCCGGGGATGTCGCGACGCCCCGTGAGAACAACGTGGCCCACTACCGCGAGCTGGCCAACGGCAACCCCTACTACTGGTTCGGGGTGGACCTCGGCGACCGGTGGACCGACGAGCAGGACGTGCTCGCGGTCATGGCGGAACTGTGCGGCGTCAACGAGGACCCCGGCCACCGCGCCGGTCAGGACACCATCGACCCCGAGCTGACGGTGGCGGCGCTGGACCGCGCCGCGGCGGAGCTGGGCAAGGCGGCGGCCGACCGGTCGCGGGTCCTGACGGCGACCGGCCACCCCGGCGGGCTCCTCGACGTGCACGCACAGGTCGCCGCGGCGCTGCGGGCCGCCGGGTGCGAGCTGGTCCGGGTGCCGCTGGGGCTCACCGCCGACCAGGGTGTGGTGACGCAGCTCGCGGGGGTGGCGGTCTACGAGCGCGGCGCCTCGCTCTGGCACACCCACTCGCCGGCGCCGATGTCGGAGATCCTCGGCGCGCTGCCGCAGGAGGGCGAGGCCCTGCCGGACCTGGTCTTCGCCGACCACGGCTGGGCGGGGTGCGCGGCCCAGCGCGGGATAACGACCGTCGGCTTCGCCGACTCCAACGACCCGGCACTGTTCCTCGCCGAGCACGAGGGCACGCTGACGGTCTGCGTGCCGCTGGACGACCACGTGGTCAACCCGCGTTTCTACGAGCCGATGACGGCGTACCTGCTGGCCGCGGCCGACCTGGACTGACGCCCGCCGCCCTCCCCGCCGTCCGGCAGCCGTCCCCGCCTGCCGGACGACCGGCCCTCCGCCCCTCCGACGCCCCCGCGCTCCGGACCGCCCTCGCGCGTCCCGACCGCGGGGGCGTTCGCGTGCGTGCGGGCGACGGCGGATATGTCGCCCGCAGCCCGCGGTGTCGGCCGGTGGCCGGTGGCCGGTGCACCCCCACCCCTTGTTCAAGGATTACGTATATGCGTAGTCTTTGGTCATGAGTAGCGACCGGACCACCGCACCCAGCGCCGCCACCCCGAACGCATCCGTCTCCGAGCCCGGCGATTCCGGCGAACCCGGCGAGCGGGCCGCCCCGGACACCGCGACCCTCGCTCAGCGGCTCGCCGACCTGACCGAGCGGGTCACGGCCCTGGAGGACCGCGCCGCCGGCACGGCCGCGCCCGCTCCCGCCGGGGAGCTGCCCGACCCCGACGTCTTCTGGGCGCTGCACCGGCTGCGCTCCGAACTCGCCGAGCTGGGCGAGGAGGACGGCGGCGTGATGATCGTCGGCACCGTCGCCTCCGGGCCGTCCGGCGGCCGCGCCGAGTGGCAGCAGGCGTTCGGCACCGCCGCCCTCCTGGAGAGCGACTGGACCTCGCTGGCCGACACCGTCGCCGCGCTCGGGCAGCCGGTCCGGCTCCGGCTGATCCAGGGGCTGCTCGCGGGCCGCTCCACGGTGGCGGAGCTGGTCGAGCTCGACGGGGTCGGCACCACCGGGCAGATCTACCACCACCTGCGTCAACTCGTCGCCGCCGGCTGGTTGCAGGCCGCCGGCCGCGGCCGCTACGAGGTGCCGCCCCACCGGCTGGTCCCGCTGCTCGTGACGCTGGGCGCGGCCCGCGGCTGACCCCGCCCCGGGCGGTCGCGCGGCCCGCCGCCCGCACGACCGCCCGCACGACCAGGCATCACCCAGCACCGCGCAGCCCCGCACCACCGGGAAGGAACCCACTCGTGCCTCTCGCCCTCTGGCGCCGCCACGGCGTCCTCACCTCGACCGGTACCGTCGTGATGGTGCTCACCGTCAGCCTCGGCGGGCCGCTCGCCCTCTACCTCGCCTCGGTTTCGGCGCTCCTCGCGGGCCTGTTGGGCCAGTGGGCGCTGGTCCGGCGCCAGGCGCCGCGCCGGGGCGAGCCCGCGCCGGAGCCGGTGGTACTGCCGGCCCCGTTCTCCGGCCGCTGGACCGCGCTGAACAGCCCGGCGAGCAAGGTGCCCAGCCACACCCACGCCCTGGCGCAGACCTACGCGATCGACGTGGTGCGCTCCGGGCCGGACGCGCCGCCGGAGCCGCCGTTCGCCTGGTTCTGGCCGCCGTTGCGCCGCCCGGAGCGGTACCCGTCGTTCGGTGAGCTCCTCACCGCGCCCGCCGACGGCACGGTGGTGGCCGCCCACGGCCGGTCGCGGGACCACCTGACCCGCATGTCGACGGCCGGCCTGCTGCTGCTCGTGCTGGAGGGGTTCGTGCGCAGCCAGGGCGCGTCGCGGCACCTGCTGGGCAACCACGTGATCCTCGACCTCGGTGACGGCAGGTACGCGGTCCTGGCCCACCTGCGGCGCGGGAGTCTGCGGGTCGGCGTCGGCGAGCGGGTGGCGGCCGGTCAACCCCTCGGCGAGTGCGGCAACTCCGGCAACTCGTCCCATCCGCATCTGCACTACCAGCTCATGGACGGCCCGGACGTGCGGACGGCGCGCGGACTGCCGTTCGCCTGGCACCACCGGGACGCGACGGGGGCGGAGCGCACCGGCGTCCCGGCGAACACCGAGGAGTTCATCCCGATCCCCGCCGCTCCAGGGCAGGCCGGGGAACGCGCCGACTGAGGCCGGTCCGCCGGCGGGCGGCGGGCAGTGGCAGTGGGCGGCGGGCAGTGGGCAGTGGCGCGGCGCGGGATTCCGCCCGCCGAGGGGGGGGCCGCTCACCCGGCGTTCATCACCGCGGCCGGTCGACCGGGGCCGTCGTTCACCCGGGCTTCCTAACCTGCCGGGCGTGCCCCGGGGCCAGCGCCCCGCCCGACGCCCGACAGGACCCGTGATGCGCTCCCAGCCCCGCTCCCCCGCCGACCCGCCCGCCCACTGCGGCCGCCTGCGGCGGGCCGTGCCCGGCCTGCTCCTCCCGGCGGCGGTGTGCCTCTCGCTGACCGCGCCGCTCGCCGCGGCCCCGGCGGCCGCCGCCTCCGCCGCTCCGGCAGCGGCCCGCTCCCAGGGCGGCGAGGCCCGGGTGACCTGGGGCGTGGTCCCCGCGAACGAGGAGGGCGCCGACGAACGTGTCTCGATCCGCGCCGAGTTGGAGCCCGGGGAGGAGTACCGCGACTTCGTCGAGGTGACCAACTTCTCCGAGCGCCCGGTCGTCTTCGCGCTCACGGCCTCCGACGGTGTGGTGGTGGAGACCGGCGAGTTCGACCTGCTCCCGGAGTCGGAGGAGCCGGTGGGCAGCGGCGCCTGGATCACCATCGACGACGAGGTCGCGCTGGAGGCGGGCAGCAGCGCGGTGGTCCCGTTCACGTTGCGGGTCCCGGACGACGCCCTCCCGGGCGACCACCCCGGGGGCATCGCCGTCTCCGTGCGGACCGCCGGCGAGGACGACCAGGGCAACGAGATCGCGCTCGACGCCCGGGTCGGGGTGCGTGTCCACCTGCGGGTGGCGGGCGAGTTGGCGCCCGCGGTGGAGATCGCCGATCTCACGGCCGAGTACCGGCACTCCTGGAACCCGTTCCGCCCCGGGACGGTGGAGGTGTCGTGGACGGTCGCCAACACGGGCAACGTGCGGCTCGGTTCGGCCCAGGAGGTCACGGTGACCGGCCCGTTCGGCATCGGCACCGGCGCGACGGGCGAGCGGGCGGCCGAGCAGCGGGAGGTGCTGCCGGGGCAGCGCAGCCGCGAGGAGTCGCTGACCACCGAGGCGTGGCCGCTGGGCCGGCTCACCGCCGAGGTCGTCGGGGAGCAGGGCACCGTGGGCGAGGACGTCGTCGAGGCGGCGCTGAGCGAGGCACGCGCCGAGGCCCGGTTCCTCGCCGTCCCCTGGGTGCATCTCGCCCTGTTGGGGGTGCTGGTGCTGCTGGGCGGCGGCTGGTGGTGGCGCCGGCGGGCACGCGGCCGTCGGCTGGCGGCGGCCCTGGCGGCGGCACGCGCCGAGGGCGCCGCCTCCGCCGGTGACACCCGTGCCCAGGAGCGGGAGCCGGGCGCCGGCGGGGCGTCGTCCGGGGCCGGTTCCGGCGCGACCGGTGACGGCACCGGGGCGGACACCGCCCCCGCGACGGTGGAACCGTCCGCCCGGTGAACCGGCGTCCGGCCACCCCTCCGTCCCCGCGACGCCCCACCCCGCCGCGGCGGGTGAACTCCTGCCCCCGGCAACGAGGTTGCCGCCGTCACCGGTCGCGGCACGCTCCCACCGCGCTGACCAGCGGCTCCGCCACCACCACGGGCGGCACCGGATGCGGTGGGCACGTTCATCTCGCGCCGACCGTTCCGTCATGCGACGTTCGGCCGGGATTGGCGGTCGGCTGTCAGGGTGCGAGGCGACGACGTTCACGTCACTCTCACAGCGAAGGAACGCCATGCGCACTTCAGCTCTACGCCGGCGCCACCTCTGGCTCACCGGCGTGGTCACGGCCGGGCTGCTGGCAACCGCCAATGCCACGCCCGCCGTTGCGTCCACCGCGGCCTCCTCGGCCGCTGCGGGCGCCCCCGAGCGGGTGATCCTCAACCCGACGGCCGACCCGTCCACCTCGCAGACCGTCACCTGGCGGTCGGTGGGTGTCGCCTCGGACCTCCCCGCCTCCGTGGAACTGCGCCACCCCGACGGCCGGGTGGAGACGGTGCGCGCCGCCGTCACCAAGGAGATGTCGGTCCCGGCGGGCCAGGCGGTCACCTTCGCCGCCGAGCTGACCGGGCTGACCCCGGCCACCACCTACGCCTACCGCGCCGTCAGCGGCGACGCGGCGGACGAGTGGAACTCCTTCACCACGGCGAAGGACGGCGACCAGCCGTTCACCTTCACCTGGTACGCCGACGGTCAGAACGACCTCACGGAGAAGTGGACGCCGATCGTCGACCTGACGTCGCGCGCCTTCCCCAACTCGGAGCTGACCCTCCAGTCCGGTGACCTCATCGACCTCTCGGTGGAGAACGAGTGGGAGGAGTGGTTCACCATCACCGACGGCGAGCGGCAGACCGAGAACTGGCTGCCCGCCATCGGCAACCACGAGTACAGCCGTGACGCGGCCGCCGACTTCTGGGACGCCGGCTTCACCGTGCCGGACAACGGCCCGCGCGTCCCCGCCGGCGCCTCCGCCACGGAGCGTCCGTACCTGGAGATCATCACCGAGCACCTGCGCAACCAGGTGTACTTCACCGACTACCAGGGCGTCCGCTTCATCCAGCTGAACTCCCACACGGTCAGCCAGAACGCCATCCAGAACGAGCAGGGCGTCACCCTGCCGGCGCTCTCCACCGCCGACTGGCGCAAGCTCTTCTACGGCGTCCAGGCGCAGTGGCTGGACCAGGTGCTCGCGGAGGAGACCGGCAACTGGACGGTCGTCACCTTCCACCACCCCGCCTTCTCGGTCTCCTCCGGCCGCAACAACCGCGAGGTGCGCGAGAACTGGGTGCCGGTGATCACCAAGCACGACGTGGACCTGGTCCTCGCCGGGCACGACCACACCTACGGCCGCGGGTTCCTGAACGAGGACCGCACCGACGAGCAGGGCGTCACCGACGGACCGGTGTTCGTCGTCTCCAACTCGGGCCCGAAGTACTACAACCTGGCCCCGGTCAACGACAACGTGTGGACCAACAACGGCGCCACGCAGCTCGTCCGCCACGCCTTCACCTCGATGACCTCGGGAATCCGCGTGACGCCGGACAGCATCTCCTACGAGGCGCTGGTCGTGCAGAAGGGCAACAACCCGACCACCGGGCTGGAGCTGGGCGAGACCATCGACTCCTTCACCATCTCCCGTGGCGAGGACGGCTCCAAGCGCGTCACCGAGGGCATCGAGCGCCGGGTGGCGACGGGGCTCGGCGAGTCCGCCGCGGACCCGGTCGAGGGTGACATCGTCGTCGAGGCCGTCGTCCCCGAGCGGGACATCGAGCCGGGCGCGCTGACGCTGACCATCGGCGGCGAGGGCGAGGTCGTCTCGCTGGGTGAGGCCGACAACGGCGGCGACCGCTGGTCCTTCGGCGCCTCGCTGCCGACGCTGTCGGTGACCGACACCCGCTACGAGGCGGCCGGCTGGTCCGTGACCGGCGGTGCCGGCGACCTGACCGGCACCGGTGGGGTCCTGACCTCCGGCTACCTCGGCTGGAGCCCGCTGGTCCTGGGCGGTGCCACCGCCGAGTCCGGCCCCGCGGTCTCCGGTCTGCTCAACGGCGGTACCGGTCTGGCCGGTTCGCACCGGCTCGCCGCCGCCGACGACCACTCCCGGTTCGGCACCACCGAGCTCTCCGCCGACCTGAAGCTGGACGTGCCGGCCGCCACCGCGCAGGGCAGCTACCGCGGCGCGGTCCACGTGTCGCTCTTCCCGGTGGACTGACCTCCGCCCGGGCCGCAGGTGGGGGCGCCCGCACCCTTCGGGGTGCGGGCGGCCCCCGCGTCGTCCCGGGTCAGCGGGTGCGGGGCACCCGCACCACGCCCTCCTGGATGACGGAGACGGCGAGGTCGCCGTCCCGGGTCCAGATCTGGCCCCGGGCGAGCCCGCGACCGCCCTGGGTGGTCGGCGAGTCGGTGTCGTAGAGCAGCCACTCGTCGGCACGGAACGGCCGGTGGAACCACATCGCGTGGTCCAGGCTGGCACCGACGACGTCCCCGACGGTCCAACCGCCCCGGCCGTGGGCCAGCAGCACCGAGTCCAGCAGCGTCATGTCGGAGACGTAGGTGGCCAGGCAGAGGTGGACCACCGGGTCGTCGTGGACGCCGGTCAGCGCCCCGGTGGTGCGGAACCACACCTGCGAGCGGGGCTCCCGCGGGCTGCCCACCGTCGCGAAGGGCGGCTCCGCCACGTACCGCAGGTCGATGGCGCGGCGCACGTCCAGCAGCCGCTTCGACACCGAGGGGTGGACGAACCGGTCCTCGTACTGCGGCAGCATCTCGGCAGCGGTCGGCAGTGTCTCGGGGTCGGGCGCCTCCGGCATCGGCTCCTGGTGCGCCAGCCCCTCCTCCGCCGTCTGGAAGGAGGCCGACAGGTGGAAGATCGGCTGCCCGTGCTGCACGGCGACCACGCGGCGGGTCGCGAACGACCGCCCGTCGCGGATGCGGTCCACGTTGTAGACGATGGGGGCGCCCGGGTCCCCCGGCCGCAGGAAGTAGGAGTGCAGCGAGTGCGGCAGCCGGTCCTCCACCGTCCGGCAGGCGGCCACCAGGGACTGGGCCGCCACCTGGCCGCCGAAGACCCGCGGGATCACGGAGGGATGGCTCGCGCCCCGGTAGATGTCCCGCTCGATCGGTTCGAGGTCGAGCAGGTCGAGAAGACGGGCCAGGGTCTCGTTCATGCCCCAAGTTCTACCGGACGGCCCGCGGTAGCGGCCGTCCGGGCACCGCGAGCCACCGCGCCCGTCACCAGTCGTGGACGCTGCCGTCGGCGAGCCGGTTCACCGGCAGGTACGAGCGGCGGTACGGGTGCCGGGCGGCGGCCGCCTCGTCGTACGCCACGCCGAGCCCCGGCTCCTCCCCGGGGTGGAGGAATCCGTCCTCGAAGGTGTACGCGGCCGGGAAGACCTCCCGGGTGGGCGCCGAGTGGCCGGTGTACTCCTGGATGCCGAAGTTGTGCACCGCCAGCTCCAGGTGGAGCGCGGCCGCCAGCCCGACCGGGGAGATGTCCTCGGGCCCGTGGGTGGAGCCCTTGATCTGGTACAGCGCCGCCAGGTCGAACAGCTTCCGCAGCGGGGTGAGACCGCCGAAGTGCGTCACCGAGGACCGCACGTGGTCGACGAGCTGCTCGGTGATCAGGGTCTGGTAGTCGAAGACGGAGTTGAACACCTCGCCGATCGCCAGCGGCGTGGTCGTCGCCCGGCGGACCAGCCGCAGCGCCTCCTGGTTCTCCGCCGGCGTGCAGTCCTCCAGCCAGAACGGGCGGTAGGGCTCCAGGTCCTTGCCGAGCCGCGCCGCCTGCACGGGCGTCAGCCGGTGGTGGGCGTCGTGCAGCAGCGGCAGCTCCGCGCCGAACTCGGCGCGGACCGCCTCGAAGACGGCCGGGATGTGGCGGAGGTAGGCGTCGGTGTCCCAGTCCTCGACCAGCGGCCGGTCCTGCTGGTGCGGCACCGTGCTCCCGCTGCCGTCCGGGGCGTGCACCCCGTAGACGGCGCGCAGCCCGGGTACGCCGCTCTGCACCCGGATCGCGCGGTAGCCCTGGGCGAGGCGGGCGCGCACCGAGTCGAGGAGTTCGGGCAGGTCGCGGCCGTCGGCGTGGCCGTACGCCGTCAGCCGGTCGCGGCTCGCCCCGCCGAGCAGCTGGTACAGCGGCAGCCCGGCGACCTTGGCCTTGATGTCCCACAGCGCGACGTCGACGGCGGCGATCGCGGCCATCGTCACCGGACCCCGCCGCCAGTAGGCGCCGCGGTGGAGGTACTGCCAGGTGTCCTCGATGCGGTGGGGGTCGCGGCCCGCCAGCAGCGGCACGACGTGGTCGGCCAGGTAGGAGGCGACGGCCAGCTCGCGGCCGTTGAGCGTGGCGTCCCCCAGGCCGGTGACCCCCTCGTCGGTGGTGATGCGGAGGGTGACGAAGTTGCGGCCGGGGCAGGTGACCGAGACGGTCGCGTCAGTGATCTTCACGGGGCGGTCTCCTTCGGTGGTGCCGGGGCACGGCACGGAGCGGGCGGGTGACGGTGGCATCATCCCGCCGCGCGGGCCGCGGCGTGGGCAGGAGCCCGCCCGCGGGCGCTCCCGCCCCGGTCAGCGGCGCGGGTCGAAGGAGTGGGAGCGACGGGCCCCGGAAAGCGCCGAGGCCCGGTTCCGTGTCAGGAACCGGGCCTCGGTCATGAGTAGCGGGGACAGGATTTGAACCTGCGACCTCTGGGTTATGAGCCCAGCGAGCTACCGAACTGCTCCACCCCGCGTCGGTGTGTGCCTCGACCCTAGCCGCCCGGCGACCGCCGGCGCAAATCCGCCCGGGCACCCGCCACCGGCACGCTCCCGCGGCGGGCGGACCGGCATCGAGGATGCACCGCACAGCGCCGAGGCCCGGTTCCGTGTCAGGAACCGGGCCTCGGTCGTGAGTAGCGGGGACAGGATTTGAACCTGCGACCTCTGGGTTATGAGCCCAGCGAGCTACCGAACTGCTCCACCCCGCGTCGGTGTGTGCCTCGACCCTAGCCGCCCGGCGACCGCGGGGGCAAATCCGCCCCGGCGCCCGCCACCGGCGCACTCAGGCCGTGGGCGAACCGGCCGGTCCGGGCGCGGCGTTTGCGGCCACGCACTCCGGGCATCGGCCGTAGTACGTCACGGTGGCCTGCGCCACCTGGAAGCCGAACCGCTCGCCCTCGGGCAGCGCACTGAGGGGGTCGTCGGTGAGCCGCACGTCCCGGATCGCCCCGCAGCCCGAGCAGACCAGGTGCTGATGGGCCTCGTGCGCGTTGGGGTCGTACCGCCGGACCCGGCCGTCGGTGTTGACCTCGGTCACCTCACCGAGGGCCACCAGCTCGCCGAGGGTGTTGTAGACGGAGGCGCGCGAGATCTCGGGCAGCAGCTCCACGGCGCGCGCGTGCACCTCGTCGGCGGTGTAGTGCACGTGCTCACCGTCCAGCACCTCGGCGATCACGCGCCGCTGCGCGGTGAGCCGCCAGCCCCGGGCACGCAGTCGTCGCAGCAGGTCACTCATGGCATCCACCTTAGCGCGAACCTCTCCGAACCCCGACCAGGTACGAATTGAGTCGCGGTCTTGACTTGGACTGAGTCCAATATAGGATCGCATTCAGCCGAGGGCCAGACCCTCGCGCACACCGAGGACCTGAAGGGCGTGACAGGCGAATGACCGAGCAGACTGCGACGGGGCCGCTCACCACCGAGGCCGGCGCGCCGGTCGCCGACAACCAGAACAGCGAGACCGCGGGCCGTGGCGGACCGGTGCTGGTCCAGGACCAGCTGCTGATCGAGAAACTCGCCCACTTCAACCGCGAGCGCATCCCGGAGCGCGTGGTCCACGCCCGCGGCGCCGGGGCGTACGGCACCTTCACCGTGACCGCGGACGTCACCCGCTGGACCCGGGCGAAGTTCCTCTCCGAGGTCGGCAAGGAGACCGAGACCTTCCTGCGGTTCTCCACCGTCGCCGGCAACCTCGGCTCGGCCGACGCCGTGCGCGACCCCCGCGGCTTCGCGCTGAAGTTCTACACCGAGGACGGCAACTACGACCTCGTCGGCAACAACACCCCGGTGTTCTTCATCAAGGACGCCATCAAGTTCCCGGACTTCATCCACACCCAGAAGCGCGACCCGTACACCGGCTCCCAGGAGGCGGACAACGTCTGGGACTTCTGGGGCCTCTCGCCGGAGTCCACCCACCAGGTGACCTGGCTCTTCGGCGACCGCGGCATCCCGGCCTCCTACCGCCACATGCACGGCTTCGGCTCCCACACCTTCCAGTGGACCAACGAGGCCGGCGAGGTCTTCTGGGTCAAGTATCACTTCAAGACCGACCAGGGCATCAAGAACCTGACCCAGGCCGAGGCGGACGAGCTGGCGGGCAAGGACCCCGACAGCCACCAGCGCGACCTGCGCGAGTCCATCGAGCGGGGCGACTTCCCCAGCTGGACGGTGAAGGTCCAGATCATGCCCGAGGCGGACGCGGCGAACTACCGCTTCAACCCGTTCGACCTCACCAAGGTCTGGCCGCACGAGGACTACCCGCTCATCGAGATCGGGAAGCTGGAGCTGAACCGCAACCCGGAGAACATCTTCGCCGAGGTGGAGCAGTCGATCTTCTCCCCGCACCACTTCGTCCCGGGCATCGGCCCCTCCCCCGACAAGATGCTGCAGGGCCGGCTGTTCGGCTACGGCGACGCCCACCGGTACCGCGTCGGCATCAACGCCGACCACCTGCCGGTCAACCGCCCGCACGCCACCGAGGCGCGCACCCACGGCCGGGACGGCTTCATGTACGACGGCCGCCACGGCGGGGCGAAGAACTACGAGCCCAACAGCTTCGGCGGGCCGGTCGAGACCGGTCGGGCGCTGTGGCAGCCGACCACCGTCTCCGGCACCACCCAGGAGACCGAGGCGCCCTCGCACGCCGAGGACAACGACTTCGTGCAGGCCGGTGACCTCTACCGGCTGATGTCCGAGGACGAGAAGGGCCGACTGATCGACAACCTGGCCGGGTTCATCGCCGACGTCTCGCGCGACGACATCGCCGAGCGTGCGATCAACAACTTCCGCCAGGCAGACGCCGACTTCGGCAAGCGACTGGAGGCCGCGGTCCAGGCCCTCCGCGGCTGAGCCCGCTCGCCGAGGGACGGCTCCGCCCGTCGGCCGGCACCCGCCGACCGGCCCGGGGCCGTCCCACGCC
>NZ_JAAVJD010000015.1 GCF_012033735.1 Streptomyces lonarensis | reverse complement strand
CCGCGGCACCGGGCGCCGCCGACGCGCCGCTCGCCCCCGGCGAGCTGACCGTCGTCGTGCTCCCGCCCCGCAACGCCACCACCCGGGGCCAGCTGCTGCGGATGTCCGGCCTCGCCCGCGACGAGGGCCACCAGCTGCTGTGGCGCGAGGTCCGCGGACCGGCCGGCCCCGGCGCCTGGCCCGCCCTGGCCCGGCGGCTGCGCGCCGCCGACCGGCTGGTCATCGGCGACCCGTTCTCTCGCTGGGCGCAGCTGCTGCTGGCCGGTTCCGACACCCGCCGGGTCGTCGTCGTGGACGACGGCACCGCGACCATGGAGTTCACCGCCCAGCTGTCCCGCGGCGAGCCGCTGGTGCGCTGGCACCGCGCGGCGGCGCCCCGCGGCGCCCGCGCCGCGCTGTTCGCCCCCGTCGCCCGCCGGGCGCTGCGGGGGCTCAGCCCGGTGGAGGGCCGCGAGGTCGAGGTCTTCACCGCCATGCCGGTCGAGCACCCGCCGGGCGTCACCGTCCGTCGCAACGACCTGGCCTGGACCCGCGGCCGGTTCGGGCCGCCGCAGATCACCGGCGGCTCCGACCTGGTCGGCACCTCGCTGGTGGAGACCGGGGTGATACACGAGGACCGCTACCTCGGTGCCGTCGCCTCGCTCGCCGCGGAGTACGGCGTGACCCGCTACCTCGCCCACCGCAAGGAGGGACCGGAGAAGCTGAAGCGCGTCGCCGCCCTCGCCGGGCTGGAGATCGTCCGCCCCGACCTGCCACTGGAGCTGGTCGCCCGCACCGGGCCCATCGGCCGCCGGGTGCTGAGCTTCCCGTCCACCGTGGTCCACACGCTGCCGCTGGTGCTGCGCGGCACCGACTCGGGCGTCAGCGTCTGCGAGATCACCGACGACTGGCTCACCGAGCGTGCCTCGCCGCGCGCGGGCGGCTTCCTCGCCGCCGTCATCAGCAGCGCGCGCGGCGCGCACGGCCTGCCGGTGCTGCCGGTGCCGTCGACGTCGGGGGGCTGCGGGCCGGTGGCCGCGGGTGGGGAACCCGCCCGGCCGGTGAGGGCGAGGAAGGCGTCGTCCAGGGTGGGCGGGGCCAGGGTGACCTCGCCGAGCGTCACCCCGGCGGCGCGCAGCCGGGGCAGGGCGTGTTCCAGCGCGGCCGGGCCGTCGTCGGTGGCGACGCTGATCAGCCCGCGTTCCCCGGCCTCGGGGGTGTGGGGGCCGGTCGCCGCCAGGACGGCGTGGGCGGTGACGCGGTGGTCGGGGTCGGGCACGACGACGGAGAGCCGTTCGCCGCCGACGCGTGCCTTCAGCGCCGCCGCGGTGCCGCGGGCGACGACCCGGCCGCGGTCGATGACGCAGACGGCGTCGGCGAGTTGGTCGGCCTCCTCCAGGTACTGCGTGGTGAGCAGCACGGTGGTGCCCTCCGCGACGAGTTCGCGGACCGACTCCCAGGTGTCGGCGCGGCCGCGGGGGTCGAGGCCGGTGGTGGGCTCGTCGAGGACCACCACCGGTGGCCTGGCGACCAGGGCACCGGCGAGGTCCAGCCGCCGGCGGGTGCCGCCGGAGAAGGAGCCGCTGGGGCGGTCGGCGAACTCCTCCAGCCGGAAGCGGGCGAGCAGTTCGTCGGCGCGGCGGCGGGCCGCCGCGCGGCGCATCCCGTAGAGCCGCGCGACCAGGTAGAGGTTCTCGCGGCCGGTGAGCTTCTCGTCCACGGCGGCGTACTGGCCGGAGAGCCCGATCCGGCGCCGCACGGCGTCGGGTTCGCGGACCACGTCGTGGCCGGCGACCCGGGCGGTGCCGCCGTCGGGCAGCAGCAGCGTGGCCAGGACGCGGACGGTGGTGGTCTTGCCCGCGCCGTTGGGGCCGAGCAGCCCCAGTACGGTGCCGGTCGGGACGGCGAGGTCGACGCCGTCCAGTGCGCGGCGGTCGCCGAAGGATCGGGTCAGGCCCTCGGCCGTGATCGCGTGTGACTGGTCCGGCACCGGGGTGCGTCCTTTCCGCCTGGGTCGGTGTGGGGTGGGAGCGGGCGGCGCCACGGCGTCCCGCCGTGGCCCCGCCGGTCACTCGGCGGCGGCCATCGCGCTGCGGGGGGTGAGGTCGGTCCAGTTGCGGTCGACGTACTCCAGGCAGGTGGCGCGCTCGGCGGGGGCGAGGACCTCGTCCCACCCGTCGGGGATGGCGGCGAACTCGGGCCACAGCGAGTGCTGGCCCTCGTCGTTGACGAGGACGCGGTGCTGGACGGCGGGGTCGTCGAACGGGTTCGTCATGGTGGCTCCTCCGGCGTGGTGACGGCTGGGCCGGTCGCGTGGCGGTCGGCCACGGTGTCGGCGCTCATAGGTAGTTCGGATGGTGTGAACGATCGGATTGGTGGGTCTGCTGATGTTCTCGGGACGGGCGGGGCCGGCGGGGCTTGCCCCGCGTAGGCCGGGCGCGTCACCGTCCGCCGCGGCGCCGCCCCGGGCAAGGGCGGGCGCCGCGGACGGCCGGTACGGGGGCGGGATTACCGCCGCGGTGTGTCGGGAAGGTCGCGGAGCGCCGCGGAGAGCACGGACCCGATGTGCTGCCGGGGCTCCGGCTGCATCATCTGGGCGTGGGTGCACGCCACGTCGGTGTTGCGGAGCCGACCGGTGAGGTACGGCGTCCAGAGGTCGAGCGTCAGCTGTTCGGGGAGGCCGACCGTGGCGGTGAAGAACAACGTCTCGCCGCTGAAGACGCTCGGGGTGTGCTGCCGCATCAGCTGGGACTGGCCGGCGAAGTTGTCGACCATGTGGTCGATGGTCGCCGGTTCCAGCGCTCCCAGCGGGCTGCCGGACTCGCGGAACGCGTCGCGCACCGTGGTGGCGTCCAGCGGTGCGTCGCCCTCCAGGACGGCGGACTCGACGCCCACGTTGAGCAGCAGCGCGCGGAAGACGGTGTCGCGGTCGGCGCTGTCCAGGTCGTCCAGCGGCGGGAGCGGGAAGGCGTCCAGCAGGGCCAGCAGCGCCACCTCCTCGCCGGCCTGTTCCAGCCGCGCTGCCACCTCCTGGGCGACGTTGCCGCCGAAGGACCAGCCGAGCAGCCGGTAGGGGCCGTGCGGCTGGACGGCGCGCAGCTCCCGCACGTAGCGGTCGGCCATCGCCGTGATGGACTCGGGGAACGGCTCGGTCCCCGCGAGGTTGGGCATCTGCAACCCGTGCACGGGCTGCCCGGCTTCCAGGTACTGGAGCAGTCCGGCGTACACCCAGGCGAGACCGCCGGCGGGGTGGACGCAGAACAGCGGCGGCCGGTCCCCGGCGGGACGCAGCGGCAGCAGCACGGACAGCGAGTCGTCGGTGGCGCCGTCGGCGAGGCGTTCGGCGAGCCGGGCGACGGTCGGCGCCTCGAACAGCACGCGGATGCCGAGCTCCACCCCGAGGGACTCCCGGACGCGGCCGATGAGCCGGGCGGCGAGCAGCGAGTGCCCGCCGAGGGCGAAGAAGTCCTCCTCGGCGCCGACCTGCTCCACGCCGAGGACCTCGGCGAACAGCGCGCAGAGCACGTCCTCGCGGGGGGTGCGCGGGCCGCGTCCGGCGGGGGCGCCGCCCTGGGCGGGCGCGGGCAGCGCGGCCCGGTCGAGCTTGCCGTTCGGGGTGAGCGGCAGCCGCTCCAGGACGGCCCAGGCGGCGGGGACCATGTGGCCGGGGAGGGTGCGGGCGGCGTGCTCGCGGACGGCGGCCGTCAGCGTCGCCGCTCCCCCTCCCGACTCGCCCGACTCGCCCGACTCACGCGTCTCGCCCGCCTCGGCGCCGGTGCCGCCGTCGGCCGCGGGGACGAGGTAAGCCACCAGCCGTCCGCCGGCCGGGGCACCGGCGCCGGTGTCCAGCACCACCGCGGCGCGCGAGACACCGGGCGCTTCGGCGAGGACCGCGGCGATCTCGTCGGGCTCGACGCGGAAACCGCGTACCTTGACCTGGTCGTCGGCCCGGCCCACGTAGGCGAGTTCGCCGTCGGGGGTGCGGCGCACCAGGTCGCCGGTGCGGTACATCCGGCTGCCCGCCGGGCCGTGCGGGTCGGCCAGGAAGCGCTGCGCGGTCTCACCCGGGCGCTGCGGGTAGCCGCGTGCCAGGGAGTCGCCGGCGAGGTACAGCTCGCCGGTGACGCCGGGCGGGGTGGGACGCAGCGCCGCGTCGAGGACGTAGGCCCGGGTGCCGGCGACGGCGCGGCCCAGCACGGGGGTCGCGGTGGCGCCGACGGGCGCGGTCAGGGTGTCGACGGTCGCCTCGGTCGGCCCGTAGAGGTTGACCGCGCGCACCCCGGGGGCGGCGGCCAGGGTGCGCCACAGTCCGGTGGGGACGGCTTCGCCGCCGAGGGCGAGGACCCGGGGGCGGTGGGCACCCGGCCGGTCGGGGCCGTCGTCGAGGAGCCCGGCGTCCAGCAGCTGCTCCAGGTGGGAGGGGGTGGTCTCCAGCACGTCGACGCGGTGCTCGTGGGCCCAGGCGACCAGCGCCTCCGGGTCGCGGCGGACATCCTCGTCGGCGAGGTGCAGTTCGTGGCCGGCCAGCATCCACAGCACCGGGTCGAGCGAGGCGTCGAAGGAGAGCGACGCGGTGAGCGCGACGCGCAGCGTGCGGTCGCCCGCCTCCCGGGCGGCGGGGCGGTAGAGGGTGCGCCGGTGGTGCTCCAGCAGCCGGGCGATGGCGCGGTGTTCGACCAGTACGCCCTTGGGGCGGCCGGTGGAGCCGGAGGTGTGGATCAGGTAGGCGGGGTCCTGGGGCCGCGGGGTGTCGGGGAGGGGCTGGGCGGTGCGGGAGGCGATCCGGGCGGCGGTGCCGGGCTCGTCGAGGACGAGTCGGGGCGCCTCCGGGGGCAGCAGGTGGGCGGTGTCGGCGGTGACGAGCGTCAGCGCCGGGCGGGCCTCCGCGAGCACGGTCCGGATGCGGCCTTCGGGGAGGGCCGCGTCCAGCGGGGTGTGCACGGCGCCGGCGGTCCAGCCGGCGAGCATGCCGACGACGGCGTGGGTGGTGCGCGGCAGCACGGTGGCCACCGGGTCCCCGGGGGCCACGCCCGCTTCCCGCAGTTCGCGGGCGAGCCGGGTGGCGCGGGCCAGCAGCTCGGGGAAGTCGAGGCGGCCGTCCCGGGCGACGAGGGCGTGCGCCCCCTCCGAAGCGGCCGCCACCGCGGCGTGGAAGCGCTCGACCAGGGTGGTGGGGGCCTCCGGCGCGGGCCCGCCGTCGCCGAGGGCGAGCAGCTGCGAGGTCTCCTCCCCGGAGAGCAGCGGCAGTTCCGACAGGCGGGCGTCGGGCGCGGCGGTGGCGGCGGTCAGCAGGCGGGCGAACCAGGTCGCCAGGCGGCGGGCGGTCGCCTCGTCGAACAGGTCGGAGCGGTACTCCAACGTGCCGCCGAGGGCGCCGGCCGCCGGGTCGGCCGCCGTGGTGGTCTCCCCGAGGCTGAAGGAGAGGTCGAACTTGGCGCCTCCGGTCTCGACGCGCGCGGGCTCCGCGCGCAGACCGGGCAGCGCAAGGGTGGGCGACTCGTTGTTGTTGAGGCTGAGCATCACCTGGAAGAGGGGGTGGCGGTCCAGCGAGCGGGCGGGGCTGATCTCCTCCACCAACTGCTCGAACGGCAGCTCCTGGTGGGCGTAGGCGGCGAGGTCGGTCTCCTTCACCCGCGCCAGCAGCTCCCGGAACGTCGGGTCACCGGAGGTGTCCGCCCGCAGCACCAGCGTGTTGACGAAGAACCCGATGAGCGACGCCAACGCCTGGTCGGTACGACCGGCCACCGGTGTGCCCACCGCGACGTCCGAGGTACCGGAGATCCGCGAGAGCAGCACCGCCAGCGCCGCGTGCAGCACCATGAACGGACTCGCACCCGAACTCCGGGCAAGACGTTCGACGTTCTCGCCGGTCGTCCCGGTCAGCGGCAGCGGCACGGCGCCGCCGGCGGCGGGCGCGGTGCCGCGGGGCCGGTCCACCGGCAGCGGCAACTCCTCCGGCAACCCGGCCAACGCCTCCCGCCAGAACACCGACTCCTCAGCAGCCCGCGACGACACATCCTCGACCGAGCCCAACACCTCACGCTGCCACACCGCGTAATCCCCGTACTGCACCGCCAACGGCTCCCACCCCGGCGCCCGACCCGAGAACCGCGCCGCATACGCCGCCGACAGATCACGCGACAACGGCCCCATCGACCACCCGTCCGCCGCGATGTGGTGCAACGTCACCACCAGCACATGGCTCTCGGGGGAGGTGGAGAGCAGGGTGGCGCGCAGCGGGGTGCGGCGTGCCAGGTCGAAGGGGCGGCCCGACTCCTCGCGCAGCGCGTCGGGCAGCGCCTCGGGGGTGACGGTCCGCTCGCCCAGTTCGGGGCGGCCTTCCGCAGCCGGCAGCACCCGCTGCACGGCCTCGTCGCCGTCCCCGCCGTGCCCGTCGCCGTCGCCTGCGCGGCGGCCGTCGCCGGGGACGGCCAGCACGGTGCGCAGCACCTCGTGCCGGTCGGTGAGGTCACCGAGCGCGGCGCGCAGCGCCTCCCGGTCGACGGTGCCGGTCAGGCGGACGGCGAGCGGCAGGTGGTAGGCGGGGTCGTCGGGGTCGAGCCGGTGGAGGAACCACAGCCGGCGCTGCGCCGGGGACATCGGGGCGGGGCCGGTGAGCGCGGCCGGGCGCAGGGCGGGGCGTGCCGCTTCGGCGGTGTCGATGCGGGGGGCGAGCGCGGCCGCGGTGGGCGCCTCGAACAGCGCGCGCACAGGGAGTTCGACCCCGAAGGCGGTGCGGATGCGGGCGACGAGGCGGGTGGCCAGCAGGGAGTGGCCGCCCAGGTCGAAGAAGTTCTCGTCGCGGCCGATCGCGGCCCGGCCGAGGATGTCGGCGAAGAGTGCGCACAGCTCGCGCTCCCGGGGGGTGCGGGGCGGCGCCACCTCGTCGGGGCTCCCGTCGGCCGGCCAGGGCAGGGTGGTGGTGTCGGTCTTGCCATGGACGCCGAGCGGCAAGGTGTCCACCACCCCGACGGCGGCGGGGACCATGTAGCCGGGGAGGCTGCCGCGGAGGAAGTCGCGCAGGTCGGAGGCGGTCGGTGCGTCCTCGGCGTCGCGGACGGGGAGGGCCCAGGCGACGAGCGCGGCGGCGCCCGAGGCGTCCGGGCGGACGGCGACGGCGGCGCGGGCGACGGCGGGGTGGCGCAGCAGCGCGGCCTCCACCTCGCCGGTCTCCACGCGGTGGCCGCGGATCTTGACCTGCCCGTCGGCGCGGCCGGCGTACTCCAGGGAACCGTCGTCGTGGCGGCGGACGAGGTCGCCGGTGCGGTACATCCGCGCGCCGGGGCCGCCGTAGGGGTCGGCGAGGAACCGGTCGGCGGTCAGCCCCGGTCGGCGGTCGTAGCCGCGGGCGACGCCGGCGCCCGCGACGTAGAGCTCCCCGGTGACGCCGGGGGCCACGGGCCGCAGGCGGCCGTCGAGGACGTAGGCGCGGTTGCCGGGGACCGCGTGGCCGATCCGCGGCGGGGTGTCGGCGGTGACGGGGGCGACGACGCTGTCGACGGTGGTCTCGGTGGGGCCGTAGAGGTTCCAGCCGGCGACGTCCGGGAGGTCGGCCAGCTCGTGCCAGAGGTCGGCGCCGACCGCCTCGCCGCCGAGGGCGACGACCGACGGCCGGTGGGTCCCCTCCGCCAGCAGGCCGGCGGTGCGCAGTTCGGCGAGGAAGGAGGGGGTGGTCTCCAGGACGTCCACGGCGTGCTGCCGCAGGAAGGCGGTGAGCGCCTCGGGGTCGCGGCGGGCGTCGTCGTCGGCGAGGTGCAGTTCGTGGCCGGCGACCATCCAGAGCACCGGGTCCCAGGAGGCGTCGAAGGTGGCGGCGGCGGTGAGGGCGACGCGCAGCGGCCGGCCCCCGGCGGCGGCCTCGGCGGGGCCGATCAGCTGGTCGCGGTGGCCGGCGAGCAGGTTGACCAGCGAGTGGTGCTCGACGACGACGCCCTTGGGGGTGCCGGTGGAGCCGGAGGTGTACAGCACGTAGGCGGCGTCGCGCGGGGCGGGCCCGTCGGGCAGCGGGGCGCGGGCGCCCGTGGGCACGGCGGTGGTCTCGTCGAGGTTGAGCAGCGGCCACCGGCCCGCGGGCAGGCCGACGGCGAGGGCGGTGGTGGTCAGGACGCGGGCCGGGCGGGCCGTCTCCAGGACGAGCCGGTTGCGTTCGGCGGGGTGGGTGGGGTCGAGCGGGACGTGGACGGCGCCGAGGCGGAGCACGGCGACCAGCGCGATGATCTGGAGGCGGGTGCGGGGCAGGGCGGCGGCGACGCGGTCGCCGGGGCGGACGCCGGCGTGGTGGAGGCGGCGGGCCAGTTCCTCGGCCGCGTCGATCAGGTCGCCGAAGGCCAGCGGGCCGTCGGCGTCGGCCACGGCGACGCGCTCGGGGGTCACCAGCGCCTGGGTGGTGAGGACGTCGACGATGGTCCGGCCGGGCGCGGGCGGGGTGCTGCGGCCCGGTTCGGCGCGGTCCAGGGCGGCGGCGCGCTCGGCGTCGTCGAGGAACTCCAGGTCGGTGACGGGGGTGTCGGGGTCGGTGAGGGCGGCGTCGACGAGCCGCGTGAGGTGGGCCGCGATGCGCAGCGCGGTGGACTCGTCGAACAGCTCGCGGCTGTACTCCAGTTCCCCGGCGATGCCGAGCGGCCGGCCGTCGGTGTCGTGGTGTTCGGCGAGGTCGACGGTGAGGTCGAACTTGGCACCGATCCGGCCGACGGACTCCTCGCGGTCGACGGCGAGGCCGGGCAGGGAGAGCCGCGGCGGTTCGTTGTTGTTGAGGCTGAGCATCACCTGGAAGAGGGGGTGGCGGTCCAGCGACCGGGCGGGGCTGATCTCCTCCACCAACTGCTCGAACGGCAGCTCCTGGTGGGCGTAGGCGGCGAGGTCGGTCTCCTTCACCCGCGCCAGCAGCTCCCGGAACGTCGGGTCACCGGAGGTGTCCGCCCGCAGCACCAGCGTGTTGACGAAGAACCCGATGAGCGGCGCCAACGCCTGGTCGGTACGACCGGCCACCGGTGTGCCCACCGCGACGTCCGAGGTACCGGAGATCCGGGAGAGCAGCACCGCCAGCGCCGCGTGCAGCACCATGAACGGACTCGCACCCGACGCCCGGGCCAGGTCCCGCAGCCGGGCGTGGGCGGTGGCGTCCAGCGTGAGGGGCACGCTGCCGCCGCCGGCGGCGGGCGCGGTGCCGCGGGGCCGGTCCACCGGCAGCGGCAACTCCTCCGGCAACCCGGCCAACGCCTCCCGCCAGAACGCCGACTCCTCAGCGGCCCGCGACGACACATCCTCGACCGAGCCCAACACCTCACGCTGCCACACCGCGTAATCCCCGTACTGCACCGCCAACGGCTCCCACCCCGGCGCCCGACCCGACAACCGCGCCGCATACGCCGCCGACAGATCACGCGACAACGGCCCCATCGACCACCCGTCCGCCGCGATGTGGTGCAACGTCACCACCAGCACATGGCTGTGGTCGGAGAGGGTGTGGAGTGCGGCCCGGAGCGGGATCTCCCGGGTGAGGTCGAAGGCGCGCGGGGTGTGCGGCCCGGGCCGTTCCCCGAAGGGCGCCTCGTCCAGCGGGACGTCCGTCGCGTCGGCGGGCAGCACCCGCTGGTACGGGCCCTCGGCGTCCTCGGGGAAGAGGGTGCGCAGGCTCTCGTGCCGGGCGACGAGGTCGTGGAGCGCGGCGTGGAGCGCGGCGCGGTCGAGGGTGCCGGTCAGCCGCAGCGCGACCGGGATGGTGTACGTCGCGCCGCCCTCGCCCATGCGCTCCAGCAGCCACAGCCGCTGCTGGGCCGGGGAGAGCGGCAGCCGCGCGGGGCGCTCGGCGGCGGTGAGCGCGGGACGGGCGGAGCCGGGCGCCTCGTCGAGGCGGGCGGCGAGGGCGGCGGGGGTGGGCGACTCGAACAGGAACCGGATGGGGGGCTCGGTGCCGAGTGCGGCGCGCAGGCCGGCCACCACCCGGGCGGCGAGCAGGGAGTGCCCCCCGAGGTCGAAGAAGTCGCTGTCCCGGCCGACGCGGTCGACGCCGAGGACGTCGGCATAGACGGCGCAGACCGCCGCCTCGGTGTCGTTGCGGGGCGGCTCGTCGTCGGTTGCGGCGGGGGCGCTCGGCTCGGGGAGCGCGTCGGTGTCGAGCTTGCCGTTGGGCGTGAGCGGCAGCCGCTCGACGGTGGCGTAGAGAGCGGGCACCAGGTGGCCGGGCAGCGCGGCGGTGAGGCGGGCCCGCAGGCCGGCGGGGTCGCCCGCCTGCGGGTCGGTCACGGCCACGTAGGCGGCGAGCAGCTCGCCGCCCGCGCCGGGGCGGGTGAGGACGGCGGCCTCGGTGACGCCCGGGAGCGCGGTGAGCGCGGCCTCGATCTCGCCGGGGTCCACGCGGTGGCCCCGCACCTTGATCTGCCGGTCGGTGCGGCCCAGGAACTCCAGGGTCCCGTCGGCACGCCAGCGCGCGAGGTCGCCGGTGCGGTACATGCGGCTGCCCGGCGCGCCGAACGGGTCCGCGAGGAACCGGTCGGCGGTCAGCCCGGCGCGGCCGGCGTAGCCGCGGGCGACGCCCGCGCCGGCGAGGTAGAGCTCTCCCGCCATCCCGGTGGGCAGCGGGTGGAGCCCGGCGTCGAGGACGTAGGCGCGGGCGCCGGCGACGGGCCGGCCGATGACGGGGCTGCCCCCGGAGAGCCGGGTGGTGACGGCGTTGACGGTGGTCTCGGTGGGCCCGTAGAAGTTGAAGACGGACAGCCCCGGGTGGGCCGACAGCTCCTGCCAGAGGGCGTCGTTGACGGCCTCGCCGCCGAGGGCGACGACGGTCGGGCGGCGGTCGTCCTCGAACAGGCCGTGGCCGAGGAGCTGCTGGAGGTAGGTGGGGGTGGTCTCGATGGCGTCGATGCCGTGGGCGTGGAGGTGGGCGACGAGCGCCTGCGGGTCGCGGCGCACCTCGTCGGGGACGATGTGCAGCGCGTGGCCGGCGACCATCCACAGCACCGGGTCGAGCGAGGCGTCGAAGGAGGTGGCGGCGGTCAGCGCCACGCGCAGCGGGCGGCCGAGCGCGTCCTCGGCGGCGGCGTGCGACTCCAGCCGGTGGTGCTCCAGCAGGTTGGTCAGCGAGCGGTGTTCGACCTCGACGCCCTTGGGGCGCCCGGTGGAGCCGGAGGTGTAGATGACGTACGCGGCGTCGGCGCGGGCCGGAGCCCGGGGCACGGCGGTGGGCGCGCCGGGGTCGTCCGCCGGGTCGGGCGCGACGAGGGTGCGCCGGCCGGCGGGGTCGACCGCGGCGGCGGTGGCGGGGTCGGCGACCAGGGCGACGGGGTCGGCGTCGCCGAGGAGGTGGGCGGTGCGCTCGGCCGGGTAGGACGGGTCGACGGGCACGTAGGCCGCGCCGCAGCGCATCGCGGCGAGCAGGGCGACGACCAGGTCGCGCGAGCGGGCCGCGGCGACGGCGACCCGGGTGCCGGGGCGGGCGCCGCGGGCGGCGAGCCGGCCGGCGAGTTCCTCGACGCGCGCGACGAGTTCGGCGAAGGTGAGCGAGCCGTCGGGTGCGACGACGGCGGTGGCGCCGGGGGTGCGGGCGGCCTGGGCGGCGAACCGCGCGGTGAGGGTCCCGGGGTCCGCGGCGGGCCGCGGGGCGTCGGCCCCGAGGGCCGGGTCGCGCGGGGCCGGCAGCGGTCCGGTACCGGCTGCCACGACGCGGCGCCGCTCGTCCTCGCCGAGGAGGCCGACCGCGCCGAGCGGGGCGGTGGGCGCGGCGACGAACGACTCCAGCAGTCGGGTGATCCGCGCGTGGTGGACGGCGAGGTCGTCGGCGGCGTGGAGGTCGGGGTTGCCGAGCAGGTCGAGACGGAGTCCGCCGTCGGCGAAGGAGGCGTGGGCGGCCAGCGCCATGTCCTCGACGGGCCCGATGGACAGGTTGTGGAGGGTGGCGCGCCCGGGGCCGAAGGCGAGGCTGTCGTCGAAGGCCATCACGTTGACGACGGGCCCGGTGAGCCGGTCGCGGCGTCCCAGCAGGCCGCGCTCGCGCCGCAGCTCCTCGGAGGGGAACCGCTGGTGGCGCAGGACGGTGCGCACCGTGCGGGAGGTGCGGCGCAGCAGGTCCTGCACGGTGTCGGCCGGGGAGACCTCCAACCGCAGCGGCAGCACGTTGGAGACCATCGCCGGGGTGAGGCGCGCGGTGTCGGTGCGGCGGGTGGTGACGGGCAGCCCCAGGACGACCTCGGACTGGCCGCGTGCCCGGTGCAGGTAGGCGGCGGTGGCGGCGATGAAGAGCGTCGGCCAGCCGGCGCCGGCCGCGCGGGCCGCGTCGCGGAGCCGTGCGAGCCAGTCGGGGTCGAACGCGCGGCCGGTGCGGAGCGCGGTGCGGGCGGGCGGGGCGGCCGCGTCCCGCAGGCCGACGGGTTCGGGCATGCCGCGCAGGTAGTCGTTCCAGAAGGCCCGGTCGGTGGCGAACTCCTCGGACCCGCGGTAGTCGGCCTCCTCCCGCAGCAGCGCGTCGAGCGGGGCGTGGAACGGCGGGATCTCCCCGCCGGGGTCGCTGGCGAGCCGGGTGTAGACGTCGGCGATGCGGCCGAGGGCCAGCGCGGCCCCGTAGCCGTCGATCGCCAGGTGGTGGACCTGCTGGTGGAAGTACCAGTGCTCGTCCGCCAGGCGCAGCAGCATCAGCGAGACCAGCGGGCCGGTGCCGGTGTCGGCGGTGGTCTCCAGCGCCTCGGCCATCAGCCGGTGCGCCCGCGCGGCGGGGTCCGCCTCGGCGCGCAGGTCGACCTCGGCCACGGGTATGTCCAGGTGGTCCGCCACGCGCTGGTACGGGACCTCGTCGGCCTCGCCGAAGGTCACCCGCAGCGCGTCCGCCTCGCCGGTGACCCGCCGCACGGCCCGGCGGAGCAGTGCGGGGTCGAGGGGTCCGCGGATGTCCGCGTACTCGGCGATGTTGTAGGCGGGGCTGGTGGGGTCGATCTTCTGGGCGAACCAGAGACCGAGCTGGCCGGCGGTCAGGGGCAGGCGGGCGGCGGACAGGTCGGACACTCGTGATCACACCTAGCACAGAGGAGTCGGCGGCAGCTCGGCCGTGCGCCGGTCGTGCCGGCGCACCCGGGGCGTGGTCGACGGTGGGCCGACGCACCCCGGGGCATGGAGTGGTGAACGCGGATCAGCGCGACGTGTGGTGCTTTGTCACGGTGCGTTCCCCCACGGGCCAGATCGTACTTTGACCCTGCGTTCGGCACCGATGGCACAGAGAGATTGGTGATGTGACTGGCGTCACAGGAGGTGACCTCATCCCCATAACTCACCGCAATCCGGTGATCACACCAGTCCGTTCGGGGGGTCGTGACGAACACACACGGACGACAGTCGTTCACACGAGCGGAGACTTCACGATGAGGAACACCCACGGTCGGCGCCTGGCAACGGCGATGGGCGCGGCGGCGGCACTGGTGGCGCTGACCGCGACGGGGGCCCAGGCGGCGACCCCGCAGAAGGTCACGCACACCGGGACGGTGGCACCGGCGGGCCAGTCGAACGCCGGCTCGGGCGGCGGCTCGCTGGTGCAGGGCTGGCAGTTCTGCCTGCTGGCCTCCTGTGAGACTCACGCGGGCGGCGGCGGTGCGCAGGGCGTGCAGGGCATGAACTTCTGCCTACTCGCCTTCTGCTCCGTCCGCGGCTGACCCCCGGGGCGCACGGCCGGGCCGTGCGCTGCCCTGTACGGCCTCGGCGCCCGACAGGACAGCGCGCGGACGGCCGCCCCACGCCCCACGCCGGGGTGACGCCCGCGCCTCACGCCCCACGCCGGGGTGACGCCCGCGCCTCACGCCCCACGCCGGGGCGACGCCCGCGCCTCACGCCCGGAACGCCTCACGCCCGGAACGCCTCACGCCCGGTACCGTTCGGCGCACCGCCCCGGCCGGCGCCCGTCGGGCCGGGCCCCGCGCGCCGTCGGCCGGTTCTGTCAGTCGGCTCTGCCACGATGCGAGGATGACGGACGACGAGGGCACCGCCGCGCATCCGCACGAGCGGGCGCCCGTGGAGGAAGCGGTCCCGGTGCTGCGGGTGAGCGACGCGCGGCGCGCCGCCGACTGGTACGCGCGGCTCGGTTTCGCGGTGACCTGGGAGCACCGGTTCGCCCCGGGGCTGCCGCTCTTCCTGGAACTGCGGCGAGGCGCGGTGACGCTCTTCCTCTCGGAGCACGCCGGGGACGCGCCGCCGGACGGCCTGATCTACCTGCGGGTCCGGGACGTCGACGCCGCCGCGGCCGAGTTCGGCGCCGCGGTGGCCGCGATGCCGTGGGCCCGCGAGGCGGAGCTCCGCGACCCGGACGGCAACCGGGTGCGGATCGGCACACCGCTGCCCTGAGCGCACCCCGAGTGCACCCCGTCCGTCGCTCCGACCGACCGCCCGTCGCTCCGACCGACCCACCTGACGACGCCCCGGCGCGGCGGCGCTCCCGCCGCCGCCCGCGCGTCCCCGAGCCCCGAGGAGGCCGGCCGTGGCCGGACTGCTGTACTCCGTCTCCATGTCGCTGGACGGCTTCATCGCCGGCCCCGAGGGGGACATGTCCTGGCTGGCGCCACTGCTCCCGCCGCCGGGCGGTGAGCCGGCCCCGCTCGCGGCGGAGGTCGGGGCGCTGCTGATCGGGCGGCGCACCTTCGGCGGCGACGACCCCTACCGGGACACGGAGGGCGAGGGCGAGGCGTTCGGCGGCGGGTGGAGCGGACCGCAGTTCGTGCTGACGCACCGTCCGCCGCCCCACCCCGTCCCCGGGGTGACCTTCGTCGGCGACCTCGACACCGCGGTACGGGCCGCCCGGGAGGCGGCCGGCGGGCTGACGGTGAACGTGCTGGGCGCCGACGTGGCGCGGCAGTGCCTGGCGGCCGGGGTGCTGGACGAGGTGCTGACCTGCGTGGTCCCCGTGCTGCTCGGTGGTGGTGTCCGGTTGTTCGACGCCCCGGACGCCGGGCCGGTCGCGCTCGAACCGCTCTCGGTGGACCGCGGCCCCTACTCGACCGACCTCCGGTACCGGGTGCGCCGGAACTGACGGCGCCGTGGCCCGGGTCGGCGCGCCGTTCGGTGCGCCGGCCCGGGCCACGGCGGTGTCAGCGGTGGGTGCGCCGGGGTGGCGCGGAGGTCAGTTCTCGACCTCGTCCTGGAAGTCCCGGTCGCACTGGTCCAGCTCCTCCTGGGTGTCGGCGGCGTCCACGCACTCGCGCAGGTTGCCGAACTCCTCGGAGTTCCAGATCGCGACGCCGAGCATCAGCACCAGCACGCCGCCGATCAGGCCGAGCCCGCCGAGCACCGCGCCGATCAGCGACATCGTGCTCCTGCCGGCGGCGGCGCGCCGAGCACGGCGGACACCGAGGATGCCGGTGATCAGCGCGGCGATCCCGAGGAGGACGCCGCCGATCGCCGTCCAGAAGAGGAGCACCGCCGCGATGCCCGTGACCAGCGCGGCGACGGCGAGGCCGTTGCTCCCTCCTCCTGGGCCGGGCGCGTGCTTCTCCTCCGGGGGCGGGCTCCATCCCTCCGAGGGCGGGCTGAAACCGGGCACCGGGTCCTGGCGGTCGCGGTCACCGTCGTGCGGGGTCGTCATCCGTCTGCCTTCCGGTCGGCCGGTCGAGTGAGCGATCTTGTGCCCGGCCGGCCGAGCCGCAAACGAGCGGTGGGCGGCAGGGTGCACTTCCGGTCACGGGGCCCGGCGTCAGGCGTCGCGTGCGGCGTCGAGGAGGTCGTACTCCTCGTCGTCGTCGTGGAGCGTGCCGTCGTCGTCCATGCGCGGGTGCATCCGCATCGGGCCGTGGGGGTCGATGTCGGAGGGGCGGGGCCCCTCCGGCCCGTCGGGGCCGATCCGCACGAGCCGGCCGATGCGCGCGATCGAGTACTCCTTCTCCCCCACCTGCAGCCGGTTGCCCTCGCCGCGGCTCCGCCACTCCTCGGCGATGCGGGCGTACTCGGCCTTCTCCTCCTCGTCGAGGTCGAGCAGCATCGGGAAGGTGAGCTTGAGCGCGGCGTAGAGGAAGGTCCGCGCGTGGTGGGCGGTCGCGAAGGGACCGGCGGTCATCTCCCAGCCGCCCGGACAGCGTTCCACGACGCGGAAGGACGCCGGCAGCAGCACCACCCCCGGATGGGTCTCCAGGGCGCGTTCCGAATCCCGGCGGACCTGCTCGGGGTAGCTCGATGCGCGGTAGGCGAGGTCGCGCAGGGCGAGCCGCTCCGCGCCGGCCATGAGACCGGAGGCGGCGGTGTGGTCGATGACGTGGCCCTCGTCCGGCTCGGGCTCGCGGATGCGCGGGTCCCACTCGGGGCGGGCCGGCTGGGGGTCGGTCGGCCGGGCGGTCTCCGGCCCGTCGTCGTCGAGGTAGAGGAACTCGTCGGCGCGCACCACCCGGTAGCGGCGGCCGTCGACGACCAGTTCGTCGACGGGCTCCTTCTCCAGGACGGCGACCCCGGCGACCAGCCGGCGGCGCTGCGCCGGGTCGTCGATGTCGTCCTTGGCCCGGAAGAACAAGGCCGACTGGAGCCGGTCCCTCGCCTGCTGGCCCGAGGCATCGGTGACGGGGCAGACCACCTCCCAGCGGTCCGGGTTGTCGGGGCACTGCGCGGCGACGCCGAAGAGCGGACCGCGGACGGTGTAGTGCCGGTACCGCCGGGCGGCGAGGGCGGCGTCCGCCTCCATGGCCGCGGCTACGGGATGGTCGGACTGCTCCACGCGCATGACGAGGGGCGGGGTGCACGTCTCTTCGTCGCTGGTCATCCGCGCATTGTGTGCACAGCCGGTGGCGGCGCGTCAGCGGAACGGCGTCATTCCGACCGAAGCGGGGGTGCGCTGTCCGACGTCGTTCGAACGTCCGAGCGGCCCTCGCTCCGAGGAGCGGACGCGGTACGGCGCGCGCCGGCCGCGACGGGCGGGACGCCGGGGGCGGCGCCCGCAGCAGTCTCGCGCCGCATGTCGCGGGCAGCGAGCAGGATGCCCACGACGGCGAGCGCCCAGAGCGGGTACTGGGCGAGCCACGCCCAGCGCAGCGCGGCCGGGTTGTCCAGCCCGCCGAGGAGCGTCATCGCGACACCCATGACCGCGAGCGCGGCCGGGGTGGCGCTGTAGCCGCCGAGGTTGGCGACCCCCTGGGCGACGCCCCAGCGGTGCGGGGGCAGGCTGGCGCGGGCGACGTCGAAGGCGACCACCGAGGCCGGGCCGCCGATGCCGAGCACCACGACGAGCACCACCAGCAGCCACATCGGTGCCGCCCCGGGCCAGGCGAGGACCACGGTCCAGGTGGCGGCGGTGACGGCGATGACGACGAGGAAGATCCGGTCGCGGCGGGCGGGGAAGCGGGCGGCGAGCATGCCGACGAGGGGACCGAGGCAGAGCGCGGTGACGACGATCAGGGTGATCAGCAGGGCGCCGGTGGTCGCGGAGCGTTCGTGGACGCCGACCAGGTAGGGCACGCCCCACAGCAGGGAGAAGACCATCATCGAGAACTGCGTGCCCATGTGCCCGAAGAAGGCGAGCCGGATGCCGGGCACCCGCCACAGCGCGACCTCGCGGGCGGGTCGCGGGCGGCGGCCCGGACGGCGGCGACGCCCGCCTGCGGGCTCGGGCTCCGGCGCAGGGCGGGCCGTCCGCTCGGCGCGCACGGCGGCGTAGGGGCCGCGGCGCACCACCGCGCAGGCGAAGACGCCGGTGAGAAGGCTCGCCACGGCGGCGACGGCGAAGGCACGGGTCCAGCCGATGCCGTGCAGCAGGGCAAGGAACGGAACGGCGGAGAGCGCCTGCCCGGTCTGCCCGAGGAAGGTGGTGACCTGCGTCAGCACTGGCACCCGCGCGGCGGGGAACCACTGGGGTATGAGCCCGAGCACGGAGACGAAGACGAGCGCGTCGCCCATGCCGACCAGGACCCGGGCGATCGCTGCGAGCGCGAACGAGTCGGAGAGGGCGAGCGTGCCCTGCCCGAGGAAGAGCAGCAGGCCGCTGGTGGTGAGGGCGGCCCGCGCCCCCCAGCGGTCCACGGCCATCCCCGCGGGGACCTGGCCGGCGGCGTAGACGACGACCTGGAGCAGGACGAAGGCGGAGAGCGCGCCGGCGCCGACCCCGAGCTGGTCGGCGGCCTCCAGACCGGCGACGCCGAGCGAGGTGCGGTGGAACACCGCCATGACGTAGGCCAGGAGCGCGGCGAGCCAGACGGCGTACCCGGCCCTCACCGGGTGCGCCGCGGTGCGGTGTCCGGGAGGCCGCGGCCGGGACGGCGGTCGGGGCCGGTGCGGGGCGGGGGGACGGCGGGCGTTTCCGTTCTCCTGGACATGCCATCCACTCTTCCAGGTCCCCGGGGGGCGACAGGCCCGTGCGGGCGTGAGGAGGGCCACTTCCGGCTGGTGGGCGGCCGGGAAGCGCTGCTCGCCGCCGGGGCCGGGACCCCCGGTGTCCGGACGGCAGCGACGCCAGGGGCACGGGTGGTGCGGGCGCCACTGCGGTCGGGCGTCCGGAGCGCGCGGCGGGTCAGTCGGTGAGCCAGAGCGCGGTGAGGGTGTCGGCGGTGAGCGCGGTCCGCGGCGGGCCGGCGGCGTGGAGGCGTCCGCCGCGCAGCAGCAGGACGTGGTCGGCGCGGCGGGCGGCGGCGAGGTCGTGGGTGGCCTGCACGACGGTGACGCCCTCGGCCGCGAGGTCGCGGAGGAGGTCGTCGATCCCCGCGCGGGCGTCGGCGTCGAGCCCGGTGCCGGGTTCGTCGAGCAGCAGTAGGTCCGAGCGTTGCGCCAGCGCCTGCGCGATGAGCGCGCGGCGGTGCTGGCCGCCGGAGAGCTCGGCGAGCTGGCGGTCGGCCAGATCGCCGATGTCGAGCCGGTCCATGGCGGCCTCGACGGCGGCGTGGTCCGTGCGGGTCAGCCGCCGCCAGGGGCCGCGTTCCGCCCAGCGGCCCATGGCGACGGTGCGGCGCACCGTCAGCGGCAGCGCCTCGGCGGCGGTGCCGCGCTGCGGCACGAACGCCGGGCGGGTGCCCTCCGGTTGACGGACGGTGCCGGCGGTGGGGCGCAGCACGCCGGCCAGCACGGAGAGCAGCGTCGACTTCCCCGATCCGTTGGGCCCGACCAGCGCGGTGGTGGCGCCGGTGGGGACGGTGGCGGTGACGTCGTGCAGTACGGAGCGGCGGGCGTACCCGGCGTGGAGTCCGGTGATCTCGACACGGGCGGGGCGCGCCGCCGGTGCGGTGGTGGCGGACGCGGGTGTCGTGGCCATGCGGGTAGCCCCCTCTTGTAACCGATAATCGTTTTCATTGTATTGTGCGTGCCATGGAGTGGTTGACCGCCCCCTTCGAGGTGGCCTTCGTACAACGCGCCCTGCTCGGCGGCGTGCTGGTCTCGCTGATCTGCGCGCTGGCCGGCACCTGGGTGGTGCTGCGCGGCATGGCGTTCCTCGGTGACGCGATGGCGCACGGGCTGCTGCCCGGTGTCGCGATCGCCGCGCTGCTGGGCGGGAACCCGCTGGTCGGGGCCGCCGCCAGCGCCGCCGTGATGGCGGCCGGCGTCACCGGGCTCGCCCGGGTGCGGCGACTGTCGCGGGACACCGGCATCGGCCTGCTCTTCGTCGGCATGCTCGCGCTGGGCGTGATCATCGTCTCGCGGTCCCAGTCGTTCGCCGTGGACCTGACCGGGTTCCTCTTCGGCGATGTCCTCGCCGTGCGCGAGAGGGACCTGGTGCACCTGGCGGTGGCGCTGGCCGTCGCCGCGGCCGCGGCCGCCGCCGGCCATCGCGCCTTCCTCGCCCTCGCCTTCGACGAGCGGACCGCCCACACCCTAGGGCTGCGGCCACGGCTCGCCCACGCCGCCCTGCTGGGGCTGCTGACGCTGGCGATCGTCGCCTCGTTCCACATCGTCGGCACCCTGCTGGTGCTGGGTCTGCTGATCGCGCCGCCCGCGGCGGCGCTGCCCTGGGCGCGCGGGGTCGGCGCGGTGATGGCCGGGGCCGCAGCGCTCGGTGTCAGCGCCACCTTCCTCGGCCTGCTCCTCTCCTGGCACCTCGGCACCGCCGCCGGCGCCACCGTGGCGGCGGTCGCCGTCGCCCAGTTCTTCGTCTCCGTCGCCGTCTCCGCGGCCCGCGACCGCCTGGTCCGCCCGGCGGCCGCGACCGGGACCGACGCCCCCACCCCCCGACCCGCCGCTGTGAGGCAACCCGCATGACACGCACCATCCGCTCCCCCCGACGCCGGGGCGCCGCGGCCGCCGCCGCGCTGACCGCGCTGCTCCCCGCCGGCTGCGCCGGCGGGGACACCACGACCGAACCCGCCGAGGAGACCACCGCCTCCGCCGCCGAGGACGTGCCGCACGGCTACGTCGAGGGCGCCGAGGAGACCGCGGAGCAGCAGACCCGGCTGCTGCTCGCCGACCCCGCCACGGGCGAGGCGGGGGTACTGGACCTGATATCCGAGGAGTTCCACCCGCTCACGGACACGGACGACGTCACCGCTCTCACCGCCCTGACCGGCGACGGCCGGTTCGCCCACCTCCGCACCGCGGAGGGCACCACCCTGGTGGACACCGGGGCGTGGACCACCGACCACGGCGACCACGTCCACCACTACCGGGCCGCGGTGCGCGAGTTCGGCGCACTGCCCGGCGGACCGGTCGCGGTCCGCGCCGACGCCGGCGTTCTGGTCGCCACGGCGGAGGACGGCGGCGCCTCGGTGCTGCCGCGCCGCCCGCTGGAGGAGCACGACGCCACGGAGCTGCCGGAGGCAGAGCCGCTGGACGGTCGGTTCGCCGCACCGGTGGTGCCGTTCCGCGAGCATCTGGTGGCGCTGGACGCCGCGGGCGCCGATCCCACTGTGACGGTCCTGACGCGGGAGGGCGGTGAGCACGACCGGTGGGAGACCACCTGCGAGGAGCCGCTGGGCGACGCGGTCACCCGCCGCGGCGTGGTGCTCGGCTGCGCCGACAAGGCGCTGCTGGTCACCGAGGCCGACGGGGAGTTCGCCGTCGAGGAGATCCCCTACCCGGAGGGGACCGACCCGGCCGACCGTGCCGAATCGTTCCACCACCGTTCGGGGTCGAACGCGCTGGCAGCGCTCGCCGGCCGGGAGGCCGTCTGGTTCCTGGACGTCACCGAACGCGAGTGGCGGCGGGTCGAGACCGGCCCGGTGGTCGCCACCACCACGGCCGGGGAGGAGGGCCCGCTGCTGGCGCTCTCCGACGACGGCACCCTGACCTCCTACGACGTCACGGACGGCTCGCCGCTGGCGTCCACCGCCGATCCGCTGACCGGTCCGGTGCCGGCGGACGGGGACCTGCCCGCGCCCGTCATCGAGATCACCACCTCCCGCGCGTACGTCAACGACGCCGCCTCCGGGACGGTGCTCGAGATCGACCACGCCGACGACCTGCGGGTGGCCCGCTCGTTCGATGCCGGTCCGGTGCCGGCCCTGATGGTGGAGGCGGGACGATGACCCGCCGGAGCCCGCGGCCCCCGCGCCGCCGCCTGCTGCCCGCGACGCTGCTCGCGACCCTGCTGTCCGCCACCGCCGCCGGCTGCGGTGCGGCCGGGGAGGACCGGCCCCACGTGGTGGTCACCACCAACATCCTGGGGGACGTCGCCCGCGAGGTGATCGGCGACGAGGCGGAGGTCACGGTGCTGATGCGCGCCGGTGCCGACCCGCACTCCTTCGGCCTCTCCGCCGTGGAGGCGGCGATGCTGGAGGAGGCCGATCTGGTCGTGCACAACGGCATGGGGCTGGAGGAGAACGTCATCCGCCACGTGGAGGCCGCCGCCGGGTCGGGTGTCCCCGTCGTCGCCGTCGGCGAGGCCGCCGATCCGCTGCCCTACCGCGGCGAGGACGGCGCGGGCGCCCCCGATCCGCACTTCTGGACCGACCCCGACCGGATGCGGACCGCGACCGCCGTCATCACCGAGCAGGTGCTGGAGCACGTGCCGGACATCGACGACGCCGCGATCCGCGCCAACGCCGAGCGGTACGACACCGAGCTGGCGGCGCTCACCGACGAGATGGCCGACGCGTTCGGCGCCATCCCCGCGGAGGACCGCAAGCTGGTGACCAACCACCACGTCTTCGGCTACCTCGCCGAGCGGTTCGACTTCGAGGTGATCGGCGCCATCGTGCCGGGCGGGACCACGCTCGCCTCGCCCAGTTCCTCCGATCTCGCCTCGCTCACCGACGCCATGCGGGAGGCCGGGGTGCGGGCGGTCTTCGCCGACTCCTCGCAGCCCGACCGGCTGGCCCAGGTGCTGCGGGAGGAGATGGGCGGCACGGTCGAGGTCATCCCGCTGTTCACCGAGTCCCTCACCGAACCCGGCGAGGGCGCCGGAACCTACCTGGAGATGATGCGCGCCAACACCGCGGCGATCAGCGAAGGGCTCACCGGCACCGGCTGACCCGCGGGCCGGCCCGTGCCGCGACCCGGCCACTCCCCGCTGCCCACTCACTCCCCACTCCCCCGGACCGTCCCGGTCCCCCGCGCGTCCCCGACGCCGCCCCAGGCGGCGGCCGGCGGCCTCCCCTGCGCCGACGCGCCCCACCCACGTGCCGCGGAACCCCCGCGGCTGTCCGAGAGGAAACACCCCACCGTGAACACCACCCCGCGGATCACCACGGCTCGCCGTCGCGCCGTACCGGCCGTCGCCCTGACCGCCCTGACCGCCCTGGTGCTGTCGGCCTGCGGCAGCGGCGAGGACGACACCACGTCGGCGGCCGACGACGCCGCCACCGAGGAGTCCGCCGCACCGGTCACCGACCCGGTCAACGACCCGCTGGTCGCCACCTTCGACGGCGGCCTGCTCGTCCTGGACGGCGAGACCCTCGACGTCGCCGCCGAGATCGAGCTCGACGGCTTCAACCGCCTCAACCCCGCCGGTGACGACCGGCACGTCATGGTCTCCACCTCGGCGGGCTTCCGCGTGCTGGACGCCACCACCGGCGAGTTCAGCGGCACCGAGTTCCCCGGCGACACCCCCGGCCACGTCGTGCGGCACGCGGACAAGACCGTGCTGTTCTTCGACGGCACCGGCGAGGTCATCGTCTTCGACCCGACCGAGCTGGCCGACGGCGACCCCGAGCCGAGCCGCACCTGGACCGCCGAGCACGCGCACCACGGCGTCGCGGTGGAACTCTCCAACGGCGAGCTGCTCACCACTCTCGGCGACCCCGAGTCCCGCATCGGCGCCATGGTGCTGGACGCGGACGGCGAGGAGATCGCCCGCAACGAGGACTGCCCCGGCGTCCACGGTGAGGCGGCGGCGCAGGACGAGACGCTGGTGGTCGGCTGCCAGGACGGCCTGCTGATCTACCAGGACGGCGCCTTCACCAAGATCGACAGCCCGGACGACTACGGCCGCATCGGCAACCAGGCCGGCAGCGACAACTCCCCGGTGGTGCTGGGTGACTACAAGAGCGACCCCGACGCCGAGCTGGAGCGCCCGGAGCGCGTCGCCCTGGTGGACACCGCCACCGGCGAGCTGAACCTGGTCGACCTGGGCACCAGCTACACCTTCCGCTCGCTGGGCCGCGGCCCGGCCGGTGAGGCGCTGGTGCTGGGCACCGACGGTGCGCTGCACGTCATCGACCCGGAGGCCGGCGAGGTCACCGACTCGATCGCCGTCATCGACTCCTGGGAGGAGCCGCTGGACTGGCAGCAGCCCCGTCCGGCGCTGTTCGTGCGCGGCGGGACGGCCTACGTCTCGGCGCCGGCCACCGACGAGCTGCACGCGGTGGACCTCGCCTCGGGTGAGATCACCGCCTCGGTGACGCTGCCCTCGGCGCCCAACGAGCTGACCGGCGTGGTCGCCGGCCACTGAACCGCGCCGGCCACTGAGCCACAACGGCCGCTGAGCCGCGACGGTCACTGAACCGCGACGGCGGCTGCGCCCGGACGGGCGCCGCCGCCCGGAACGCCCGTGGCCCGGACCCGCTGAAGCGGGTCCGGGCCACGGGCGTTCGCGCCGGGGGCGGGACGGCGGGTCAGGCCGCCTTGGGGAGCTTGCCGACGAGGGCGGTCAGCTCGGCCAGCTCGGCCTCGGTGAGGTCGGTGAGCGGCGGGCGGACCGGGCCGGCGGTGCGGCCGACGGCCGTCAGGCCGGCCTTGACGATGCTGACGGCGTAGCCCGCCTCGCGGTTGCGGATCTCCGTGTAGGGCAGCACGAACTCCCGCAGGTGGCTCAGGACGGTGTCGTGACGGCGCTCGCGGACGGCGGTGTAGAAGTCGAGCGCGAACTCCGGCAGGAAGTTGAAGATCGCCGAGGAGTAGGTGGTGACGCCCAGCTCCAGGTAGGGCAGGGCGAACAGCTCCGCGGTGGGCAGACCGCCGATGTAGGTGAAGCGCTCGCCGAGGCGGGCGTAGATGCGGGTCATCGCCTCGATGTCGCCGCGGCCGTCCTTGTACCCGACGAGGTTGGGGCAGCTCTCCGCCAGCCGCTCCAGGGTGTCCGGCGCGTAGACCGCGTTGGCGCGGGAGTAGACGACGACGCCCAGGTCCGTCGCCTTGCAGACGGCCTCGACGTGGTCCGCCAGGCCGTTCTGGCCGGCCTCGGTGAGGTAGGGCGGGAACAGCAGGATGCCGTCGGCGCCGGCGCGCTCGGCGGACTGCGCCAGCTCGATCGCGGTGCGGGTGCCGTAGCCGGCCGGCGCCAGGATCGGGGTGCCGGCGGGCGCCGCGTCGACGGCGGCGGCGGTGACCTGCTCCACCTCGGCGGGGGTGAGGGAGAAGAACTCGCCGGTGCCGCCGGCGGCGAACAGCCCGCCGACCTCGTACTGGCCGAGGTGGGCGACGTGCTCCCGGTAGGCGGCCTCGTCGAAGCTCAGGTCCTCACGGAAGTGGGTGACGGGGAAGGACAGCAGGCCGGAGCCGATGCGGCGGGCGAGCTCGTCGGGGGCCAGGGTCATGGCGGGGTGCTCCTCGGGAGTCGGAGGTCGGAACAGGGGGCGGGTGCGAAGCGGGGGGCGCCGCGCGGTGGCGGGCGCCGGTGCGGCGGGTGCCGCCGGTCAGCGGACGCCGACCTCGTGGGTCTCGGTCGTCCAGGCGCGCGCCTGGTCGGTGAGGGTGACGCCGAGACCGGGGCGGGAGGGGACCCACATGCGGCCGTCGCGGGTCTCCAGCCGCTCGTTGAACAGCGGCTCGAGCCAGTCGAAGTGCTCGACCCACGGCTCGCTGGAGTAGGCGGCTGCCAGGTGGAGGTGGATCTCCATGGCGAAGTGCGGCGCCAGCTGCAGGTTGTGGTGCTCGGCGAGGGTGGCGAGCTTGAGGAACTGGGTGATCCCGCCGATGCGGGGTGCGTCGGGCTGGATGATGTCGGCCGCGTCGTGCCGGATGAGTTCGTAGTGCTCCGCGACGCTGGCCAGCATCTCGCCGGTGGCGATCGGGGTGTCCAGGGAGGCGGCGAGCGCGGCGTGGCCCTTGGCGTCGTAGGCGTCGAGGGGCTCCTCGATCCAGACGAGGCCGAACTCCTCCAGCGCGCGGCCCATGCGCTGGGCGGTGGGCCGGTCCCACTGCTGGTTGGCGTCGACCATGAGGGGGGCGGTGTCCCCGATGCGCTCGCGGACAGCGCTCACCCGGGCGAGGTCGACGCCGGCCTCCGGGTGGCCGACCTTGATCTTGATGCCGCCGATCCCGTTCTCCAGGGTGGCGGTGGCGTTGTCCAGCACCTCCTCGATGGGGGTGTGGAGGAAGCCGCCGGAGGTGTTGTAGCAGCGGACCGAGTCCCGGTGGGCGCCGAGCAGCTTGGCCAGCGGCAGTCCGGCGCGCTTGGCCTTGAGATCCCACAGCGCGATGTCGAAGGCGGCGACCGCCTGGGTGGCGAGGCCGCTGCGGCCCACCGAGGCACCCGCCCACACCAGCTTGGTCCAGAGCTTCCCGATGTCGCTGGGGTCCTCCCCCACCAGCACCGGGGCGATCTCCCGGGCGTGGGCGAACTGCCCGGGGCCGCCGGCGCGCTTGGAGTAGCTGAAGCCGATGCCCTCGTGGCCCTGCTCGGTGCCGAGCTCCACGAAGAGGAAGGCGACCTCGGTCATGGGCTTCTGGCGGCCGGTGAAGACCTTGGCGTCGCTGATCGGGGTGGCCAGCGGCAGCTGGACCGAGGAGAGCTTGATCCAGGCGATGCGGTCGAGGGTCGCCTCCCCGGCAACCTGGGCGGCGTTGGTGGGCGTGAGCGTCATGGTCACCACTTCGGTCCGTGCGGTGGCGTGCGGGCCCGGGAGCGGCGGCGTCCCGGCCGGGCGGCTGCGCCGCGGGGTTCGGGGCCGACCGCGGAAGGGGCTCGCCGCGGGGCTTGTCCTCGAACCTAGGCCCGGGCGATGATCCACGTCCAACATTGTTTTTGCATGCTGCGATACCCGAACGGCATCGCAGGACCTTCCGGCACAGCGCAGGGCGTCGCCCGGCAGGGCCGAGCCGCTCGCAGGAGGTGGTTGTGTTCACGCTCGCACAGCTGACGGGGTTCGTCGCCGTCGCGGAGGAGCTGCACTTCACGCGCGCCGCAGAGCGGCTGCGCATGACGCAGCCGCCGCTCAGCCGCCAGATCCAGCAACTGGAGCAGAGCCTGGGGGTGAGCCTGCTGGAGCGCACCAACCGTTCGGTGCGGCTGACCCCGGCGGGCCGGGCGTTCCTGAGCGAGGCCCGCCGCCTGCTGCGCCAGGCGGAGCACGCCACGGTCGCCGTGCGGCAGGTCGCCACCGGCCGGGGCGGCCGGGTCGCGGTCGGTTTCACCGCCGCCGCCGCCCACGCCGGCCTCGGCGACCTGCTCGGGGCGGCGCGCGAGGCGATCCCTGACGCGGAGGTGGTGCTGCGCGAGCTGGTGACCCGGGACCAGCTGGAGGCGCTGGCGGAGGGCTCGCTCGACCTGGGCATGGTGCGCCCCACCGCGATCGGCCCGGACCTGCGCAGCCGGCCCGCGAGCCGGGAGGCGCTGCTGGCGGCTGTGCCGCTGACGCACCCGCTGGCCGGGAGCGAGGCGCCGCTGACGCCGTCCGACTTCCACGGCCAGGAGTTCCTGATGTACTCGCCGGTCGAGGCGCGTTACTTCCACGAGCTGCTGATCAGTCTCTTCCGGGCGGCGCGGGTCGCCCCCGTCTTCACCCAGTACCTGAGCCAGGTGCACAGCATCCTCGCGCTGGTGGACGCGGGCTGGGGGGTGGCGCTGGTACCGGAGTCGGCGCGCCGGATGCGGTTCGCCGGGGTGCGGTTCCTGCCGCTGGAGCTGCCGGAGCCGGAGCCGGTCGAACTGGCGCTGGTGTGGCGCGCCGCCAACGACAACCCGGCGCTGCACGTACTGCTCCGGCAGCTGTGAGCCGCGCCCCGGGGCGGCGGCGAGGGCTTTCGGGCAGGCGCGGGGCGACGGTGTCAGCCAGTGAGGCCCGGGCCGTCCGGGTCGTCGGCACCGGCGGTCGCGGTGGCGTCCTCGGCGGCGGTGAGCCAAACGTCGATGCCGTCCCGCCGGAACAGCGGCGCGGCGAGGAGGACCGCGAGGTGCGCCCCGACGAGGGTGGCCGCCACTGCGGGCACCGACGCGAAGAGGCCGCCGGCGCCGACGACCACCAGCACGCACCCGCCGAGGGCGAGCAGGCCGGTGCACAGGAGCAGTACCCGCAGTCGTCGCAACCGGCGTCGTGGTCGGTGGCCCGGCATCCGTCCTCCTCACGCGGCGGACGAGGTGAACCGCCGACGTCCGGCAGGACGCGCGTCCCCGGCGGTCGGTTCCGTCCGGGCACGGCGAAGGCCCGGCCGCACGGCGGGCGTTGCCGTGCGGCCGGGCCTTGCGCGTGGGGTCAGCGCTTCCAGTTGATGAAGCCCGCGCCCTCGTTCTCGTACTCGAACGCGGTGATCTCGGTGATGCCCCAGGGGCCACCGATGTTCTTGTAGGTGAAGCCCTCGAGCTCGGTTTCGTAGGCGTAGCCGGCCTTGAGGTGACCGTGGTCACCGGCGAAGGCGGTACCGGCGGAGCCGGCGAGCGCGGCGACGGCGAAGGTGCCGGCAACGACTGCGGAGCGAATACGCATGGGAGATGACCTCCAAGGTGTACGGAAAGGTACGGAGGCAACACTTCCCGTGACGAAGGCGGTCTGCAACCTCCTCTCGCGGCACAACACCCGAACGGCGGGTAGGGCGTGCGCGGTTCGGCGGAGCCACGGCGCGGCGGGCGGACTCGGCGGCTCGGCGGGGCCCGTGACGGCGACGGCCGCCCGCGCCCCG
Organism: Streptomyces lonarensis; assembly: GCF_012033735.1. Taxonomy (GTDB): domain Bacteria; phylum Actinomycetota; class Actinomycetes; order Streptomycetales; family Streptomycetaceae; genus Streptomyces; species Streptomyces lonarensis. Next base: position 15,914 of record NZ_JAAVJD010000015.1, on the reverse strand, counting down.
TTTCGGGGTGCGGGCGGCCGTCGCGGAGCCGGCGTGCCGGTGGTCAGTCGGCGGTGCCGACCGAAGCGGTGGCGGGCTCGCCGCCGGGGGCGCCGGCCTTCTCCGCCAGGGGCGGCGGGGTGGGCTGGACCGGGGGCTTGCGGACCAGGAACGAGGCGGCCGCTCCGATCGCCGCGAGCGCGGCGCCGATGAGGAAGGCGCCGTGGATGCCGTCGGCGAGGGCGACGACCGGGCCGTTGCCCTCGTCGGCGGAGGCCGTGGTGCCGCGCGTCATCATCGTCACGAAGAGCGCGGTACCGGCGGCGCCGGCGAGCTGCTGGAGGGTGCTGACGATGGCACTGCCGTGGGAGTACAGCGCCGGCTCCAGCGAGCCGAGCGCGGAGGTCATCAGCGGCGTCATCATGAAGCCCAGCGAGACGCAGAGGAAGACGTGGATCGCCACCACCGTCCCGGCCGAGGAGCCGGTGCCCAGCGTGGTCATGGCGACCAGGGCGGTGGTCATGCCGAACGCTCCGGGGATCACCAGCGGCCGGGGACCGTGCCGGTCGAACAGCCTGCCGACGAGCGGCGCGATGAGCCCCATGGTGAGACCGCCGGGGAGCAGGATCAGCCCGGTCTGCAGCGTGGTCAGGTTCAGCACGCTCTGGAGGTAGATCGGCAGCAGGATGAGCGAGCCGAAGAGCGCGCCCATGCAGAGCACCATCATCAGCACGCCCACCGCGAAGCTGCGCTGGGTGAAGGTCCGCAGATCCAGCAGGGCGCGGTCGACGCGTTGGAGCACGGTCTGCCGGAGCACGAAGAGGACGAGTGCGACCACGCCGATGCCCACGGGGAGCAGCGGCGGCACCGGCACGTCGCCGTCGGCGGCCTTGCCGATGCTGCTGAGGCCGTAGATCAGGCCGCCGAAGGCGAGGGCGGAGAGCAGGATCGACAGGACGTCGAACCGCACCGCGCGCGGCGTGGTGACGTTGCGGACGAGGACCGCGCCGAGGCAGAGGCTCAGCAGCGCGACGGGCACGACGACCAGGAACAGCCAGCGCCAGGAGAGCACCGAGAGGATCAGCCCGGAGAAGGTGGGCCCGATGGCCGGGGCCACGGCGATGACGATGGAGATGAGCCCCATGGTCCGGCCGCGGCGTGAGACCGGGACGAAGTTGAGGACGGTGGTCATCAGCAGCGGGATCATCAGGGCGGTGCCGGTGGCCTGGACGATGCGGCCGAAGAGCAGCACCTCGAACCCGGGCGCGGCAGCGGCGATGATCGTGCCGCTGTTGAAGAGCCCCATGGCCGTCAGGAAGACCGTCCGGGTGGAGAACCGCTGCAGGATCAGGCCCGTGGTCGGAATGACGACAGCCATGGTCAGCAGGAACCCGGTGGTGAGCCACTGGGCGGTGGCCGCGGTGATGTCGAGGTCCTCCATGAGCCGCGGCAGCGCCACGGACATGATGGTCTCGTTCAGGATGACGACGAAGGCCGAGACGACCAGCAGGGCGATGACCGTCTTGATCTCGCGGGGTATCGCGTCGTCCTGCGGCTTCGTTTCCGGCGCGTCGGGGCCGGCGACGGGAGTGCCGCTGTCAGCGGACATGCGGGGGCCTTTCCGGGTGTGCGTGCGATGCGTCGACGTCGGCCGGGCGGCCGGCGGCGCGGTGGCTCTCCCGGGGCCCCGTGGGACCGACTCGGGGACGGATGACACCCTACGCGAATCGTGTCACCAGGTGCCAGGCAATTCACTTGCTACCATCGCGGCATGCCAGGACAGCCCACCGGTCTGCGTGAACTGACGCGCCGTACCGTGCGTTCCCGCATCACCGAGGTGGCCGAGGAGATGTTCGCCACTGAGGGGTTCGAGGCGACGACGGTCGAGGCGATCGCCGAGCGCGTCGGCATGTCCAAGCGCAGCTTCTTCCGCTACTTCGCCAGCAAGGAGGACGTGGTCCTCCACCGCTACGAACAGCTCGGCGAGCGGTTCGCGGAACGGTTGCTCGCCCGTCCGGCGGGCGAGGACGACTGGGAGGCGCTGCGCCGCACCTTCGACCTCGTGGTGACCGAGTTCGAGGACCCCGGGGACCGCGCCAGGGGCGCCGCCCTCCAACGGATCGTGCAGGACAGCCCGACGCTGCTCGCCGCGTATCTGGAGCAGATGGAGCGGTTGCAGCAGCGGCTGACCGTGGGGGTGCGCCACCGGCGCAGCGGGGAGTGCGTACCGCCCGGGCCGGAGGAGATGCTGCTCTGCGCGCTGGTCGGCTCCGCGCTGTGCTGCCTGCAGACCGCGATCTCGCACGCCGTCCGCGGCTCGGACCCGGCCGACGTCGGGACCCGGCTGGACACGGTGATGGCCGCGCTGCGCCCCGGCTCGCTGCCCGCAGCCCTCCTCCCGCCGCCCGCTCAGGCGGGGGACGCCGCGCCGGCGGAGGCCGGAGCGGCGGGGGACGACGCGCCCGCGGCCGGCGAGCGCGTTCCCTGCGACTGCCTCTCCTGAGCGGGCCGCGCCGCCGGGTGACCGCGAGCGGGTGACATCGCTGCCCGGGCGCGGGGCACCCGGGCAGCGCGGGGTCACTCCGCGGCTGCCGGCGGGCCGGCGGCCCGGCGGCGCCGCGCCCGCAGGCCGAGCAGGGCGTCCACGGCAAGGAAGGCCAGCAGGGAGATGCCGAGCAGCGGGACGAACCAGCCGATCAGCACGGTGAGCGCGGCTCCCGGCAGCAGGACGGCCAGCGGCACCCGGCGCCACGCGCCGCGCGCGGGCGGACGGCCCCAGCCCCGCGGCTCGCGGGTGGGACGCCGCTGCCACCACATCCGGTAGCCCATCACGACGACCGCGACCAGGGCGCCGGTCAGCGCGATCAGCGCCAACTGGTTGGGCAGCCCGAACAGCAGCCCCATGTGGCCGTCGACACCGACCCGGGCCAGCTTGGCGGCGAGCGGCCAGTCGTCGAACCGGACGGTGTCGGTGACCACGGCGCTGGCGCTGTCGACGGCGACGGCGTCGTGGCGGATCGGCCAGTTCTGCTTGATCTCCTTGACGACGTAGGCGGCGCCCGGCTCGGCGGGGTAGACGATCTCGACGGGGGCGCGCAACCCCATGCCCTCGGCGGCCTGGCGGGCGAGTTCGGGGCCGATGTCGGGGGCGTCGCCGCCGGCCTCCACCCCGTGGCCACCGTGGCCGCCGTGGTCGCCGTGGTCGCCGTGGTCGCCATGATCAGCGTGGTCCCCGTGGTCGCCCGGGGCGGTGCCGCCGTCGGGGGTGGTCGCCACGGTGGGCGTCTGCCAGCTGAGCGATGCCCGGAGGTCGGTGACGTTGGCTCCGGCGTACTGCGACCAGGTCAGGCCGGTGGCGGCGAGCGCCATCAGCCCGACGGAGATCCACAGCCCGATCACGCCGTGCCAGGTGAGCGTCGCCCGGCGGCCGCGGAGCCCGCGCTCGGGCACCAGGGTGCGGCGCAGCCGGTTGGCCTCCCGGCGCCGGCCGACCCAGAGCACGACGCCGCCGGCGGCCACCACGACCAGCCAGCTGGCCGCCAGCTCGCTGTAGAGTCGGCCGAAGTCCCCGAGGTGGAGACCGCGGTGCATCTCGTCGATCCACCAGCGTGCCGGCAGCGCACCGGAGCTGCCGTAGACCTCCAGCGCGCCGATGACGTCCGCCGTGTAGGGGTCGACGAAGACGCCGAGGCGGTGCGAGGGCCCGAGGTCGGGGAGGGTGAGCAGCACCCGGGTGGTGTCGCCGGGTTCGGCGCCGGGGCGCACTCCGCTGATGGTGCCGTCCGGGTACTCCTCGCGGGCCGCCGCGACCTGCTCGTCGACGGAGAGCACCTGCTCGCCGACCGGGACGCGGAGGTGGTCGGAGTAGATGATCCGCTCCGCCGGCACGGCCGCGGCGTAGAGCATGCCGGTGAGGGCGGCGATGACGAGGAACGGGGCTATGAGGAGCCCGGCGTAGAAGTGGAGCCGGAGCACCAGGGCCCGGAAGCCGGAGCGGGAGCGCCGTCCGGTCCCGGTCCGCTCGGGCGGGGACTCTTCACCGGCCTCGCGCAGGTGGGGGGTTGCTGACACGGCCTGACTCCTTCACTCCGCGCGAGCCGACTGGTTCTGCTCGACGCGTCGTCGGTGGTGGTCGGGCCGGAACGCTTGTACGTTCCCGCGACTGGTGTTCTGTGATGCAGCTCACAGCAAGCTGACCGGTGGGTTGCACCCCGTGCTCTCCGGGGCGCTCCGGAACAGTTTTCGGCACGCGAGAGGTTGAGTCGGCGGCGGGATGTGGGGAGCATGTCCGCATCATGCGACCGGGACGGGCACTTCGCGGCATCAGGGCGGCGGTCTTCGCCGCCGTCTGCGTGCTGCTCGCCGCGGTCGGGCACGCGCACGCCGGCGAACCGGCGCCGCTGTCGCTCGCGCTCCCGGCGCTGTTCGTCCTCGCCGCCGTCTCGTGGACGGCGGCCGGTGGGCGGCGGGGCACGGTCGCGGTGACCGCCGCCGCCGTGGGCAGCCAGGCGGCGCTGCACCTCCTCTTCACGCTCGGCGCCCCGGGGCACTCCCCCGCACCCCACGGGGAGCACGCGGCCCACGCGCACCTGGCCGCGGGCCACTCCCCCGCGGTGCATGACGCGGCGGGCGGCGGCCCGCTGGGCCTCTCGCTCGCCATGGCGGCGGTGCACCTGCTCGCCGCTCTGGTCTCCGGGTGGTGGCTGGCGCAGGGCGAGCGGGCGGTCTTCCGACTGCTCGCCCGGACCGGCGCCCGCCTGACCGTCCGCCGCGTGGTCCCGGCGCCGCCGCCCGCGCTGCCCGGGCTCCGCGCCCCGGCGGCGTACGCCGCCCCCTCACGGGCCCGGTTGCTGCTGCACTCGCTGATCTCGCGCGGCCCGCCGCGGGGACGCGCTGTCGCCTGACGACAGCCGGCACCATCCCGGCGCTTCCCGGCGCCGGGGGGCCTGGCCGCGTCCGCGGCCCGGCGGTTCCCGGTGCCCGGCCCCGACGCCGTGGCGCCCCGACCGTGACGAGGACCTTGTGAGCACCCCCACTTCGCTCCAGCCTGCCCACGCACCGGTTCCCCCCGCTCTCCCCCACCCCCGCCGGGCCCGTCGCGCCGGCGCCCCCGCCTCACGGGCGGCCCGCACGGAGCCGGCCGACCGCACCGACATCGCACGGCGGGCCGCCCGCTCCGGCGCCCCGGAGGACGTCGCCCGGTTCGTCACCGCCTTCGAGCCGGACGTCCGCCGGTACATCACCTTCCTGCGACCGGACACCGACGGCGTCGACGACCTGACCCAGGAGACCCTGCTGCGCGCGATCGCGAGCCTGCCCCGGTTCGAAGGGCGGTCGTCCGCCCGAACATGGCTGCTGTCGATCGCCCGGCGAACGGTGGTCGACAGCGTGCGGCAGGCGTCGGCCCGCCCCCGGTTCACCGACGTGCCGGACTGGCGGCAGGTCGCCGAGCGCCGGCAGGACACCGGAACACCGCCCGGGTTCGAGGAGGGCGTCGCGCTGCGGGAACTCCTGGAGCGGCTCCCCGCCGAGCGCCGCGAGGCGTTCGTCCTCACCCAGGTGTGGGGGCTGCCCTACGAGCGGGCCGCGGCCGTCTGCGACTGCCCGGTGGGAACCGTGCGCTCCCGAGTGGCGCGGGCCCGTGCGGAACTGCTGCGGCTGCTGGCCGCCGCGGAGTCCCCGGCACCGGCCTGCCGGGCGGGCGACGACTGAGGCCCCTCCCCCGCGGGGGGCCGCGTCGGGACGCGGCCGCCCGCGGGGTGTCGACGGGCCGGGGCTCAGCGCTCGCGGGACCGGAGCGGCAGCTCCGCACGGACGCGCCAGCCGCCGCGCTCGCGCGGCCCGGAGGTCAGCGTGCCGCCGGCCCCTGCCACCCGTTCGGTCAGCCCCATGAGCCCGAAGCCGCCGCTGCCGGCGGACGGCGCGTCCCCGGCGACGCCGTCGTCCGTGACCTCCACCACCAGCCAGTCCCGGGAGTCGGCGGCGCGGTCCACCGCCACCCCGACGTGCCGGGCCCCCGTCGCGTACTTCCGGGCGTTGGTCAACGCCTCGCGGACGACCCGGTGCGCGACGCCCGCCGTTTCCGCCGACACCTCCCGGGGGCCGAGCCCGGCGCCGATGTGCAGGGTGGCCGGCACCCCGCCGGCGGAGAACTCGTCCGTCAGCTCCCGCAGCGCCGACAGCTCACCGGGGCCGGGCCCGGCCGGGGTGGCGGAGTCGCGCAGGTGCGAGACCATCGCACGCATCGACCCCAGCGCCTGGGAGCCGGCCTCCTCGATCTCGGCGAGCATCCGGTCGATGGCCTCGGGCGACTGCGACTCCGCGGTGTACCGCGCGGCGCGGGTGCGCGCGACGATCGCGGTGACGTGGTGGGCGACGAAGTCGTGCAGATCCCGGGCGTACTCGATCCGCTGGGCCTGGAGGACCGCTTCCCGCTGCCGGGCGCGGAGCGCGTCGTAGAGGCGCAGGCACAGCCCGAGGACCACGACCAGCGGCATGAGGAGGACCAGGGCCAGCAGCAGGATCTCGATCCTGCCGTCGCCCCAGTCCTGGAGCCGCAGCGGCATGAGCACGACCGTCGCGGCCACCGCGGCCATCAGCGCGGTCGCACGGCCCGGGCGCAGCTGCCGCACCACGCGGACCCCGAGGCACAGCAGCAGGAGCAGTTCCGTCGCACCGAAGGTGTTCTCCGCCCGGTCCTGCAACCCGCCCGCCACCAGGGTCACCGCGCCGGAGACGAGCACCGCGGCGGTGGCCGCGCGCGCGAACCGGTACCGGGGTACGAGGAGCGCGGCGAGCACCGTGACCCCGGCGGCCAGGTAGCCGACGCGCACCGCCCACGCCGGGGGGTTCGCCGCCTCCAGGAACAGCAGCAGGAGCACCAACGCGACCGCGGGGGCGAGCAGCGCGTGGCGCAGGCGGAGACGTGCGCGCAGGGACCGGATCATGCCCGGGACGTTACGCCACGCGCCACGGGTCGACGGCCCGGCAGGAAGGCCGTGGGGGAAAGGGCCGGTTTCGGTTACCGGACAGCGGGGGCCCGCCCCTGTTCGTCTGAGGTGCTGCCGAGTCAGCCGGAAGCGGGTGATGCTGGGTGGTCAAGGCCGCACCGGCATTTCCGCCCTGCCGCCGCTCCTCAGCGGCCGGGACACCGGGGCGCCGGGTCCTCGACTCAGGACCGGGCGCTGTGCAGGGGGTCGCGAGCCCCGTGCCCACTGGTCTTGCATTACAGGAGGCACTGTGTCACTACCAGCATCCGCCGGATCGACGACTGACGTCGGCCGGCTGCCGTTCAGCGGCGAACTGGACATGGACAGCGTTCCGGGCGTCAGCGCGCGGGCCGCCGAGCTGAGGGCGAACGGCGCGACCTGCCTCGTCCTTGATGTGCGGCACATCACGTTCGCTGATTCCACCGCTGTCAACCTGCTCCTCCAACTACGACAGGACGGCCCTCTCACGCTGCGCGGCCCCTTGCCGGAGCAGCTCTTCCGCCTGCTCGAACTGACCGGGACCCTCCCGATGTTCGAGATCGACGAGACCGGGTCCACGGACGCCGCCTGACCGGGCGACGCACCGCTCCGCACCCCGCTCCCGCGCCCACAGCAGGCGCCGGAGCGGGGTCTTTTCGTGCCGCCGGAGAGCGGCTGCCGTACCGGCGCCTCGGCCGCACACCTGGGCGACGACCGGACCTACGGCACCGGTCCCGGCAGGCTGGGGCAGTGCTCGAAATCTCCGCATCCACCCTGTTCCTCCACGCCCGTTCCGCCATTTTCGGCGCGCTTTGCGCCATTCCCAGCGATCGAACAGGGCGTATGTTCGTGAGGCCGCCCAGTGTCGCCGGACGCGCGTACGACACACGCTTCCGGGCAGGCGCGCTGTGCGAGGAAGAGACGGAGGAACATCGTGGTGGAGACCCTGCGCTTCGACAGCGACGACCTGGAGGCGACCGAGGCGTTCATGTCGCGGGCGTACACGCCCATGCGCATCGGGGGCAGCCCACACGACACCCGGGCCTCCGTCGTCCGCTCGGCAGCGGGCGGCATGAGCATCGACGAGCTGTCCCTGGGCTACACCATGGCGTACGACGCGGGTGTGCTGAACCGGGTCACGCTGCTGACGATCCACTCCGGCAGCGTCGTCGACACCACCGGCGGCCGTGACGAGGTGTACGGCCCCGGCGAGACCTTCCTCATCACCCAGCCCGACGAGCCCTACACCGGCGAGGTCCGGGCGGCCCGGTACACCGTCGCGATGTTCGACCCCGCTCTGCTGACCCAGGTCGCGGACATCGGCGCCGGCTCGCGCGGCCCGGTCCGCATCACGGGGAACCGGGCGGTGAGCCCGGAGGCGAACCGCCGGCTCGGCGCCGGCCTCGCCTACCTGCGCGACAACGTGCTCGCGACCGCCGAGGACGACAGCCTGGTGGTCGCCACAGCAGCGCGGCACCTCGCCGCCGTCACGCTCGCGTCGCTGCCCACCACCCTGTCGGACGAGACGCCGCACCGGCTCGACAGCCGCGACGCCAACAGTGAGACGCTGCGGCGGGCGATGGCCTTCATCGACGAGAACGCGCACCGCGACATCGGCCTCGCGGACATCGCGGCGGCCTCCTTCGTCACCCCCCGCGCGGCGCAGTACGCCTTCAGCCGGCACGCGGGGACCACCCCGCTGGCGTACCTGCGGCAGGTGCGCCTCGCCGGCGCCCACGCCGCGCTGCGGTCCGGCGGCCCGGGCGCCACCAGCGTCACCTCCGTCGCGGCCGAATGGGGGTTCCCCCACCCGGGCCGCTTCGCCGCCCTCTACCGCGGCACCTACGGCGTGCCGCCGTCCGCGACCCTGTACGGCGGGGACGTCCAGCCGGCCGCCGCCGGCTGAGCCTCGGCAGGCCGGGGAGCGCGGCGCTCGGCAAGTGCCGCGCTCCCCGGCCCCGGAGCGGGTCAGCGACTCGGCGGCGTCGTGCGTGATCGCCCCTCGAATCGTCCGGAAGCAGGCCGCCCCTGGCGTGCCTGGGGCGAACGTACGGCAGGGTGGGGCGCAGCCCCCGGGCGGCACGGTGGAGCCGGAGAGCCCGTGATCCGCCGCCCAGGGCCGAGTCAGGGGAGACTCCACATGCGATCACAGTTCGGACGCACCGGCGGCGCGCACAAGACCGAGCGGGGGCGGGCAGCGAGCCCGTCGGCAGGGCGTGTCAGCGACCAGCGCTCCGGCGTTCCGCCGCACATGGCCGACGTCCTCGCGCTCCAGCGGTCAGCCGGCAACGCGGCCACGGCCCAGGCGCTGACGGTGCAGCGGGCGGGCGCGAGCCGGCACGACGACAGCGACGATTCCGGCCTGGCCTACGGGTCGGACCACGGGACGCCGCCCCCGGAACAGGAGACATCCTTCACCGGCGTGGTGGGCGGCGTTCAGTTCACGAGCAAGACCAACGGACCGTTGATGAGACGCGTACACGCCCTCGTCAGGCGGGTGGCACCGCACATGGGTCAGCAGCTCGCGGCCGCCGGTTCGGTCTCCGTGCAGCTCGGCAGGACTCGCGGTGGCACGCCGGGCGAGTGGCGGCAGGACAGCCGCACCATCGTGCTGGATCAGCGGCTTGCCTCCGCCGACCACCTCACCGGTACGGCGGTCTTCGAGATCCTCAACGCTTCGTCCAGGCACAGAATCGCCGCTCTGGAGGCGGAGGTCGCCGGCGGCGGTGTCGCTGCCCGCGCGCGAGCAAAGGGATGGGACCACCCCGAGAAGTTCTTCGCCATGGAGGTGGAACGCATCGAGTGGGAGAACGGCATGACGCACAAGGCCGCCATGGCGTCTGCCGGCCTGTCGGGCACCCCCGCCGACCTCTTCGGGCAGGAGGGAGGGTTCGTCGAGTTCTACAATCGCCAGGTCGCGAGCGGTCACACGCACAGCTACGAGTTCCGCTACAACCTGCTGCGCGCACAGGCCGATGCAGCGGCCGCCCGCGAGCAGGAAGCCGCCTGGTCTCACGGGGGGCCGCCCGACGAGTCCTCGTCGCACCGCCCTCGGTGATGCCGCCACGGCCCCGCAGGCACTGAGGCGCCGACGCGCGAGGGGCCGCGGCGACGCGCACCCGGTCGGCCCGCGGCTCTCCGCCCGACGCCGTCCCGGTTTCAGAGCGTCAGCCCCCGGGCGCCCGAACGCTCACCCGCACGTCCCGTGGCACCGTCACATACGGGCCACGGGACGTAAGCGAGCAGGAGTTGATGCGTCAGCGGTTGAGTTCGTGGCTCTTGAGCCCGGTGATGAAGGCGGTGAAGGCGGCGGCCGGGACCACTATCACCGGCCCGGAGGTGTTCTTGGAGTCCCGTACCGGGACACTGCCGGTGGCGCGTGCGGTGTTCGGGGCCCACTCCACGCAGGAACCGCCGTTGCCGCTGTAGGAGGACGTGACCCAGTTGGGGGTGACAGAACCGGTCGTCATGGGGCTCCCTTTCGAGCTTGGTGGATCATCTCCACCGACGCTGCCTGCGACAGCGCTTCGGCTTGCAGCCGATGGTATGCCCTCACCAGGGGCACCACGGAAGCCAATTCCCGGTCCAAGTGGCCCTGCGTCTCGGACTCGACGTAGGAGACGACCGCCCGGTCCGGCAAGGTCAGCAGATTGACCAGCCGATTGAAGGGACGTCGCTCCCCCATCGCGTACGGCGCGATCTGCACGACGGTGTGCGGCAGTTCCGCGAACGCGATCAGGTGGTCCAGTTGGGCCTCCATCACCGCCGCCCCGCCGATCGGCCGTCGGATGCAACTCTCGTCCAGCACGGCGATGACGACCGGCGGATTGTGGCGCTCCAGCGCTGCCTGGCGTTCCGCGAGCGACTGGACCCGGTCGGCGGCCTGGTCGGCCGTGATCGAGCCGCATCGGACGCTGTTCGCCTCGATGGCGGTGGCGTACTCCCTGGTCTGGAGGACTCCCGGAATCACGCCGACCTCGAACAGCCGCACCTCGGTGGCCCGCGCCTCCTGGTGCAGGTACTCCGGAAAGCCTTCGAGGAGGACCCCGTGCCGGATCTCCCCCCATTCCCGCACGAACGACTCCGTCGTCCCGTCGAGCTTCAGCGCGACGTCGACTGCCGTGGAGAACTGACGGGTCGGCGGCTTCCGCGCAGTTTCCACCGCGGAGATGTGCCGCCCCGAATACCCAATCTCGGCAGCCAAGGCGTCCTGCTTCCATCCCCGCAGTTCCCGCACGCGCCGTAACCGCGCCCCATATGCCGCCTCGGGACCGGCCTCCGGATTCAGCTCCTTGCGATTTACCAACGTGCCCTCCGGTTCCGCAACGTTGAAGACGTCTCGGCGATAGGCGAATCTCGCACAACGGACCGCTGCACTTTCACGAAAGGAGCGGGCGTGTGCCTCGAACGCGACCATAGCGGCAGCGAGCAGGCCGATGAACCGGGCGACCCGGCGGACCAGGATTGCGGCTCGCCCGCCTCCGAAGCACTCACCACGCTGAAAGCACTGCGCCGCATGGCCGTTGACCTGCGGCGCAGCATCGACACCCACTTCGAGGAGCTGGGCAGGCAATGAGCAGCCACCGTTCTGTCGCACGGTGCACTCCACCGGTGCACACCGGTGAGGCCCGCACTCCCCGCGCGTCGGCCGGGCCCGGATTCGACCACGCTTGCCCGGGTGACCTCGGCCCGTCAGCTGTGACGCCCGGGCGTTCCCGGTGGCCGGTCCTCCCCACCGTGGCCCCATCGTGAAGCGCGCGCCCGGCTCGGGCCGGGCGGACGGCGTGGACGGCTACTGGGCGGAGGCCGTGGTGCGGTCGCCGGACGCGGGAGGTGAGTGGTACCTCTCGGGCACCTGGGCCGACACCCCGGAGGAGGCCGTCGCCTGGCTGCACCGCGAAGCAGAACGCCTCGCCACGGTCCTCGAATCGGTCGAGGAGCCGGCCGCCGGCGCCGAGGCCGAGTACGCCGCGCCGGTCGCCACCGTCTTCCGCGAGTGGACCCGGGATGCCGCCTTCCGGGAGGTGCAGTGCGCGGCCCTCGCGGCCGGGCGCCGCGTCAGCGCCAACGCCCGCGGCATGGACCGCATCTGCGGCGCTTCCGACGTCGAGGTCCTCTACTCCCTCTCGGCCCGCCCCATCCAGCGCCCCGAGCAGCGCCCGCCGCCGTGACACCGGAGCGGGCCGGGTCGAGCCTGGTCAGGTCAGGTCAGGTCAGGTCAGGTCAGTGTGAGAATCGAGGCGTGACGACGGTCTCCGGGGATTTCGAGCTGACCATGGACGAGCTGCGTGCGGTCGCGCGCTTCGCCCTGCAGAGCGCCGAGGAGGTGCTGCCGGTCTTCGAAGCAGTGCACGTGGACGACGCCCGGCCACGGGCGGCCGTCGAAGCCGCCCGCGCCTTCGTCGACGGCGAGCGCCGGACCAAGCTCCAGCGGGTCACCTCACTCGACGCGCACCGCGCCGCCCGCGAGGCGGACTCCGAGCCCGCTCGGCTGGCCGCACGCGCGGCGGGCGACGCCGCCTCCGCCGCCTACCTCCATCCGATCGCCAAGGCCACCCAGGTCGGCCACATCCTGCGCGCCACCGCGAGCGCGGCGCGGGTGGCCGAACTGCGGGCGGGCGACGACCCGGCCGTCGGCCTGGCTCTGATCGAGGAAGCCCGCCAGCGCGCGACGCCTACCGTGATCGGCGTCCTCAACCGCTACCCGCTCGCCCCCACCGGCAGAAGTCGCACGGGCCGGCTCATGAGCCTCCTCGACGCCTCCCTCCGCCGCGACCGGCCCTGACCCGACGGGAGGCCGCCTCACGGGCAACCCGGCGCGTGCTCGACCGGTCGTGAAGCCCCGGCCCCGCGGACCGGCGCGAGCGTCGCCCCAGGACATCTCCTCCTGGACGGGTCAGCCTCCGTCGGTGCGCAGACCCAGCACGCTGTGCTGCACCAGGCCGGCCGGCACATCAGCGGACCCCGAGTCCCGGCGGGTCAACTCCACCAGCCTCGACCTGAGCTCCGACGCCGGTTCACCGAGCACGATGGCGGTGATGACAAGCTCCAACATGAGGCAGTCGTAGCCGTCGTCCGTCCCTTTGTAGCGATCACCATCACGCTCCACCAGCGCGCTGACAATTCGCCGTCCGCCGTTCTCCACCGGCGCGAAAGTCGCCGCGTACACACCGAACCCGGTCCAACTCCGGTGAAGGAAGACGACCTCGCCCTCCGTGAAGACGTCCCACCTCTCGTCCATGTCCCGCGACTGGTAGCCGCGCTGAATGCGACCCCAGTCCTCCTCCGACCAGATCCGCCGGGGAAGCTCCGACATCGGCTGAACACGACACATGGACCGCGTCACGGGATCGGCTGGCATGGGCCGATCGTACGGGCGAAGCCGAACTGCGGTGACCTTCGCTCCACCTGTAGCCGTAGCGCGGGCGGCAAGCGTGGACACCACCCAAGGCCCGAGTGGGAGGGTTTCCCACGAAGAGGCGACGAGACCATTCCGCCGCTTCCTTCCACGGCCTGCTAGCCAATTGCTGCCCCTCGTAGGGGCGATGAGGACTGCGGTGGGTTGCCGTCCGGCTCTCGGACGGCGGCACGTTGCTACCCCTCGTAGGGGCGATGAGGACCCCCCACCGAGGAGGAACCGATGACCGATCTGGCCCGTTGCTACCCCTCGTAGGGGCGATGAGGACAGCTGAAGGAGGTGGAGGCCCGCCGCCCGGAGGTCGCGTTGCTACCCCTCGTAGGGGCGATGAGGACGGCCAGCTCCGGCAGGCCGCGCTGGACGCGGGGCAGTGTTGCTACCCCTCGTAGGGGCGATGAGGACTCACCCACCCCGACCCGGCGCTGGCGGCAAACGCGTGTTGCTACCCCTCGTAGGGGCGATGAGGACCCCAGTGTGAAGGGCCAGGTCAGGGCGCGCCGGGGGTGGGTGGGGCGGGCGGGGTTTTCAGCGGACCTCCGGTTGTGTCGGAAGCCTCGGCGTGTCGCTGAAATCCGGGTTCAGGCTACCCGCCGGGCGGTCGTCCGGCGGGGGTGTTCGGCAGGTCGGTCTCAGCTGCGGTCCCATTTCTGGGCGGGGTTGCCGGAGCACCAGGCGATCTGGAGGTGGGTGCCGTGGGAGGCGTCGCCGTTGGCGACGTCGAGGCACTGGTTGGAGGCGATGTTGACGACGTCCCAGGAGGGCGAGTAGCGCCACTGCAACCGGTCGGAGGTGCCCTGGCAGGTGTCCATGACGACGGATGTCCCGTCGGCCGTGGAGCCGCCGGAGAGGGAGAGGCAGCGTCCGCCGTTGCGGAGCGTGCCGTCGCTGTGGAAGGTCCACTGCTGGGCGCCGCTGCCGTTGCAGCCGGTGATCATGACGCCGCTGCCGACGCCGCCGTCGCGGGGCTGGGCGCAGGTGCCGTTGAGGCCGACGAGCCGTGCCTTGACGGTGGGGAAACGTTCCCGCGCCGGCTCTTCGGAGACCGGGGGTTCCTGGACCGGCGGGGGCGGTGCCGGGCCCTTCTGCGGGGGTTCCTTGTCCTCTTCCGGCGGCGCCGCGGCTTCTTCCTCGGTCTTGCTGCCCGCGTCGTCGGCGGCGACCTCCTCGACCGGGGGCGGCGCGGCCTCCTCCTCGGTCTCCTCCTCGTCCTCCTCCTCGGTGTCCTCTTCCTCCTCGTCCTCCTCCTCGGCCTCGTCCTCCGGCGGTTCGGCGGCGGTGCCGGGGGCGGGGTCGCGGTTGTCGCCGGTGGCGCCGACCGGGGCGGTGGAGGGGGCGGCGGCCTCGGCGGGCGAGTCGCCCAGTCCGGGGATGTGGCCGACGAGGGTGAACGCGGCGGCGGCGCACGCCGAGACCGCCACGGCGGAGGCGAGGGCGCTGTACACCCGTCGGGCCGGTGCGAGGCCGCGGCGGGGGCGGGCGGGCCGTCCCGCGAACGTCTCGGAGAAGCTGCCGCCGGAGCCCGACTTCTGGTCCCGGTGCTCGGGGGCGGGCGGGGTGGTGTCCACCGGCGTCCTTTCGGGGCGGGGCGACGATTCGCGTGGCGGGTACAGGTGGTCAGGGTCCGACGGGAACGTCCTGGGCGTCAAGTGTCATGAGTTGGTCGGCCTGCGGAGTGACGAGTTCGGACATCCGGACGGCCTGGCGTTCCGTCATCGCCTGGAAGATCTGGCGGGCGGTACGGCCGTTGCCGAACGCGGCGTCGCGCGGGATGGCCGCGACGTGCGCGGCGAGCGCGTGCCGGGCGGCCGGGCTCAGCTCGTACTGGTGCTGCTGCGCGTGGTGCTCGACGATGCTGACGACCTCCGGGGTGGAGTAGTCGGCGAAGTGGAGCGTGCGGGTGAACCGGGACGAGAGGCCGGGGTTGGAGGCGACGAACCGCCCCATGTCCTCGGGGTAGCCCGCGGCGATGACAACAACCTCGTCGCGGTGGTCCTCCATCAGCTTCACCAGCGTGGCGACGGCCTCCTGGCCGAAGTCGCTGGCGACGCCGCTGGGCACCAGGGCGTACGCCTCGTCGATGAAGAGGACTCCGCCGTGGGCCCGGCGGAACGCCTCCGTCGTCTTGGGCCCGGTGTGGCCGACGTACTCGCCGACGAGCGCGCTGCGGTCGACCTCCACGAGGTGGCCGCGCTCCAGCAGCCCGAGGGCCTTGAGCAGGCGGCCGTAGAGCCGCGCGACGGTCGTCTTGCCGGTGCCGGGGTTGCCGGCGAAGACGAGGTGGCGGCTGAGCGGCGGGGCCGGCAGTCCGGCGTCCTGCCGCATCCGGACGGTCTGCATCAGCTTGGCCATGCCGCCGACGTCCCGCTTCACGCCTTCCAGGCCTACGAGTTCGTCGAGCTCGGCGAGCAGGTCGGCGAGGGTCTCGGCCGGGGGCTCGCTCTCCCCCGCGTCCGCCGGGTCCTCGACCGCCGGTGCCGCGCCGCCGGGGCGGCCCGCGCCCGAGGGGCGGCGCGTGTCGGAGGGCCCGCCGGCCGGGGCGGGTCCGCCGC